>NZ_JBFUAI010000010.1:0-158481 GCF_056406355.1 Cellulomonas sp. P1_C4 | reverse complement strand
CGCGCGATGCCGCCGGACAGGACCACGGCCACGACGATCGCCACCGCGAGCACGACGAGGATCACGGTGACGAGGAGCAGGACGGGGCGCAGCTTCCAGATCGGGCGGCCCTCGTCGATCTCGTAGACCCGGTTCATGCCGCGGCTGAACGCGGCGACGTAGCCGGAGGCCGACCACAGCGCCAGCACCAGCCCCAGGATGAGCGCGAAGCCGGCCGCGGGCGCCTCGGTCAGCTGGGTCAGGATCGGCTTCAGGGTGTCGTCGACGGACGAGACGCCGACGTCGCCGGCGATCTTGAGCACGTCGCCGACCATCTTCTGCGGGTCGCCCACCAGGCCGAGGACCGAGATGACGGCCAGGAGGGCCGGGGCGATCGCGAGGACCGCGTAGTAGGTGAGCGCGGCGGCCAGGTCGGTGCACTGGTCGTGGCCGAACTCCCGCAGCGTCTTGCGGGTGACGTACTGCCAGGACCGCTTGGTGATGTCGTCGGGCGAGTCCGGCTTGCGCGGGTCCTCGGGCGCCGGGGCGGTGGCCTTCTCGGTGCTGCGCGTGCTGCGGGTGTCGTGAGTCATCGACGTGTCCTCCGCTCGTGGTCGGTGCACTGCGACCACGCGGCGGGGCACCGCGCTGTGCCCCGCCGCGAGGGTTCCTAGTAGCCGGTCTGGCCGCCGTCCGCCGCGTGGGTGCCGCGGACGGTGTCGGCCGCGTCTGTCGCGTCCGAGCGCAGGTCGGCCGCAGCAGACTTGCCCTCGTCGCGCAGGGTGGCGCCGGCCTCGGTCGCCCGGTCCTTGACCGCCGTTGCCGCCTCCTGGGCAGGCTGGCGGAGGTTGTCGGCCAGCTCCTGGGCCGCGTCCTTGGCCTCCTGCACCAGGGGAGCCGCCTGCTCCTTGGCCGTCTGCGCGAGCTGCTGCTCCTGGCGGGTGCTGGGGAGCAGGGACGAGAGCAGCCACCCGGCGCCGAAGGCGATCAGACCCGCGGCGAGAGGGTTGCCGCGGGTCTTGTCCTTGGCGGCGTGCGGCAGCTGCGCGGCCGCGTCGCCGACGCTGGAGGCGGCCGACCCGGCGGTGTCGGCGCCGCCCATGACGCGGTCCTTGGCGTCGGAGACGGCGGTGCGCACCTTGTCCGCCTGCCGCGCTGCGACCTGGGTGGGGCTCACCTTGTCGGTCAGGGCGTCGACGTCCGAGCTGAGCTCGGCGCGGGTGCGCTCGATGTCCTCGCGGATCTGGTCGGGGTCGGTGCTCATGAGTTCTTCTCCTCGTGTCCTTGCAGAGCATTCGGGATCTTCTTGACGGACTCGGTGGTCTGGGGCAGCCCGGCGACGCGCCGCGACTCCGCCTTGCCGCGCAGCGCGAGGACGGCGGCGACGACCGCCCAGACGGCGGCGACGATCACGGCCGACCAGGCCAACGAGTCCATGGCGTCGCCGAGCGCCCACCACAGGGCGATCGACAGGAACAGCAGGACGAAGTGCCCGGCCACCGCGGCACCCGCGAACATCGACCCGCCCTTGGCGGCCTGCTTCGCCGACTGCCGGACCTCGGCCTTGGCCAGCTCGACCTCCTGGCGCAGGAGCGTGGAGATGTCGCGCGTGACGTCACCCAGCAGGTCTCCGACCGACTGGCGCGGGGGAGCGCCCAGCGGCTCGGTCATCGCGGGTCCCAGGCGGGAGTGCGGACCACAGGGGCCGCGTCGTCGTCCGGGAGAACGGTCTGGTCGGCGAACCGCGGCTCGTCGATCGGGTCGGCGTACGCGGGCGGCGGCATCGTGGTCGACCGCGTCGGGATGGCGGGCGGGGTGTTCGTCGGCCGCGCGGACGGAGCGTCCTTGAGTCCGCGGGTGAGGCGTCCCAGGACGACGCCTGCGCCGGCGGCGATGACCAGGAAGGTCCCCGGCCGACGACGGGCGAAGACGCGGACCTCGTCGAGAGCCTCGTCGGGACCGTGGTCGTCCAGCCAGCGGCCGAGCGAGGTGACCCTGTCGCCGATCTCTCGAGCGATGTCGGTGGCGAGGTTCTGCTCGACCGGTGCCGACGCCATCTGGGTCAGCTGGCCGCCGACGGTCGTCAATCCGCCGGCGAGCCGGCTCTGCTGGGTGCTGACCTGGCCGGAGATCTCGTCGCGGGCCTGCGACCAGAGGTCGCCGAGCTGCCGGCGAGCCTCCTGGGTCACGGCGGCGGCCTCGTCCTTCGCCTCGCCGAGCAGGTGGCCGCCGGCGTCGGCGGCCTTGCCCTGGAGATTGCTGGCCTGCTCCTTCGCGGCGTCGGTCGTGCTGCGCGGCTCGCCGGTGCGGGGGTAGCTGCTGGTGTAGTCGTCAGTCATGGTGTCGCTCGCTTCGCATGGTCTGGCGGACGGAGACGTCGAGACCGACCTGCGACGCGAGGGCGCGACGAGGCCGAGAGGGGAGTCGAGGTCGTCGCGGGCCTTCTGCCACGCGACCGTCCGCATGGGTGATCGGGGCGCCCATGGCGCTCCCGGGGTTCCAGCTGTCCGCGGTGTGCGCGCAACGCGGCGCTGCACACCTAGTCCCATGTCCGGCGACGTGTCCTGTCCCGGGCGACGGTCTGCCGGCCGACGTTCGTCGACCAGCACCACGGACGTTAAGCCCGCTGTGTGAGGCCCGCCACCCGAGGCGGCCGCTACACCCGCTGCCGGAACGTGTCGTGCTCCCGGGGCGGGCTGCCGGTGACGGCCTCGACGATGACGGCCGCGACCTCGCGCAGCTTCACCTTGCGATGCCGGGACGCGCTGCGCAGGATGGTCATGGCCTCGTCAGAGGTGCAGCGGTTCTCCGCCATGACCACCCCGATGGCTTGGTCGATCACCGCCCGGGACACGAGCGCGGCGCGCAGGTCGGCGTTCATCTCGACCTGGTCCGTGCTGCGCAGGCACAGGGCCACGGTCCGCGCGATCTCGTCGGCGTACATGTCGGCGACGGCGATCGCTGCGTCGTCCCAGGCGTGCGCCTCAGTTGCGTACAGGTTGAGGGCGATGTGCACGCCGGGGCGCACGTTGCGGGGGAGCGCGGCCGCCGAGGCGTAGCCGTTGGCCCGCGCCGCGGCCCGCCACTGCGGCCATCGGGTGTCGAGCTCGATGTCCGGGACGTGCACGAGGTGACCGACGTCGATGGACGTCAGGCACGGTCCGTCGTCGGCGGCGTACTCGACCTCGTCGCACAGCGCGGCCGGCGGGTCGCTCGCCGCGACCAGTGTGGGGCGCCCGTCGCGGCGCAAGGTGATCGTGGCCGAGGTCGCGGTGCCGACGTTACGCGCGGCGGCCTGGGCGACGCCCTCCACGAACTCCTCGACGCCGGCGGTGCCCAGCAGCAAGGTCTGGAGCTCGGTGATCGCGTGGATCCGGGCGGTCTCGTTCATGGTCGACTCCTCCTCGCGGTTGTCAGTCATGCGCCCACCACGGTCCGGGCGACGTCGGCGTCCTGGAGCCCGGCCCGCGCGGCCGCGCTGTGCAAGACCGTCCGGGCCTCGTCGATGCCGATGCGTCGGGAGTGGGCGAGGATCCCGAGCGCCTGGTCGATCACGGCGAGCTCCTCCAGGTGCGCGGGCGCGACGACTGCGTCGTCCAGCGAGCGGAAGGCGAGGTCCGCGTTCGAGATGGCCTCGTGAGCGCTGGCCCCGACGATCGTGGCGAGCTGAGCCTCGTGGCCGCGGAACGCTCGCGGTCGTGCCGCGTAGAAGTTCACGGTGCCGATGAGCGTCCCGTGGTCCAGGACGGGCAGCGACAGCGAGCTGCGGACGCCGCGGCCGGCTGCGGTGGACGCGAACTGCTGCCACCGGTCCTCGTCGAGGATGTCGTCGATCCCGACGACGACGTCCTCGCGCCCCGCATGCAGGCACGGACCGTCGTCCAGGTACTGGGCGGAGTCCATGACGGCCGAGTCCTCGGCCGTCGCGACCACCGTGAAGGTGAGGTCCTCGGCGCCCAGGCAGTAGCTGAAACCGAGACACGACGGCACCTCGGCCGCGACTCGGTCACCCGCGTCGGCCACGACGGCGACGAGGTCGGTGTCCGACGACTCGCCGAGTCGTCGCAGAACCTCGATGGTCTGCGGCAGCAGCTGCATGGCACCTCGATAGGGCTCGCCATCGGCCAGTGCGGCTGCATCACGCTGGGCGATCGACGCTACGCCGCCCGTGCCGCGGTCGCTCGCCGACTCGCGACACCGCCCGCGATGGGGCGAGGCCCGCCATAGTGGGGCGATGAGCAGGTCGCGGACGGCTGGGTCGTCGTCGCAGCGTTGGTCGGCATCGCTGCCGCCCTCGTCGGCAACTGGTGGACTGTCGCTGCGATGGTCTTGCTGACTGCGGGCCAGGTCGCCAGCGAGCGACACGAACGTCGCCGCGCGTGATCTGCACCTGTGCAGATCACCGCGCTACCCCCGTCCTGGCCGCCGTGCGCCCCTTACACGGTCGGGCGGTGGCGCAGCCAGTGCCAGGCGAGCGCGCCGATCCACAGCTCGAACGCGATCGTGCTCAGGGCCAGCACGGGGAAGAGCCCTCCGACCGTCAGGGTCGCGCTGCCGACGAGGCTGACGGGGATCAGGGCGGCACCCGTGCGACGCAGCCAGGGCGCCGCGTTCTCGGCCCGCAGCCCGAGCACGATGGCGCCGATGAAGAACACGCGGGGCAAGACGGAGAAGGCGAGCGAGAACGGCGCGATCGCGTCCCAGCCGGCGAAGGTGCGCAGGTCCCCGCCGGCGGCGGCCGCCTCCAGCGTGACGTCGTGCAGCACGCCGGCGAGCGGCCAGATCAGGGCCAGCAGCGTGCCGGCCGCGACGCCGACGGTGGCGAGGACTCCCGTGCCGTCGGCCCGGCGCAGGCGCAGCTGCACCGCACCGAGGAAGCCGAGCAGGAGCATCCCGGAGATCATGAAGACGAAGTTGCCCACCTTGTAGGCCGTGTAGCCGTCGAGCATGTGGGCGCCGCGCTCGAGCGCCGGGCCGGTGGCTGAGCCGTTCGGGAGCACGAACAGGGCCATCGCGATCATGACGACGACCTGGCAGATGGGGAACGCGAGGCCGATCCGGGTGCTGATCCGGCCGACGTCGAGCGTGGCCCGGCGTGGCGTCACGGCGGTGGTGTCGTGGGTCAGGGTGGTCATCGGGGTGTCCTTCGGTCGGGCCCGGCTGGGCCGATAGTGGGTCCGGCGAGTCAGCCGGCACGGCCGACGCTAGGAATCCGCGAGCGGTCGCCACATCGACCCGTGGGCCGCTTCTGCGCTCAGCCCGGGACGACTCGGCGGTCAGCCCTCGGGGTGAGGCGCAGCGCCGCGACCTGCTCGTACGCTCACGGTTGTGAACAGCGCGCTGGACCGGTGGCTCGCCAAGGCGGGCACGACGCGGTTCGACGCTGCTCTCGCGGCCGCATTCGTCGTCACCGGGCTGGTGCAGACGATCGTCGCGCCGCTGACCGACGGTCCGCTCGGTGTCCTCTACGTCCTCGGGTCGATGCTCCCGCTCGCCTGGCGGCGCACCCGGCCGGTCGAGTCGGCGCTCGTCTCGAGTGCCTTCTGGTTCATCCCGCTCGACGGCTACCCGCTGCTCGGCTTCGTCGCGGTCCTCCTGCAGTTCTTCGCGCTCGGCACGCACGGGTCGCCGCGCCGGGCGGTCGTGCTCACCACCGTGTGGGCGGTGGTCGCGTCGGTCCTCGGCACGCTGCTCGGGCCCGAACCGCCCGTGGCGGCCGTCGGCGGTGTCCTCGCGGTGGTCGCACCCGTGCTCGTCGGGCAGGTGGTCGCGCGCCTGCGGGACCAGAACGCGCGCCTCGCGCGGCTCACCGACGAGCTGCGCGACGAGCGCCGGCGAGCCGAGGAGTCGGCGGTGGGCGCGGAGCGGGCCCGGATCGCGCAGGAGCTCCACGACGTCGTCGGGCACGAGGTCACGCTCATCGCCATCCAGGCCGAGGCGGCCCACGCGGCACTGCGGCTCGACCCGTCGCGCGCCGAGGCGCCCGTCGAGGCGATCCGGACGACGGCCCACCGCACGCTCACGGAGATCCGGGGCGTGCTCGGCGTCCTGTCACCCGACGGTGACCGCCGCGACGGTACCGAGGACGTGGCCGAGCTGTCCCGGCGGGCGGCCGACGCGGGAATCGCCCACACTCTGACCGTGCACGGGGAGCCGTGGCCCGACCAGTCACCGGCGACGGGTGCCGTGGCGCGGGTGGTCCGGGAGTGCCTGACCAACGCGGGCAGGCACGCCGCGGGGAACGCGGCCGCCATCACGGTGACCTGGATGCCCGACGAGGTCGCGGTCGAGTCCGTCAACGCGGGCGCTCCCGCGGGTGTGCCGGTCCCGGGTCGCGGGCTCACGGGGATGCGGCATCGCGCGGAGCTGCTCGGCGGCACGTTCGAGGCCGGGGTGGACAGCGGCGACTTCGTGGTGCGGATGGTCGTGCCGGCGGACGGTGCCCGGTGACCCGGGTCCTCGTCGTCGACGACCAGGACCTGGTCCGCCAGGGGCTGCGGATGATCCTCGAGCTCGCGGGGGTCGACGTCGTCGGGGAGGCGCGCGACGGCGAGGCGGCGGTGCAGGCCGCCGCGCGGCTGCGCCCGGACGTGGTGCTCATGGACCTGCGGATGCCGGGCACGGACGGCGTCGAGGCGACCCGTCGGATCGTCGCCGACGGAGGCGCGCGCGTCATCGCGCTCACCACGTTCGACGTCGACCAGAATGTGGTCGACGCGCTGCGCGCCGGAGCCGTCGGCTTCCTGCTCAAGGACGTGACGTCCGAGGGCCTCGTCGATGCGGTGCGCCGCGCCGAGGCGGGCGAGCCGGTCGTCGCGCCGGCTGTGCTGGCACGGATGATGGACCACTTCGCGGCGCGGCCGCCGGTCCCCGAGCGCCTGCCGCCGGGTCTCGCCGAGCTCAGCGAGCGGGAGCGAGAGGTCCTGGCCCTCATCGGTGCGGGCCGGTCCAACACCGAGATCGCGCACGCGCTGTTCATCAGCATGGCGACCGTCAAGACGCACGTGCGCCACGTCTTCGCCAAGCTCGAGCTGCGCGACCGCGCCCAGGCGGTGGTCGTCGCCCGCGACGCGGGGCTGACCGCGCCGAAGTAGTGCTCGAAACCGCCTCTGACCTGGGCTTTGGCACGCTGCACGTCCGCGGCGAGGCGGGCATCGGCAAGACGACCCTCCTCGATGCGGCCACGGACGGTCCGGCGGGCCGCCCCGAAGTGGTCCGTCAATGCAGGTCAGGGGGTCCCTGGGGAGATCCCAGGGGTCCCTCCCGCGCGACGCGCAGGCGGAACTCGGTGCCGTCGGGATCGGCCAGCTCGACCGCGCCGTCCTTGAGGGTGCTGAGTCGCGCGGCTCCGAGCGACGTGAGCCGGTCGACCTCCCCACCGAGGTCGGCGCCGACGAGGGCGAGATCGAACCGCTGGCGGCTCCTGACGTGCACCGGCGGCACGGGTTCACCGCCCCACGAGACCTTCGTGCCGCCGTGCGGCGACTGGACGGCGGTCTCCTCGTGCTGGTCCCACACGAGGGGCCAGCCCAGCACGTCGGCCCAGAAGAGGCCGACGTCCCGGGTGCCGTCGCAGGTGAGCTCGCCGAAGAACCCGCAGCCGGCGAGGAAGGCGTTGCCGGGCTCGATCACGCAGAGCTCGTTGCCCTCGGGGTCGGCCAGCACCACGTGCCCCTCGTCCGGGCGTTGCCCCACGTCGAGGTGGCTGGCACCGAGCCGGAGCAGGGCGTCGACCGTCGCCCGCTGGTCGGCGGGGCTGGTGCTGGTGAGGTGCAGGTGCATCCGGTTCCGACCGACCTTCGCCTCCCGGCTCGGGACGAACCGTAGGCCGAGCTGCGTCTCGGAGCCGGGCACCAGGGCTTCCCGACGGTCCCCGACCACGTCGCGTCCGAGCGCCGCGGCCCAGAAGTCGGCCAGGCGCGCGGGATCGAGGGCGTCGACGGTGAGGGCGGTCAGGCGGCACGGCACCCTCGAACGCTAGGCGCGGTCACGCGCCTGGGGCACGTCCAATTCCGGGGAGGGTGTCGGATCGGTGTGGTGCCGTTCGTGGTGCTGTTGGAAGGTGGTCATCGGGACCACCCGGGAGCTGAGGAGCATCCGATGACGAAGGTCGTGGCCATCATGTCCATGTCGCTGGACGGCTTCGTCGCCGACCCCGACGACGGAGTGTCCGAGGTGTTCGACTGGTACACCTCGGGGGACGTCGAGATCCGCACCGGTGGGTCGGAGCCCATGACGTTCACGGTGTCCGAGCCGAGCGCCGAGCACATCCGCGGTCTCACGTCCGGGCTGGGTGCCGTGCTCACCGGTCGACGCACGTTCGAGGTCGCCCAGGGCTGGGGCGGGAACCACTCGTGGGGGCCGGCGTTCGTCCTGACCCACGACATCCCGGCCGGGTGGCCGCGGCCCGACTCGACCGTCCACTTCGTCACCGACGGGCTCGAGAGCGCAGTGCGCCAGGCGAAGGACGCCGCCGCGGGGAAGAACGTCGGGGTGCACGGCGCCGACACCATCCAGCAGCTGCTCAACGCCGGTCTGCTCGACGAGATCTCCGTCGACATCGCCGCGCTGCTCCTGGGGTCCGGGGTGCGGCTCTTCGACCACCTGGCTGGCACGCCCGCCACCCTGGGCAGCCCGACGGTGATCCAGGGAGTGGGCGTGACGCACCTGCGCTATCCCGTCCGTGCGTCGGACGCCGCCCGTCGAGGGCGCACCGCGCCCTACTCGGGGGTCGGCTCGAGCGCCTTCTGACCGCTGGAGGTCCACTGGATCAGCAGCATGGTCGCGTCGTCCTGGAGGACACCGTTCTGGTGCTCCAGGATCCGACGCCCCACCCGTCGGACGATCTCGGGCAGGGGGACGCCGTCGGCGGCCTCCCGTTCGAGGAAGTCCACGAGCCGGTCGAGCCCGAAGAACTGGCGGTCCGCGTCACGGGCCTCGGTGATCCCGTCGGTGTACAGGACGAGGACGTCGTCGGGTTCGAGCCATTCCTCGGCGACGTCGGCGGCCACCCTGTCGAGACCCAGCAGGGCGCGACGCCCGGCTTCCAGGGTCTTGACCACGTGACCTCGCCGCAGCAGCAGGGGCGGTGGGTGGCCGGCCGCGACGTAGCGCAGCTCGCCCGTGTCGAGCTCGAGCGTGCCCATGACTCCGGTCGCGTAGGTCTGACCGGCGAACTCGGCAGCGACCGCTCGGTGGACCGCCTCGGTCTGCTCGAACAGCCCGTGGCCCTGGCGACGAGAGTTGCGGTACGCGGCGAGCGCGGTCGCGGCGGCGAGGCCCGAGCGCAGATCGTGGCCGGTGGCGTCGAAGATCGCGAAATGCGCCCGGGTGTCGGAGAACGCGTAGTCGAACACGTCCCCGCCGACCTCGGACGCGGGTTCCAGCCGACCGCTGATGACGACCTTGTCGGTCCCCGACGTCAGGGGCGGAAGCAGCTGCCAGATGAGCTCCGCGGAGACCGTCCTCGGCGTCTGACGACGCACCGCGTCGATGGCGTCGCCGTAGTCGTCGAGGACCGAGACCAGGTGGCCGAGCAGGTGCGCGAACGACCACAGGTCGTGCAGGAACGCGTCGTCGGCGGCCAAGCCCGGGTCCGGCACCGTGACTCGCAGGACCCCGAGGCGCTCGACCCCGTCGATGATCGGCATCCAGATCAGCGGCTCGCCGTCGACCACGGTGCTCTGCACGGTGAGCAGGCGGTACGCGCGCCCCGCGAGGGTGGAGTCGACGGCCAGCAGGTCGGGACGCGCGTGAGCGGCGCCCACCATGGGGACGAGCACCGTGTCGCTGTAGTCCGCGAGGAAGATCACGGCGTTCGCGTCGAGGTGGGAGAGCGCTGCGTCGGCCAAGTCCGGGAGCCGGTCGGGCGGTGCGAGGTGTGTGCGCTGCAGCAGGGACACCAGCGCGTCGACGATCGCGCCCCCTCGTGGATCGTCCGGCCCCGCGGTCATCACGTTGCCACCCAGATCGTCGACGACGTCCCGCCAGTCCTCACCCTAGCCAGCAGCCGCCGACAACGAATCTCGACGACTTCTCTTCTTGTCCAGCGCGGGAGCAGCCACGACGGGCAGGCTGGAGCCATGGATGCCGACGCACTCGCCACCGAGACGACGTTGCCCACGGATGTCGAGCGGGCCCGCCCGGGCCGGTGACGACGAGCTGACGATGGAGGCCTCCCAGGTTCGCCGTGCCGTGGCAGCGGCAACGTCGGTCGCATCGTCGCTCGGTCTGACGGTCGACGACGCGATCGTGCTCCACGACTCGAACAAGCTCACGCTGCGACTGGTGCCGTGCGACGTGCTGGCCCGGGTGGCGCCGGCCGCGCACCAGGTCGCTCAGCTCGAGATCGACCTTGCTCTGCAGCTCGCCGAGGCCGGCAGCCCCGTGGCTGCACTCGAGCCACGGGCCGAGCCGCTCGTCTACGAGCGCGACGGCTTCGTGGTCACGCTGTGGACGTACTACGAACCCGTGGCGCCCCGGGAGGTCGCGCCGGTCGACTACGCCCACGCCCTCGCGCGGCTCCATGMCGGGATGCGCACGGTCGACGTCGCCACGCCGCACTTCTCCGACAGGGTCGGGACGGCCCGGCGGCTCGTGGCGAGCCGCGACCGCACGCCCTCGCTCGGCGACGCGGACCGGGCGCTGCTCGCCTGGGCCCTGCGAACCCTGCGTCGCAGGATCGCCGAGCGCGGTCCCGCCGAGCAGCTGCTGCACGGCGAGCCGCACCCGGGCAACCTGCTGACGACGAAGGACAGTGTGCTGTTCATCGACCTCGAGACGTGCTGCCGCGGCCCGGTCGAGTTCGACCTCGCCCATGCGCCCGCCGAGGTGGCCGACCTCTACCCGGGCGTCGATCACGGGCTGCTGCGGGTGTGCCGCTCCCTGGTGCTGGCGATGATCACCGCGTGGCGCTGGGATCGCGACGACCAGTTCCCGGACGGGCGCGCGCTGGGGACGCAGTGGCTCGGTCAGCTCCGAGAGAGCCTGGGCCGCTGATCTCGGGGTTCACGGACCCCAGCAGAGGCAGAACGGGTGGCCGGCCGGGTCGGCGTAGACCTGGAAACCGTCGGGGGTGGAGAAGTCGTCCGCGGCCTTCAGCAGCACCGCGCCGACCGCGAGGGCGTGCTCGTGGGCGGCCTGGAAATCGTCGACGTACAGGTCGAGGTGGACCTGCTGCTGCTCGCCGTCCGGCCAGTCGGGCCGCACGTGGTTCGGGGCGAGCTGCACGTCGACCCGCGGCTCGCCGTCGACGATCACCGAGTGCCAGTCGTCCTCCACGATCACCGTGCCGCCCAGCAGCGCGGCCCAGAACGCGCTCTCGACGACGATGTCCGCCGCATCGAACACGACGACCTGCCGCCTGATCTTCATGCGGACATCGTGGACGCGAACCCCACCCGACGGCTACGCCTGCGCCTGGCGACGGACGATCTCGGTGATCCAGATCGGCGCGTAGGGGGAGGTGCAGCCGGGTGGCGTCGGGTAGTCCTTGAGGACCTCGAGGCTCTCGCCGATGCCGAGCGCGCGGGCGCGGAGCTCGGGGTGATGGATGCCGATGGTGGCCAGGCACTCGTTCATGGCCCACTGCAGGCGGTCCGGCGCGTCCTTCATCTGCGCCTCGACGAGGTCGAGGAGGGCGGGGAGGTCGAGCCCCTCCGGGGACCTCGCCACGCGGTCGCTGGTCAGCGCCCAGCCCGCGCTGGCGACCAGCGGGTCGGCGTCGGCGAACCACGCCGCGCGCAGGTCCTCGACGTGCGGGCTCTTCTTGACGACGTAGCTGATCAGCCAGTCGTGCACCTTGGGCACGCGGGCCGCGCGCAGCATGGCGTCCAGCTCAGCCGCCGTGTACTGCTTGGGCCGGCTGATGAGGATCGCGACCAGACGGGCCGCGGTGTCGCCGGTGGCCCACAGCTGCCCGGCCAGCTCGTGGTCGGTCTTGAGGCCCTTGGCGACCGCGCGCAGCCTGGTGAGGTTGACCCCGTGGTCGTCGCCGTGCCGTGCGTTCACCGCGCGGATCTTCGGGTCCTCCAGCGCGGCCAGGTCGGCGAGCACGTCGCCGACGGAGGCCTGGGTCACCGAACCGGTCGGCATGCGATCTCCCCTTGTCGTCGTCGGTGCCAGCCTAGATCCGGCGGCGGGTACTAGTACCAAGGTCCGATGGTGGGGCCGACCTCGGGTGCGGGAGAAAGGACTCCTCACCAGATGGCCGACCGAGGAGTTCTCATGAAGCGCCTGCTCTTGTTCACCGGGGCCGCGATGCTGGCCGTTGTCCCCGCGGCCGTGGGCCTCGCCGGCAACCCGAGCCTGAGCCCGTCCGTCCCGGTCGACCCGCCGAGCCAGGCCGTCGTGGTCGACGACGACGGCGGCGCGACGGACCGCGACCTGCGCACCGAGCCCGGCGACGACCGCGCGACCCAGGGCGGCGCGACGACGAGCCCGTCACCCGCCGCCGCGATCCCGACTCCGGCCGCCACGGTCGACGACCACGGCGGCCTCGTCGACCGGGACGACCGCACGGAGCCGGGCGACGACCGCGCCGCGAACGGGGGCGGTGCCGCGCCGGCACCGGCGCCCGCGGCCGACGACGACGGCTCCGGGCACGACGCCGGCGACGACCACGGAGGCTCCTCGGGCGGCGGTTCCGACGACGGCTCGGGGCACGACGCGGGCGACGACCACGGCGGACATGGCAGCGACGACTGAGCCGACCGAGCGACCTCGCGTGAGCCCCGGTGACCCTTCGCCGGGGCTCAGGGCGGGTGCCCCTAGGGTGGGCGGCGTGCCCCCGGCCGACGAGCGTCCCGACCCGACCTGGGTCACCCTCGGTCGCGGCGAGCGGGTCGTCGACGGCGGGGCTCAGCCGCCGGTGCGGACGTGGCGCGTGTTCGGTCAGCTCGTCGCGGCGGCGCTGGTGGTGCTGGCCGTCGTCGTGCTGCTCGGCCTGACGGCGAGCCGGCGGATCGCCGAGCAGGAGTCCGTGAACGACGCCGCGAGGCGCACGGACCTCGTCGCCGACGCGATCGTCCAGCCGGTGCTGCAGGACGGCATCGTCGCGTCGGACCCGGAGGCGGTCGCCGCCCTGGACGTGGCGGTGCACGACGCGGTGCTGGGGGACGCGGTCGTGCGGGTCAAGGTCTGGGACGCCGACGGCCGGATCGTGTACTCCGACGACGAGCGCCTGATGGGTCGCGTGTTCCCGCTGGGCGAGGACGAGGCGGCGGTGCTCGAGGAGCCGACCACCGAGGCGGAGGTGAGTGACCTCGACCGCCCGGAGAACGTGTACGAGCGCGGGCAGGGCAAGCTGCTCGAGGTGTACCGGCCCGTCTGGACGCCGGACGGCACGCCGCTGCTGTTCGAGACCTACAGCCGGTACGACGTGGTCACCGAGCGGTCCACCGCGCTGTGGCGAGGGTTCGCGGGGATCACCGTGACCAGCCTGCTCCTGTTCGTCGTGCTGATGCTCCCGGTGCTGTGGACGCTGGTCGACCGCCTGCGTCGGGCGCAGCAGAACCGCGAGGTCCTGCTGCAGCGCGCCGTCGAGGCGTCGGACGAGGAGCGCCGCCGGATCGCCGCGACGCTGCACGACGGCGTGGTCCAGGAGCTCGCAGCCTCCTCGTTCGCCCTGGCCGGGGCCGCGGAACGGGCCGAGCGGTCCAGCGCCCCCGAGCTGGCCGAGCCGCTGCGTGAGGCCGCCGCGACCGTGCGCGCGAGCATCAAGGGCCTGCGCTCGCTGCTGGTCGACATCTACCCCGCGAGCCTGCAGACCGCCGGCCTGGGTGCCGCGCTGACGGACCTTGTCGGCGGGCTCGCCGCGCGCGGCGTCGATGTCCGGCTGGAGCTCGCTCCGGACGGGACGAGCGATCTGTCGTCCGATCAGGAGCGCCTGATCTACCGCGTCGTGCAGGAGACGCTCCGCAACGCGCTCGCGCACGCCCACGCGTCGCAGGTGGTCGTGAGTCTCAGCCGGGAGCACGGCGCGGTCGTCCTGCAGGTCGAGGACGACGGCGTCGGCTTCGACGTGCCGACGGTGCTCGGGGAGCCGCCCGAGGGACACTTCGGTCTGCGCGTGCTCGCCGACCTCGCGGCGTCGTCGGGTGCGCACCTGGAGGTCGGCTCCGCTCCCGGCCGGGGGTGCCGATGGAGGCTGACGATGCACGGGACGGACGGGGCGCATGGCTGACGACGACGTCACGGTGCTGCTGGCCGACGACCATCACCTCGTCCGCTCGGGCCTGGCCGGGCTCGTCGACGGCGCCGAGGGGCTGCGGGTCGTCGGTCAGGCCGCCGACGGCCAGCAGGCCGTGGACCTGGCCGAGGCGCTCCACCCGGACGTCGTGCTCATGGACCTGTCGATGCCCGTGCTCGACGGCGTCGAGGCGACCCGTCGGATCGTCGCGACCCGACCGGACGCCGCCGTCGTCGTCCTCACCTCGTTCTCCGACACCGCACGGGTCGCCGACGCCCTCGCTGCGGGGGCCATCGGGTACCTGCTCAAGGACTGCGACCCGCGGGACCTGGTGGCGGCGGTGCGCTCCGCGGCCCTGGGCCACTCGCCGCTCGACCCCCGCGTCGCCCGGTCGCTGCTGCCGACGCGGACCGAGTCGCCCGCCGATCGCCTGAGCGCGCGCGAGCGCCAGGTGCTCCGGCTCCTCGGTCAGGGCATGGCCAACAAGCAGATCGGACGGGCGCTCGGGATCAGCGAGCGCACGGTCAAGGTGCACGTCGGGCACGTGTTCCGGCAGATCGGCGTGGCCGACCGGACCAGTGCGGCCCTGTGGGGCAAGGAGCACCTCAGCGACGAGTGACCGCTCGGCGTGCGCAGGTGCGTGCCGTGGTCCAGCATGCGAGTGTCCCGTCGAGCCCAGGCCGGCGCAGCTTCGTACGACTACTCGAGGAGAACGCTCATGACCCCCGCAGGCATCATCTCCGCCATCGTCATCGGCGCCATCATCGGCGCCCTGGGCCGCCTGCTGGTTCGCGGGCGCCAGAACATCTCCATCCTGGTGACGATCATCGTCGGCATCGTGGCGGCGCTCATCGGCACGTGGCTGGCCGGGCTGGTCGGCGTGCAGACCACGGACGGCATCGACTGGATCGAGCTCCTGTTCCAGGTCGTCCTCGCCGCGATCGGCGTCGCGATCGTCGCGGGAAGCGGGCGTCGGCGGGCCTGACGGCCCGGCTACCGCGTGCGTGCGTGGTCGACCGCGAGCCAGTCGGCTGAACGGGTGCCCGGGCGATACGGCGACGCTCGCCGCTTGACCAGGACGCCCGAGAGCCGGCCCTCGCGGCTCGCGGCCAGCACGTCGGCCCCGGGACCGTCGAAGGACGGGGGAGTCTGCCACGACGGGCCCGCCAGGCCGAGGCCCTCCAGGAGCCGACGCCGTTCGTCGTACGGCAGCGCGAGGGTGGAGCGCCCGTCGAGGTGGAGGACGTCGGCCACCAGGTAGACGACGGGGACGGTCCGGGCCAGGCGCCGTGCGGGGGCGGCGTCGCTGACGGCCGCGCGCTGCTGCAGGCGAGCGGCGTCGGGGGCGCCGCCGGCGTCGAGGGCGACGAGCTCGCCGTCGAGAACCACGGGCGTCGACCCGAGCTGCTCGCCCATGCCCGCGATCTCCGGGTAGGACCGCGTGACGTCGAGGTCGTCGCCGGACACGAGCCGCACGCGGCCGCCGTCGACGTACGCCACGGCGCGGCCCCCGTCCCAGCGCATCTCGTACGCCCAGCCGTCGTCGTCCGCCGGCAGGTCGCCCGGCACCGCGAGCATCGGCCGCACGCTGACCGGCAGCGGCTCCCAGTCGGGCTGGGTGGGCGGGTCCATGCGGTGCACCATCCAGGTCTTGCCGTCGTCCGGTGCGTCCGCGGCTTTGCCCCTCGGACGCGTGGCGAACAGGACGTACCGGCCCTGCACACGCTCGCCGTGCAGCACGACCTGGACCTCGCGGTCCGACCATTTCACCAGGTCGTAGGTGCCGTGGTCCCAGACGGTGACCTGCCCGCCGCCGTACTCCCCGGCGCCGATCCGACCCTCGAACGTCGCGTACTCGAGGGGGTGGTCCTCGGTGTGGACCGCGAGGTGGTTCGTCTTCTGGTCCTGCGGGAGCCCCTTGGGCACGGCCCACGAGACGAGGACGCCGTCGCGCTCCAGGCGGAAGTCCCAGTGCAGGGCGCGGGCGTGATGCTCCTGGATGACGAAGCTCCGGCCCTCGCCCGCGGGCGTGCCCGTCCCGGGTGCAGGGACGGGCTCGGGCGTGCGCGACGGGTCCCGCTTGGCGCGGTACTCCGCGAGGGGCTCCTCGGGCGTGGGATCGGGCACGTCCCGAGTCTCCCGCCGGACGTCCCGTCGGGCGAGGGCGTCAACCGTCGAGGCGAGCCGCGACGTCAGCAGGGAAGCCGCCGGTGGCGACAGGTCCCCAGCGCGTCGGCGTGATGCGGATCAACGACTTGCCCTGGACGCGCATCGCGGCGCGGTACTCCTGCCAGTCGGGGTGCTCGCCGGCGATGCACCGGTAGTAGTCCACCAGGGCGTCCTCGGCCTCCGGCATGTGCAGGACCTCGGCCTCGCCGTCGACCTGGACCCACGCGTCGCCGAAGTCGTCGGACAGCACGCAGACGCTCACCCGCGGGTCGCGCGCGGCGTTGACGGCCTTGGCCCGGCCGGGATAGGTCGAGACGACCAGGCGACCCTGGTCGTCCACGCCGCCGCTGACGGGCGACACCTGGGGTCGCCCGTCCGCACGGGTGGTGACCAGGACGAAGTGGTGCCGGTCTCGGACGAAGTCGAGCAGTCCGGCCAGGTCGACGGTGCGGGTGGTGGCGACGGTGCGGGGCATGACCCCACGCTAGGAGGTCTCCCGGTGCCGAGCACAGCCGAGGCTGGCACGATCCTCGCGTGGACCAACTCACGGACGACCTGCGGGACGCCATCGCCRCCGGGTACGCCGCCCGCGACCGCAGCGACATGGCGCCGACCATCGCGTACTTCGAGCGGCTGCTGGCCGCGCACCCGGACCACCCGGTCCTCGTGCTCGAGGTCGCCGGCGCGTACGACACGGCCGGACGCGAGGCCGAGGCGGCCGTCCGGTACGAGCGGGCTCTGGCGCTCGGTCTGGACGGCGACGACCTGCGGCGCTGCCTGTGCCAGTACGGCAGCACGCTGCGCTGGCTGGGCCGGCTCGACGAGTCCGTCGCGGTCCTGCAGGACGCCCGTGCGCGGTTCCCGGAGTCGGACTCGGTGCGCGTGTTCCTCGCCCTGACGCTCGCCGAGGCCGGTCGGACCGACGCCGCGGTGGCCCAGCTGCTGACGGTGATCACGGCCCACCCGGAGGCGACGGATCTGGGCCGCTACGCGGTCGGGCTCGGCGGCCTGGCGCGGTGGCTCGGGGACGGACGTCCGGACGAGTAGCTCAGACGACCGCGTCGACCACGGGTCGGGGAGCCGGGACGGCGGGCGCGGGCACGTCCGTCCCACGGCGGACCAGCGCGATCCCGGCGACGACGAGCACCATCCCGACGCCCTGCAGCGGGAGGGGCGCCTCCCCGACGAGGGCCCATGCGAGCAGGACTGCGACGAGCACCTCGGAGAGGGCCAGGAAGGACGCGAGGCGTTCACCGAGCAGCCGCACCGACACCGCGCTGACGCCGTACGCGAAGGCGGTCGGCACCGTCGCGACGATCAGGAGCGGCACGATCCAGTGGACCTGCGCGCCGAGCAGGTCGACGCGGACGTCGGGCGCGGCCACCGGCAGGATGCCGATGGCGACGACGAGCGCGACCGTGACCGCGCCGACGGCCATGCCGGCGCCGGCGAGGCTGATCGAGGGCAGCTCGGTGGGCTTGCCGGTGAGCGCGAAGTAGGCGGCGTTGCCGACCGCGGAGACCAGGGCGAACGCGAGCCCGATCGGGTCGAGCTCCAGGGTCCCCGTGAGGTCGAGGACGAGCACGAGACCGCCGGTCGCGAGCGCGGCGCCCACGAGGGTCGCGCGGGTCGGCGCCTGCCGCTCCCGCGCCCACCGCCAGCCCACCAGCAGCAGGGGCCCGGTGTACTCGATGAGCAGGGCGACGGCGACGGGCAGCCGGTCGACCGCGAGGTAGTACATGGTCGACGCGGTGGCCACGCCGAGCACCCCGAAGCCGAGCACCGTGCGCCACTCGTCGCGCAGCACGTACCAGCGGCCGCGCAGGGCCCACGCCGCGGGACCGGCCAGGAGCAGGGCGGCGACCGAGAGGCGTACCAGGATCGCGGCGCCGGGCGACCACCCGGCGACGAGCAGCGGCTTGACCACCGGACCGCTGGTGGCGAACGCCACGGCCGCGACGAGCCCCGCGGCGATGCCGGCGGTGCGGTTCGACGCGGTGGTCGTGGGCATCGCCGCTCTCCTGTCCGGGTATGTCATGAGTCAAGTCCGACTACACTCATGACAGTAGCCGCGGCCATCGACAGGAGTCAAAGTGGTATTCGCACCTGACACCGAGATGAACATCGCTGCGGCCGTCGAGCTGGTCAACACCGCTCGGCGCCGGGACGGGCACGACGCCATGGCGACGGTCGACGACGTGTCCGACTACTACGCGCGGTGGGGCTACACGGCGCGGCACGACGGCGACGCCGCGGAGCTGACGGGGGTCCGCGACGCCCGGGAGCAGATCTCGGTGCTCTGGGACGTGGACCGGGACGCGGCGGCCGGGCTGCTGAACGAGATGCTCGCGCGCGGGGGAGCGGTGCCCTCCCTCGCCCGCCACGACCAGTTCGACTGGCACCTGCACGGGACCGCGCCGAACGCCCCGCTCGCCACCGTGATCCTGGTGGAGACCGCGATGGCGATGGCCGACGTCGTGCGCAGCGACGAGTACGACCGCCTGCAGCACTGCGAGGCGGAGGACTGCGACGCTGTCCTCGTGGATCTCTCCCGCAACCGCTCGCGCAGGTTCTGCGACGTCAACGGCTGCGCGAACCGCGCGCACGTCGCCGCCTACCGCGCCCGCAGAGCGGAGTCGGCCTCGTGACCCACGAGCCGGGCACGACGCGTCCCGTCGTCGCGATGGATGTCGCCCGGGCCGCCGGGGTCTCGCAGAAGACGGTGTCGAGGGTCATCAACGGCGACGCGCACGTCAGGGCCGAGGTGCGCGACCGGGTGCACCGGGCGATCGCGGAGCTCGGGTACCGACCCAACCGCGCGGCCCGCAACCTGGTCCTCGGCCGCAGCCGGACCATCGGCGTGCTGTCCGTGGGGTCCACGGACTTCGGCCCGTCGGCGCTCATGGTGGGCGCCGAGCACGCAATCCGCAGCGCGCGGTACGCGATGTCGGTCATCAACACGTTCGAGGACGAGCCGGACGCGATCACGGGCGCGCTGCGCGAGCTGGTCGACCAGGGCGTCGACGGGATCGTGGTCAACGAGCCCGTCGGGCTGTTCACGCTCGCGCCGGGGGCCATCGGGAACCTGCCGGTGCTGAGCCTGTCGGGGGCATACGGCATCTCGTCGGCGGAGATCGTGGTCGATCCCGACCAGCGGGCCGGCGGCCGCCATGCGACCGAGCACCTGCTGCGTCTCGGCCACGGCACGGTGCACCACCTGTCCGGCCCGCTCGGGTGGCGTTCGGCGCGGCTCCGGCTCGACGGCTGGCGCGACGCCCTGGTCGCGGCCGGCGCCGACGTCCCCCGGGTGCTCCACGGGGACTGGAGCGCCCGGTCCGGGTACGAGCTCGCCACGACCCTGGCCGCGGACCCCGACGTCACGGCGATCTTCTGCGCCAACGACCAGATGGCCATCGGAGCGCTGCGTGCGCTGGCTGACGCGGGGCGGGACGTGCCCGGCGACGTGAGCGTGGTCGGCTTCGACGACCTCCCGGAGGCGTCGTACCTCACGCGGGCCCTCACCACCGTGCGTCAGGACCTCGCGCACGTGGCGACGTTCGGCATCCACCTGCTGATCGACGCCATCGAGAACCCGCGACCCCAGAACCGCCGCGAGCACGTCGCGGTCGAGCTCATGGTCAGAGAGACGACCGCGGCACCGCCCGGCCGCTGACACACCGATTGCGGGCGAGGTCCGTCGCGGCGCACAGTGAGCGCATGCCCGCGTCCGTCGACAGCGCCCTGCACCGCAGCCAGGTCATCGACCTGACGACCACAGGCCGTCACTCCGGTGTGCCTCGGCGGATCGAGATCTTCCTGCACGAGCTGGACGGGCAGCTGTTCATCTCCGGCCAGCCGTTCCCGCGCAAGCGCGCGTGGCTGCTCAACATCGAGGCGGACCCGCACGTCGTCGTGCATCTCAAGCGCGGCGTGACCGCCGACGTCCCGGCGACGGCTCGGGTGGTCGACGACCCGGGGGAGCGGCGTCGGCTCATCGAGGCGGCCGCCCGGCGATGGGGTAGGGACGACGTGGAGCTGATGATGGAACAGAGCCCGCTCATCGTGCTGACGGTGGCCAGGGTGCCGCCAGGCTGACTGACTCGGTACCGGAGGGCTGACCGCCCCGGGCCCGACACGCGGGCCCGGGGCAGTCTGCCGTCAGCTGGTGAGGATGCGGTTCTTCTGCACCTCGAACTCGATGTCGCTGAGGACGCCCGCGTCTCGGAGCGCGCCGAGCTGGGCGAGCTGCGCGAGCTTGGCGTCCATGTCGGCGGGCGCCGCAGCGGGTGCCGGGGCCGGGGGCGCCGCGACGTAGACGGGCTGGGGCTCGGCGTACTGCTGCTGGGGGGCCGCGGCCTCCTGCTGCGACTGCCAGCGGCCAGCCTGGCGGCGCGACACGCGGTTGGAGACGGCGGTGGCGGTTCCGGCGACGACCGCCGTGCGCGCGACGCCGCGGATCAGTCCTGGCATGTGATGCTCCTTGGTCGTGGTGGGTGGGGTCGGCTCAGCCGAGGGAGTCGGTGGCGTCCAGCGCGGCGATGACCGCCTGCACGGGGATGCGCCCGCCGGCCACCAGCTGCCCGCCTGTGCGGCGCAGCGCGACGGCGAACGGGGCGGCCCAGACGTTCTCGTAGACGAGCACGCCCGCTGCGTCACCGGGCTCGAGCGCGTTCGCGGCCTCGGCCAGGTCGTCCTCACCGAGCAGGCCGGACGAGACGCCCTCGAACACGGTCAGGTCGGCGCCGCCGTCCTCCAGCTGCTTGAGCTCGAGCGCGGAGACCGAGCCGTCGTCGTCCTTCTGGATGAACACGAGGTCGAGGATGCGGATGATCCCGCGGTCCACCAGGTCGACCAGGAGAGGGAACGCCTCACCGGTGAGCTTCGCGTGGGGGAATGCCACCACCAGGTAGTCGATCGGGCCCGTCTCCTCGAGTCCGGTCAGGTCATCGGTCATCGGCTGGTCCTCTCCCGTGCGGCACTGCTGCCGCTTCTGACGTGCGCTTCGAGGTGAACGTATCAGGGGCTTTGGGTGCCCGACAGTGGTGGTCCATCCGAATTGCGTGTCGGTCCTGAGCGGCGCCCTCGGGGTCCCGACGACGGCCCCGTGGCGCCTGGGTGCGCACGTCCGACAGGGGCTCAGCCGCGCAACGCCGCGAGGAGCGCACCCGCGGTCGCCGCGGCGCCGGCGATCCACACGAGCGTCGGCAGCCGCTGCCAGAACGTCCTCATGCGCGCACCACCTCACCGTTGGCGGTGACCTCGACGTCGACGGTCTCGAGCGGCTCGGTCGCGGGCCCCTGCACCACGGCGCCGGTCGCGGCGTCGAACCCGCTCCCGTGGCACGGGCAGCGGATCACGCCGCCGCTCACGCTGCCGACGAGGCAGCCCTGGTGCGTGCAGACGGCGTCGAAGCAGTGCACGGTCGCGCCGCTGCGGGTGAGCACGAGCTTCTCGTCGCGGAGCACCAGACCGCCACCGTCGGGGACGTCCGCGAGGGCGGCGAGGGGACCCGACCCCTTGCCGGAGCTGTCGTCGTCGCCGCCGTGGTCGTCGCCGGCGTCCGGCGGCGGGCCGAGGGCGACGAACCCCACGTACCCCGCCGCCCCGGCCACGAGAGCGACGCCCGTGCCCTCGAGCACCGCGCGGCGGCTGACCTCGGGAGCGGCCACGTCAGTAGCCCACGTACCCGGACTGGCCGAAGAACCAGTACGCGGAGCTGAACCACAGGACGACGAGCACGCCGGCGAGCAGCCCGCCCAGCACCGGCACGGTCGCGGACGGCAGCCCGCGGAGGCGCAGGGCCAGCATCTTCGCCGCGAAGACGCCGTAGAAGACGCAGCCCGCGACCGAGTGCACGAGCACCCGGGTCGACCCGTCCTCGAACCCGAGCGACCAGACGCAGTGGAAGACCACGGGGAGCGTGATCAGGAACGCGACGACGCCGGACCAGCGGTGCAGGCCGGTCACCCACCCGGGCGGGTCGGCGACGCCCGGCAGTCGCCCCCACATCGCGAGCGCGGAGAGCACCTGGACGACCACGAGCGCGGCGGCGGCCGTGGTGAGCCACGCCTTCATCTGCAGCATCCCGCTGAAGCCGAACGTCGTCAGCGCGGCGCCGTCGCCGGGGTGCACCTTCGCGTACGCCGCGAGCGCTGCGGCCACGGCCAGACCGACGGCCCCGAGCGCGGCCAGCCCCCACTGCGACGGCCGGTCGGCCGGGTGCGCGTCGGTACCCACCCGTCGATGGTGCTCCCTGACGCCCGTCCGGTCACCACCCCAGCGCGACGGGGTCGAGCTCCTGCAGGACGACCGGGTCCATGATCAGCCGGATCTCGACGATCAGGTCGTCGACGATGGTGAACGCGAACGCCGAGCGCGGGGTGCCCCCGGGTGCCCACATGGCGCCGACCGCGCCGCCCAGCAGCGCCAGCTCCGCGGTGTGCGCGCGGCCGGTGAAGTACCGGGCGACGGCGTCCGCACCGTCGGCGTCGGCGGCGTCGAACCGGGCGATGACCGCGTCGGCACGCAGCTCGACGTCGGGGTCGAGCATCGAGAGCAGCGCGTCGAAGTCACCACCACGGGAGGCGGCGAGGAACGCGTCCACGACGTCCCGCTGACGCGAGAGGTCGGTCTCGGGCGTCACGGGCGCGCCCTGGACCCGGCGCCGCGCGCGGCTGGCCAGCTGACGGGTGGCCTCGGGAGTGCGGCCGACGATGGGCGCGATCTCGTCGAACGGCAGCGCGAACATGTCGTGCAGCACGAAGGCCAGCCGCTCCGCGGGCGTCAGCGTCTCCAGGACGACGAGCATGGCGAGGCCCACCGACTCGGCGAGCACGACCTCGTGCTCGGGGTCCACCACGGCCAACTCGGCGCCGGCGCGCGGGTGCGGCACCTCGATGTCGAGCGCGTCCTCGCGGCGCGACGACCGGCTGCGCAACCGGTCGAGGCACAGTCGCGCGACGACCGTGGTCAGCCAGCCCGCGAGGTTGTCCACGCCGTCGGCGTCGGCACGGTCGAGCCGCAGCCAGGCGTCCTGCACCGCGTCCTCGGCCTCGCTGGTCGAGCCCAGCATGCGGTACGCGACCGCCCGCAGCCGGCCGCGGTTCGCCTCGAACCGCTGGGCCAGGTACTCGTCGTCGGTCATCGGGAGGTCCTTTCGCGGGGTCGTCATCATCGTGACGGATCCCGGCGGCGAGACGTGACGGGTGAGGTTGTGCACGGATGTGCAGGGCCCCTGGACGCCCGTCCGGCGGCGGCCTAGCGTCGTTGTGCCGGCCCGCCGACGGACGGCTGGCCCGCACAGGAGGCCTTCATGCTCTCCGACCACGCCGCCATGCCGGTCCTCGCCGTCAAAGACCTCGAGAAGGCACGCGCGTTCTACGAGGGGACGCTCGGGTTCACGAGCGTCGGTAACGCTCCCGAGGGCGTCGTCTACGGCACCTCGAACGGCGGGCTGCTCGTCTACCCGTCGGCCTACGCGGGCACCAACCAGGCGACCGGGATCTCGTTCCAGGTCTCCGAGGCGAGGTTCGCCGACGAGGTCGCGGCGCTGCGCAGCGCTGGCATCACGTTCCAGACGTTCGAGCTTCCTCCCGAGGCCGGCACGTGGACCGACGGGGTCCTCTCCGGCGGCGGGATGAGCGCGGTCTGGTTCGCTGACCCCGACGGCAACATCCTCAACGTCGAGGCGCACGCCGACTGACCGGGCACGGGCGGCGGCCCCCTCGGTCGCCGCCCGGCCGGTGGTCAGTCGCTGTCGATCTCCGTGCCGTCCGGGGCGATGACGTACCAGACGCTGTTGAGCCCCTGCCCGTTGACATCACCCGGGGCCTTGTCCTGGGCGAACGTGTAGATCGGCCGCCCGTCGATCGTGACCTGCATCTTGCCGTCCGTCCCGGTGATGGTGCCCACCTCGCCGGTCACGCCGGTGACGGTCGGGGTCGGGTTCTCCGTCGTGATGGCCGGCCACGCCGCCGCGCAGTCGCCCGAGCACGCGCTGGCGCCCGAGCCCTTGGTGTCCTTGAGGAAGTAGTACGCCGTCATGCCTTTGCCGTCCACGACGACGGTGCCCAGGCTCGTGTCGGCGGTGGCGAGGTCGGTCGAGGCAGCTGCCGCGGCCGGCGTCTTGGCGGCGCTGGACGCCTCGCTCGACGGTGTCGAGTCGCCGTAGCCCCCGCTGGTGTCGTTCCCTGAGCTCCCGCAGGCCGTCAGCGTGGCGGCAGCCACCAGCGCGGTGATCGAGAACAGGATGGTCCGTCTCACGATGATCTCCTCTGGTCGGTAGCGGGTCCGTGTGCCCCCGCTACCTGGACCACGGGGCCGGAGGGGTCGAGGTTCACCGTTCGATGAACCTGCGGGGGACTTGTGCCGTTGAGGGAGTAGGACGGACGAGGACGGCGGAGGGAGGCTGCGTGGGCGAGGAACCCGACGCGCTCCTGCGTGCCCTCCACCAGGCCTATGCGCGCCCGCTGCAGCACTACGTCGTGCGCCTCACGGGCGACCACGGGCTCGCGCAGGACGTCGTCCAGGAGGCGATGGTCCGCGCCTGGAAGCACCCCGACGTGCTGGCCCGCGACGAGGGTGCCACGCGGGCGTGGCTCTACACGGTGGTCCGCAACCTCGTGATCGACGACCGCCGCAGCGCCCGCCACGTGCGGGAACGCACCACGGACCAGGCGCCCGACTCACCGCAGCCCGACGCGTCGCAGGCGGTCCTCGACAGCTGGTTGGTGGCCGACGCGCTCGAGCAGCTCACGCCTGAGCACCGCGCCGTCGTGGTCGGCGCCTACTACGGCGGCAGGTCCGTCGCGGAGCTGGCGCGCGAGCACCAGATCCCCGAGGGCACCGTGAAGTCACGCATGCACTACGCGCTGCGCGCACTGCGCCTCGCACTGCAGGAGAGGGGAGTCTCGTCATGACCGGGCGGGAGGCCGACGAGCGGCGCGGCGACGACGCGTTCCGCGACTGGGACGCCGCGTACGTGCTCGGCGCGCTCGACCCCGAGGACCGACGGGCCTACGAGGAGCACCTGCGCGACTGCGCGTCGTGCCGCGCGGCCGTCGCCGAGCTGGCCGGGATGCCGGGCCTGCTGCGCATGGTCTCGCCGGACGACGCCGCGGCGCTCGGCACCGCTGCGGGCACCTCGGCGGGCGCCGAGGCGGAGGTCGTGGAGCTKGCGTCGGTGGCCCGGGCGGCCCATCGGTCCCGGCGGCGGCGGATGGTCGGGCTCGTGGCCGCGGCCGCCGCTCTGCTGGTGGTCGGCGGCGMCGCGGGGACGCTGGTCGACCGGCCCGCCGGCACGCCGCAGGCGACGGCGTCGTCCACCGCGCAGGTCACAGCGCTGCAGCTGGAACCCGTCGGCGACGTCGCGGTCAGCGCCGACCTCACGCTGGAGAAGAAGGGGTGGGGCACCCGGATCGACTGGGAGTGCCGCTACCCGGTCGCGGCGTGGCCCGACGGCGACGGCCCGACGTACGAGCTCGTGCTGGTCGACGCCGACGGGGACAGCACGGTCGTGGCGACGTGGCTGGCCCGCAACGTCGGCGCCCGGGGGCTCGGCGCGTCGTCGAGCATCGACACCGACACCATCCGCCGGGTGGAGATCCGCGTCGAGGGATCGGACGCGCCCCTCGCCGCCGCCCGGACCTAGCTCAAGCGGGCACGCGACCGTTCACCGAGATGGTGATCGCGGCCTGCTCCCCGAGCAGCTCACGCGCCGCGACCGGCAGCTGGATCCGGGCCAGCCAGCTCCCGGTGGCCGAGTCGAGGTCCTGGAGCTGCTGGTCGCTGGCCTGGTCGGGCACCCAGTCCCGGATCGCCGTGCGCAGCGACGAGTTCCAGACGGCCCACGAGCGGGGCGCGCCGCCGTCCGTCGGGAACGCGATGTCGACCACGAGCACGTCGGCCCAGTCCGCGGTCTGCTCGAGGTGGTCGAGGAAGGAGAGCAGATGGTCCTTCTTGCGCAGCGAGAGGAGCCGGAGCTGCAGGACGTGCCGCATCGTCGGGACGTCGGGGCGGGCGGCCTTCGTCGACAGGAACGTGCGCACCAGCGGCACTGGCGTGCTCGTGGTGTCGGGGGTCTTCGGCCGCTCCAGCTGGATGGGGCACAGGTGGGCGGTGCTCTGCTCGTGCAGCACCACGGGCAGGCCACGGATGGACAGGGACGCCTCCAGCTGCCACACGGTGTCGTCGTCGGGTGTGCCCGGCACCACGACGTCCGTGAGCTGAGCCCGCACCTCGACGTCGCCGAAGAGGAAGCGCTGGAGGTTCTGGTAGCCCTCCTCGGAGTTGACGATGCCGAACCGGCCGGAGTGGCTGCGGTGCACGAGCGCCCGGGGAGTGCCCCGCACGTAGGCGTTCTCGATCTGGACGAGGCCGTCGCTGCGCGCACCGACGGCCTTGGCGGACAGGCCGAGCGCCGAGGTGTAGTCGGTCGGGTTGGTCCCGACCAGGCAGAAGAACCGGTCCTTCGGGAACCCGTCGTCCGGCATCTCGGTGGCGTCCCAGCCGTCCGGCACGCGCCTCTTCGTCGAGGCCGTCGGCGTCAGGTACTGGTACATGCGGGCGGGGCCGAAGATGTCGGCCCCGGCCAGGCCGGTGAGGTCGCGCAGCTTCTCGAGGGCGCCGAAGCCGATGGCGAACTCGATCCCGCCGTGCGGCGTGGCGTACGTGAAGACCCGGTCGACGAACGCCTTGGCGGCGTCGGGCGACCCGTCGGTCTGCTCGGGTGCGACCTTCTGGATCATCGACCGCACGATCAGGCCGCCCATCGAGTGGGCGACCAGGAAGACCCGTGGCGCACCGGTCTTGCGCCGCACGAGCGTCACCAGGGCGAAGAGGCTCTCCGCGGCCCGCTCGATGCTGAAGGCGTTGGGGTCCTTGGCGAGGTTCGGCGCGAACTCGTCGTAGAACCGGTGGACCCAGATCGTCGCGGGGTCGATGGAGCTGTCGGGCCGCTGCTCGAGGTACGCACCCTGGTTGCCCTGCACGAGCAGCTGGTACCCGTGGTCGATCATCAGCCGCAGGAGCGGGCTCTCGAACTGGTGGAACGCGGGCCGGTCGGTGTCGTCGACGCGCACCTGCACCGATCCCTCGTTGAACCCGTAGAACGGGTCGTCCACGGCGGTGTTGATGCCGGAGGGTCCGCCTGCGAACCCGCGCACGTAGATCACCGGGAGCCTGCCGCCGGTCTCGTCACCCATCCGAGCACCTCCGCTCCGAGGGGCCCTCGCCCTCGCGACACTGCGAAGGAGGCGCCGGGACGCTCGTGGATACCGATCCTTCCAGCGGATCAGGCCTGTGACGAGAGGAACGGCGTGCCGGCCACCTCCAGCGTCTGCGCCGCGGGGGTCCCCGGCGGCGCGACGACCCGCAGCTGCCCGATGGTCCGCAGGAGCGACTCCAGGACGCGCACCCCGGCGCTGCCGAGGTGGATCACATCGCGCAGGTCGACCGTGACCGGGACCAGGCCGTTGCGGGACAGCCGCAGGATCTCGGCCTCGACCTGGGCTGCGGCGGCCCGGTGGTCGACGGCGCCGCCCACCCGGACCACGTGACCGTCGCTCGCGTCGGAGTGCAGCTCGAGCGGCGCGGCGGCCCGGGTCGCGGACTCGGAGACGGCGTCGGCCTGGTCGACGGGTGCCGGCCGACGAGCCGGGCACTCCAACGTCACGACGGTGCCGTCCGGTCCGGTCTCGACGGCGACCTGCAGGCCGGCGGAGGCCATCATGCTGAACCCGCGCCCGCGCTCCCCGGGATCGCGGTCGGGCTCGCGCCAGCGCCCGTGGTCGCGGACGACGACCTCGATCATGGCGTCGTCGCGGATGGTGGCGTGCACCTCCACGGCGCCGACCGGGTTGCCGTCGTTCTCGCGGTACGCGTGCTCCACGGCGTTCGCCATCACCTCGGACACGCCGAGGACGAGCGCGGAGCGGTCGCGCGAGCCCAGCCCGACCCCGAGCCCCCACGCGTCCACCGCGCCACGCACCCGCGCCAGCTGACCGGGGTCCGCGGACACGTGCAGGTCCAGAGGGGCCGGTGCTGGCCGGCGGTGGGCCGCGAGCACGGTCACGTCGTCGGTGAAGCCGTCGTCGATGAGCACCGCGGGCAGCTGCTGGCAGATCCGTCCCGCCACGGACGCGCCGGCCGACCCGTCGATGTACGCGTCGAACGCAGTGCGCTCCAGGGCGTCGAGCCCGTCGCGCAGCGGCCGGCGGATGTTCTCGACGAGCCCGTCGGTGAACAGCACGATCGCGTCCCCGTCGCGCAGGGTGGCGGTGGCGACCCGCCCCTCCGTGCGCGAGCCCAGCGGCCCGTCGCCGGTGGTCGGGAGCACCCGGGCGCCGTCGGGGCCGACGACGAGCGGTGCCGGGTGACCGCGGGTCGCGTACTCGAGCTCGCCGGTGTGCTGGTCGAGCAGCGCCACGCAGAGGGTCGCGGCGAAGGCGCCCGAGACCCGCCCGGCGAACGCCTCGACGGCCTCGAGGGCGCTCAGGATCCCGGCGCCCTCGAGGAGGCGGGCCGCGAGCACGGCCCGCAGCTGGCTCATGATCGCCGACGCCTCGACGCCGTGGCCCACCACGTCGCCGACGGTCAGCGACAGCCGTCCGTCGGGGAGCGTGGCCGAGTCGAACCAGTCGCCACCCGCGGCCTGCTCCAGGYCGGCCACGAGGTACGACGCCGCGACGTCCACGCGGGGCAGGAGGGGGACGGTCGAGGGGAGGAGCGCACCCTGCAGGCGCAGGACGACCTCACGGGCGCGCGCCAGCCGCTGGTCGGCCGTCGCGGCGCCGGCGCGCTCGAGCTGCGCGGCGCGCAGGCGCGTGGTGATGTCGATCCCCGCGGCGACGGCACCCACCAGGGTCCCGTCCGCGTCCCGCCAGGGGGTGACGGTCAGGTCGAGCCAGATCCCCGACGCCGGGTCGGACCAGTCGGCCACGAGCGACAGCTGGTCGTCGTGGAACACCCCGCCGGTGCGCACGGTCTCGGTCAGGGCCGTCACCACGCTCTGGAAGCCGGGGTCGCGCAGGTCGCGCAGGCTGACGTCGAGCAGTGTGCCCCGCTGGAAGGCGTCGCGGGCGCCGCGATTGGCCGCGACGATGCGGAGGTCGGGGGCACGCACGACGATCTGGATGCCGGGGGAGTCGTCGAAGGCTCGAAGGACGGCGTCGAGGTCGACGTACCCGTCGGACTCCATCGCGCCTCCTGTCTCAGCTCGTCGAGGCCGCCTGCCCGCGCGCGTCCCACGCGCCAGCTGCGTCCGTGTCCGAGGCCGGAGCGCTGATGACGTCCAGCCCGTGCGCTCCCGCGAGCCCGAGGCTCGCACCGGGACAGAGCACTATGCRCATCCTCACACCTGCGGACGCACTTCGCCGGTGTGCGGCGGTCAGAGCCGAGACCCCGACCGATCCCAGGTGGGAGACGTCGCGGAGATCGACGACCATCACGCCGACGGCGCGCGCGGTGATCATCAGCTGCATCACCGCGGCGGTGAGGTCGTGCGCGGTCGCGAGGTCGACCGGTCCCCGCACGCGGACGACGGGCACGTCGTCGACCGTGTCGAAGGTGATCTCGAGACCGGGGCCCGTCGGCGCGGGCACGGCCTCGGGCGCGGACGTGAGGCTGGCGAAGAAGAAGTCGTCGAGCCGCTGCCTGGTGTCGGAGCCCAGCCCGCCGCCCCCCTCGACGGCCGCGACGAGCCGCTCCGCGAGCGTCAGGAGCCGCACGTTGCGCTGCTGGGAGCCCCAGCGCAGCAGCTCGAAGGCCGCGTCACCGTCGATGCCGTAGCCGAGCATGAAGGCGCCCTTGGCCTGGTCGATCACGGCGTGCGACTTCAGCGCCTGGGTGAGCTCCTCGTTGACGCGGTGCGCCACGGCATCGCGCTGGGACGCCGTGACGTCGACCAGGAACCCGGAGACCGTACGCACGCCCTCGTCGCCCGTCTCTCCCGCGCCGGCGAGCGTGACGGACCGCTCCGCGCCGCCGAGGTCGAGGAGCCGGTACTGGCACCCGAACGGTTCCCCGTCGACGCCGCACTGTCCGAGGGCGTCCAGCACGCGCCCTCGGTCGGCGGGGTGCACGTGGCGCGACATGAGCGCGAGTGTGGGCACCACCTCGCCCGGCGCCATGCCGTGGATCCGGAACGTGCCGTCGGACCACCACCAGCGGCCCGTCGGAGCCGTGTAGCGGAACTGACCGACCTGCGCCGGGATGGGTGTGGGGGTGTGCACGACGTCCTCCGCGGTGCCCCCGTCGGGGCGGGAGCCGGCTCATGGGCTCGTGGCTGAACCCGGTGTGCGTCGAGCGGTCGTCGAGGCCGCCAACGTGCGACCCGCAGGATATGTCGGAAACGGGGGCGCAGCCCGTCGGGAGGGGTCAGTGCAGAAGTCGGCGCCAGTTGTCGGGAACTCGCCCGGCGGGGCCGGGGACGGTCTGCTCGACGGGACGGTGCTCCGGGGCGGCGAGCGGGGGACCGTCGATGTAGTCGTCGGCCGGGTAGTCCCAGAACCAGTCCTCGCCCGGCTCGAACGTCCGCACGATGGGGTGCCCGGTCTCACGGAAGTGCGCGGTCGCGTGCTGAGAGGGCGACGTGTCGCAGCACCCGACGTGTCCGCAGGTGGCACAGCGGCGCAGGTGGAACCACCAGCCCTGGGTCGCGTCGCACTCGAGGCACCCGGTGCCGCTGGGTGGCACCGACGGGTCGATGGCGGTCTCGGTCACGGCGTGGGTCCTTCCGTCGGGGAGTAGGGCAGGCGGACACGGAACTGCGTGTCGCCGGGCTCGGAGGTGACGGACAGGTCGCCGTGGTGCTTGCCGACGACGATCCGCCACGAGATGTCGAGCCCCAGACCGGTGCCGGAGCCGACGGGCTTGGTGGTGAAGAACGGCTCGAAGATGCGCCCGACGACGGCGTCGGGGATGCCCGGGCCGGTGTCCGCGACCACGACCTCGAGCCAGTCGTCGACCCGGTGGGTGCTCAGCGTGAGGGTGCCGTGGCCCTCCATCGCCTGCGCCGCGTTGTCGATGAGGTTGGTCCACACCTGGTTGAGCTCGGCGGCGAACACGTGGATCGGGGGGAGCGTGCGGTCGTAGTCGCGGACCACCGTGATCCCGTCGCCCAGCTGGCGCTCGAGCATGGTGAGCGTGCTGTCCAGCAGCTCGTGCACGTCGACCGTCTGGTCGGGCGCCCGGCCGATCTGCGAGTACTGCTTCGCGGCGCCGACCAGGTTGGAGATCCGCCCGGTGGCGTCCTCGACCTCGTTCATCAGCGACTCGGTCTCCAGCGTGTACGCCAGCCACCGGACGGCGCCCTCGAGCACCTCTTCGCCCACGCAGGACGCCACCATGTCGAGCCATGCCGGGCCGAGGTCCGCCGCGACGAAGCTGGGCGCCAGCTCCCAGCCGCCCGCGATGCGGTGGTCCTCCATCCAGTCGCCCAGCTCGTCCTCACGGTCGGACACCTCGAGGGGTGACGACACGGTCTCAGACCCGCGGGCCTTCGCCAGCGCGACGACGGCCTTCTCCTGCAGGTGGATGATCTGCGCCAGCTGCTCGCGGTCGTACGGGCCCGAGGCGATGAGCGCGAGCTTGTGCCGCATGCCCGCGACCCGCTCGCGCAGCGTGGCGGTGGCCCGCGTGGCCGCCGCGGCGGGGTTGTTCAGCTCGTGCGTCAGCCCGGCCGACAGGGAGCCCAGGGCGAGCAGCCGCTCGCGCTGGCCAATGGCCGCCTGCGAGCTCTGCTGCCCGAAGAACAGCCCCTCGAGCAGGTGGACCGCCATGGGGAACCAGTCGTTCATGAAGCCGGCGAAGTCGTCGGCGGACAGCACGTAGTAGCGCGACGGCTCGAGGACGCGCAGGGTCTGCGCGTACGTCTGCGGCACCCGGTCCGCGAGGTAGGCGGCCCATGCCCCGGCGTAGACGCCCACCTGCGAGGTGCGGGCGATCTCGACGTCGTCCACGCCCACCCGGCGGTACATCGCGAGCGAGCCCTCGAGCATGACGTAGAAGTCGGTCGCCGGGTCGCCCTCCCGGTACAGCACGCCCGGGTCGATGTGCTCGACGTGGCCGTGCCCGCAGAGCCAGAGGAGCTGCTCGTCGCTCAGGCGCTCGAACAGGAACATGGTCCGCAGCTCGTCGATGTCGCACGCCAGGTGGGTGCGGGTAGTGGTCGCGAGCGGTGCGGGGACGGGTTCGGTGGTGGTCACAGCTGCTCCAGGTAGCGGTGGACGAGCATCACGGCCATGGCACCCTCGCCGACGGCGGAGGCCACGCGCTTGGCGGACTCGGCACGCACGTCGCCGGCCGCGAAGACCCCGGGGACGCTCGTCTCCAGGTGGTACGGAGGCCGGTCGAGGGGCCAGGCGTCCGGCACCTTGCCCTCGACCAGCAGGTCGTGACCGGCACAGACGAACCCGTGCTGGTCACGTGTCACGGTGCCGTCCAGCCAGGTGGTCAGCGGGGCGGCCCCGATGAACACGAACAACCAACCGGTGTCGACGGATTCCTTCGCGCCGGTGTCGGCGTCGCGCAGGACGATCCGCTCGAGGTGGTCGTCGCCGACGGCCTCCACCACCTCGGACCGGGTGCGCACCCGGATCTTCTCGTTCTGCTCGACCTGCTCGATGAGGTAGCGGGACATCGACTGCTCCAGCGACGCGGCGCGCACGACGAGCGTCACCGACCGCGCGTGCCGCGACAGGTACATCGCGGCCTGGCCCGCGGAGTTCGCGCCGCCGACGACGTAGATGTCCTGGTCCAGGCACGCGGTCGCCTCGGTGAGCGCGGACCCGTAGTAGACGCCGCGGCCCGTCAGAGCGCCGATCCCGGGACCGTCGAGCTCGCGGTAGGCGACACCGCTGGCCACGATCACCGTGTGCGCGTCGACCGTGCTGCCGTCGTCGAACCGCACCGACCGGGCCGCTCCGTGGACCTCGAGCCCCACGGCGTCGCGGGTCATGACGATCTCGGCGCCGAACTTCAGCGCCTGCCGTCGCGCTCGGTCGGTGAGCTGCGCGCCCGAGACGCCGTCGGGGAAGCCGAGGTAGTTCTCGATGCGGGAGCTCTGCCCGGCCTGCCCACCGGTCGCGGTCCGCTCCACGAGGGCGGTGCGGAGGCCCTCCGACGCGCCGTACAGCGCGGCGCTCAGCCCCGCGGGTCCGCCGCCGATGACGACGAGGTCGTAGAACCGTTCCGACGGGCTCACGGAGAGCCCGACCTGCGCCGCCAGGTCCCCGTCGGTGGGCGCGACGAGGACGGTGCCGTCGGAGGTGACGACGACGGGCAGCGTGGCGTCGTCGGCGCCGGCGACGTCGAGCAGCACGCGGCCCTCGGGGCTGTCGCTGGCGTACCACCGGTACGGCACCTGGTTGCGGGCGAGGAACTCGCGGACCTCCGACGAGCGCGCCGACCATCGGTGGCCGACCACCTTCGTCTCGGCGACCGCCCGGGGTGGGTTCGCGGCCCACGCCTCGAGCTGCGCGTCGATCACCGGGTAGAACTTCTCCTCCGGCGGGTCCCACGGCTTGAGCAGGTAGTGGTCGAGGTCGACCACGTTCACGGCGTCGATCGCGACGTCCGTGTCGGCGTACGCGGTCAGCAGCACGCGCCGCGCCTGGGGGTAGATGTCCATGGCCTGCTCGAGGAACTCGATGCCCGTCATCGCCGGCATGCGGTGGTCCGCCAGCAGGACGGCCACCTGGTCGCCGCGCAGCTTGAGCTCGCGCAGGGCATCGAGCGCCTCGGGACCGGAGTCGGCGCGGACCACCCGGTACGCGTCGCCGTAGCGTCGACGCAGGTCACGGGCCACGGATCGCGAGACCGCCGGATCGTCGTCGACCGTCAGGAGCGCCGGCTTGCGCTCCGCCTCACCGTTCATCGGGACCTCTCCTGCGCCACGTGGTTCCCTCTCGTCGTGCCCAGTGTGTGCACTGTCCGGTTCCGACGCGCTTCAGTCGCCGACCATCAGCGCGACGCCGCCGGTGATCCGGACCAGCTCGTCGAAGGTCGTCGGGAACACCGTGTGCGGCGTCCCGCCGGCGGCCCAGACCTGCGGGTAGTCGCCCAGCGCGACATCGACGACCGTCTCCAGCGGCTGCGGGTGACCCAGCGGGGCGACGCCGCCGATCGCCTGCCCGGTCGCCGCCCGCACCTGGTCGGGCGTGGCGCGGCCGATGTGAGCCTTGCCCAGCAGCCGCGCGAGGGCGCCGGTGTCCACCCGGTGCCGCCCGCTGGTCAGCACGAGGAGCGGCCGGTCGTCGGCCCAGAAGACGAGGCTGTTGGCGATGGCGCCCACCTCGACGCCCACGGCCGCGGCGGCCTCGGCCGCGGTCCGCGCGGAGTCGGGCAGCTCCACGACCTCGCCGAGCACCCCGGCGTCCGTGAGGGCGGAGGCGACGACCCGAGAGCGGGTCGGCAGGTGGGAGAGGTCGGTCACGGGTTCTCCTTCGGCGGCAGCCGGCGACGCGGCTGGAGGCGGATGTTCGGCAGCTCAGGGGCGGGGATGCGGGCGCCGTCGTGGCCCGCGACCAGCCCGAAGCGTTCGGCGCGGCCGTCGGACTCCCAGTCGGCGCGGGCCTGGGCGATGTCGGCGTGGTTGCGGCCGACGAAGTTCCACCACATGACGAGGTCGTGCGCGAAGGGTGTACCGCCGAGCAGCATCAGTCGGGCGCCGTCGTGCGAGGTGAGCCGGACCGAGTCCCGGCCGTCGCCGAGGTACAGCAGCCCGCTCGTCGTGTGCGGCGTGCCCGCCACCTGCGCGGAGCCGCCCAGCAGCAGCACCGCGTGCTCGAAGCCGCGGACCAGCGGGATCTCGAGGTCGGCGTGCGCGTCGAGGACGATCTCGGCCCCGAGCAGCGGGGTGTGCACGCGGGCCGGGGACCAGGTGCCGTCGAGGTCGCCGATGAACACGGTGGCGCGCGCCCGCGGCCCCTCCCACACGGGCAGGTCGCCCACCTGGACGAACCCCGGCGGGCCGGCGGCCACCCCGTCGGGCAGCGCGACCCACAGCTGCACCGCGTGCAGCAGGGGCTCGACGCCGAGCGAGAACTCGGAGTGCGCGACCCCGTGCCCCGCCGTCATGAGGTTGAGCTGCCCGGGCCGGACCACCGCCTCGGACCCGACGCTGTCGCGATGCAGGATCTGTCCGGAGACCGGCCAGGTGACCGTCTGCAGGCCGGTGTGCGGGTGCGGGAGCACCTTCATGTCCACGTGCTGGGGACCGAACTCGTCGAGGAAGCACCACGCGCCGACCGTCGGCAGGGCCCGCTGGGGGAGCGTCCGCCGCACGCGCATCGCGCGCACCCCGCCGAGGGGCACGTCGCGCGCCTCGTGCAGCTCCACCACGGGTCCGTGCGAGGGCACGAGGTCGCACACTTCCGGCACGGGCCGCACCTCGAGGTTCGTCATGAGGCCACACTAGAAGTCGGACCTCACACGCGGGGGGCCTTGCGCGTCTGCACACTGTGAGCGTGAAGGAACCGTTCGAGCGGGTGGTCGTGGTCCACGGGCCCACGGTGCTGCGCGTGTGCCGTGCGGTGCTCGGCCCGGCCGACGCCGACGACGCGTGGTCGGAGACGTTCCTCGCCGCGCTCCGCGCCTACCCGTCGCTGCCCGCCGACGCCAACGTCGAGGCCTGGCTCGTGACGATCGCCCACCGCAAGGCGATCGACGTGGTGCGCCGCGCCGCCCGGCACGCCGTGCCGGTGGCGGACGTCCCGGACCGACCGGTGCGCCCCGACGGCCGCGACCTGGACCTGTGGGCAGCGCTGGCCGCGCTGCCGTCCAAGCAGCGCCAGGTGGTCGCGTACCACCACCTCGGCGGGCTGCCCTACGACGACGTCGCCGCGCTCGTCGGCGGCACGGCCGCGGCCGCGCGGCGAGCGGCGTCCGACGGTGTGGCCACCCTGCGCCGCACCGTGACCGACCAGGAGGGATCATGATCGAGATTCCCGACGTCAGCGCCGACGACCTCGCTCGCCTGCACCGCGACCTGGCGGCCCGGGCCGCCGCCGACGGGCTGCTCGACGTCGCCTACCGCACCGTCGACAGCCCCGTGGGCCGGTTGCTGCTGGCGCGCACGCCCGCGGGCCTGGTCCGGGTCGCCTTCGAGGTCCAGGACCACGACGCCGTGCTGTCCGCGCTGGCGTCCTCGGTGAGCCCCCGCGTCCTGGAGGCGCCGCAGCAGCTCGACGACGTCGCCCGCGAGCTCGACGAGTACTTCGCGGGCCGGCGCACCGCGTTCGACGTGCCGCTCGACCTGCAGCTGCTGCGCGGCTTCCGCCGGGACGTCGTCCTGCACCTGCCGGACATCGCCTACGGCCGGACCGCGAGCTATGCGGCGATGGCGACCCTCGCCGGCAGCCCGCGGGCGGTGCGGGCGGTCGGCACGGCCTGCGCGCTCAACCCCCTGCCACTCGTGCTGCCGTGCCACCGCGTGGTGCGCTCGGACGGCTCACCCGGCCAGTACGCCGGGGGAGCGGAGGCCAAGATGACGCTCCTCGAGCTCGAGACGCGTGTCGGTGTGGCGGCGTAGCGTCGTCGCCATGTGCCGGAACATCACCACGCTCCGAGGGCTCGAGCCACCCGCCACCTCGGAGGAGATCGAGGCCGCCGCGCGGCAGTACGTCCGCAAGGTGACGGGGGTCCAGTCGCTGAGCGACGCCACCCGGGAGCCCTTCGAGGACGCCGTCCGACAGGTCGCCGCCATCACGGCCCGCCTGCTCGACGAGCTGCCCGCCCGCCGGCAGCCGCCGACCACGGTGCCGCCGCTGCGACGCGCGGACGTGCAGGCGCGGATCGCCGCACGGGAGGCGCACGAGCGGGCGCACGAGCTGGGGCTGCCCCACGAGCACGAGGATGACCACGTGCACGAGCACGCCGGGGTCTAGAGGGGCCAGCGCACCAGGCGGGGGATGCCGTTCGGCGCGACGGCCGCGAGCGCCAGGAACCGGGCCTCGGCCCGGTGCAGGCGGATGTGCTCGTCGAGCGACCAGGTGGGTCCGTTGGTGAGCTCCATGCCGCACGCGCAGGCGATCGTCACCCGACCGTCGTCGGTCTGCGTCACCTGACCCACGGTCGTGTGCTCGGTGGCGGCGCGGACCTTGGCGTGGCGCATCTCGGCGCTCACGGGCTGGACGGGGTTCTCCACGGGTTCAGCCACGAGCCCATCCTGGCGCAGCAGGCTCAGTTCTCGGCCCGGATCTGCTCGTCGTCGACCAGCTGGTCGAGCTCGAACGACTCGTCCCACTCGCCGCCACCGAGGCTCGGCATCATCTCGCGCAGGCGCGGCCGCCACGCCTCGGCGTGCTCGGGGAAGCAGCGCTCGAGGAGGTCGAGCATGGTGGCGACGGCCGTCGACGCGCCCGGCGAGGCGCCCAGCAGGCCCGCGATGGAGCCGTCGGCGGACGTGATCAGCTCGGTGCCGAACTCCAGCACGCCGCCCTTGGCCTTGTCCTTCTTGATGACCTGGACGCGCTGACCGGCGGTGATGAGCTCCCAGTCGCGCGGGTGGGCCGTCGGCATGAACGCGCGGAGCGTGCGGAGGCGGTCGGTGTCCGTGGCGGTGACCTCCCCGACCAGGTACTTGACCAGGTCGAGGTTCCGGATGCCCACCGCGAGCATCGGGATGAGGTTGCTCGGCCGGATCGACCGGATGAGGTCCGTCCACGAGCCGTTCTTCAGGAACTTCATGCTCCAGCCCGCGTACGGGCCGAACAGGAGTGCCGTGCCGCCGTCCACCACGCGGGTGTCCAGGTGCGGCACCGACATCGGGGGAGCGCCGATGTCCGCCTTGCCGTAGACCTTCGCCTGGTGCCGGGCGACGATCTCGGGGTTCGTGGTCTTGAGGAACTGGCCGCTGATCGGGAAGCCTCCGAAGCCCTTGGCCTCGGGGATGCCAGAGCTCTGCAGCAGGGTCAGCGCGCCACCGCCGGCACCGATGAACACGAACCGGGCGGCGACCTTGCGGCTGCGCAGGTGGCCGTTCCAGCGGCGGTCGGCCATGCGCAGCGACCAGGTGCCGTCCTTCTTCTGGCGGAGCTTGGTGATCTCGGACTCGGTGTGCAGGCGCGCGCCGCGCTCGACGGCGTCGGCGACCATCGCGCGGGTCAGGCGTCCGAAGTCGACGTCGGTCCCCTCCGCGGCGCGCGTCGCCGCGACGGGCTCCGACGGGTCGCGGTCGTCGACGAGCAGCGGGGCCCACCGCGCGATCTGCGCGGGGTCGGTGCTGAACTCGAGGTCGGAGAACAGGGGGTGCTTGCGCAGCGTCTCGAACCGGCGGCGCAGGTAGTCGGCGTTGTCGGCGCCACGCACGAACGTCATGTGCGGGGTGGTCGACAGGAAGCCGTCGCCGCCGGGCAGGCGGTCGTGCGTCGACAGGTGGTTCCACAGCTCGCGCGACAGCTCGAACTGCTCGTTGATGGTCACGGCCTTCGAGATGTCGATCGTGCCGTCCGCGCGCTCGGGCGTGTAGTTGAGCTCGCAGAGGGCCGCGTGACCCGTGCCCGCGTTGTTCCACGCGTTGGAGCTCTCCTCGGCCAGCGCCGGGCGCCGCTCGTGGATCTCGACGGTCCACGTGGGCTCGAGGGTGGTGAGGAGCGCGGCGAGCGTGGCGCTCATGATCCCGCCCCCGACGAGGACGACGTCGACGATCTCTTCGCGTTCTGGCACGTTTTCGATCGTATGTTGACGTCGAGATACCCCCGGTCCCGAGAGCCTGTGATCTTGCACACGCGGGCCCGGAGCACGGGTGCTCCGGGCCCGCGTCAGCGGGGTGCGTGGTGGGTCCGTGTCACGCGCCACCCACCCCGCGGCTCATCCGTTGCCGCAGCGGGCCCCGTTGAGCGTGAACGCGGCCGGTGTGGCGTTGGTCCCGGTGTGGGACCCGTTGAAGCCGATGTCCACGCTGCCGCCGGCCGGGATCGAGCCGTTCCAGGCGGCGTTGGCCACCGTCACGGCCGCACCGGTCTGGCTGTACACGCCCGACCAGCCGTTGGTCACCTGCTGGCCGTTGGCGAACGTGAAGCCCAGCGTCCAGCCGTTGATCGCCGACGAGGAGCCGTTGGTGATCCTGACCGAGGCCGTGAAGCCCGTATTCCAGTCCGACGTCGTGTAGCGCACGGTGCAGGTGGCGGCCGGCGTCGTGGGGCTGACCGTCGGCGTGGGGCTGACCGTCGGCGTGGGGGTCACCGTGGGTGTGGGTGTGGGCGTGGGTGTCGGGGTCGGGGTGACCGTGGGCTTCGGGATCGTCGGCGTGGGTGTCGGCGTCGGCGACGTCGTCGGGTCCGTGCCCGTCAGGTTGCCGACGATGATGCCGCGGCCGTTCGTCGCGACGTAGACCCGGCCGTACACGTCGGGGTCGCCGATGACGTTCTCGCCGGTCCAGCCCCACTGGTGGGCGTCGTCGTTGATCCGCACCCATGTCGCACCGGCGTCGATCGAGCGGAAGATCCCGCGGACCCCGCCGATCTTCGACGACGTGTAGATCGCGGGGTAGGACGCGCCGGGCGCGGCCTTGCCGAACCCGACGGTGTCGCCCTGCTCGACGGCCGCGATCCTGGTGAACGTCGCGCCCGAGTCGGTCGAGTGCCACAGGCCGTAGGCGCCGCCCTTGTCGTCACCACCCGCCAGCCACACGTCGCCCTCCCGGCCGAAGACCGCGGAGAAGCGGGCGGGACCCGCCGCGGGCAGACCCGTGGCCTTCGACGCCGTGAACGTCACGCCGCCGTCCACCGAGGTCCAGAACGTGCCGGCCGAGAACGCGTAGAACTTCAGCGGGTTGACGCGGTCGGACTCGACGCGAGCGCCCGTCGGTACGCCCGTCGACCTCGTCCAGCTCGAGCCCAGCGTCGAGGACGTGTACACGCCGCCGCCGTCGGTGCTCCACACGATGCGGCTGCCGTCGGCGCTCATCGCGACCGTGCCCGGACCGGTCACGCCGGCCGGCTCCTGGCCCGCCCACCACGAGCTGCCGCCCGAGGTCGAGATGCCGATGCGCGGCACGCCCACGTCGCCCTTGCCCACCCGGACCATCGTCGCGGGCGTCTTCTCGGCGAAGTCCACGCCGGTGATCGAGCCGAGGGCCGGCGCGGTCGACGAGTACGCCGGCGGGACCTTGGTGATGTCGCTGTGCACGAAGCCGCCGATGTCACCGAGCCCGGAGATCAGCTGCGTCGCGCCCGGGGGAGAGGCCAGGTCGAGCACCGCCGTCTCCTCGAGCCCCTGCGCCTTGACGCCGATGGCGACCTTGCCGCCGGTGTCCCACGCGGTGAGGTTGGAGCCGCCGTAGACCGTGGCGCCCGTGCCGTAGAGGAACGAGTTCGAGTCGAACGGGTCGATCTCGAACGACTCGGTCATCCAGCCGAGCTTCGGGCTGGGCTCCGGGGGAGCGGCCCGCTTGCCGAAGTCGAGCCACGGCGCCCCCGAGATGTCGAGGGAGTACCGCAGGGTGCGGTCCGGGTACCCGTTCCAGTCCCAGATGCGGGACCACGTGGCGCCACGGTCGGTGGACCGGAACACCTGGATGTCCGGGAACCACGAGACCTGCGTGACGGCCATGATCGTGTTCGGGTGCTGGCGGTCGATCGTCAGGCCGCTGTAGCCGAAGTAGTTGTCCGTGCTGCTCGACGGCACCGGGCTGATCTGCGTCCACGCACCGGTGGCCGCGTCCAGCCGCCACAGGTCGCCGTGCCCGCCGTCGTACGGGCCGCCGGTGTCGCTGGTCGCGATGTAGAGCTGCTTGCCGACGGAGTCGAAGACGCCCTTGTGCGCGATGAGCCCGGTCGGCTGGCCGGCGATCCGCGACCACGTCGCGCCCGCGTCCGTCGACCGGTAGACGGTGTTGTCCTTGTCGGCCACGCCGACGTAGATCGTCTTCGTCGGCGACCCCGTGGTGCCGCTGGTGGGGTCGAACGTCACCCACACGACTCCCTGGTTGGTGGTGAGGTACCCGCTCGGGTCGCTCGGGTCCTGCGCGTAGTTGCCGACGTTGGTGAAGCTCGAGACCTTGGCCCAGGTGACGCCCGAGTCCGTGCTGCGCCACAGCCCGTTGCCGCCCTCGGTGCCGAAGTACAGGACGCGGTCGTCGTTGGGGTCCACCTGCAGCCGTTCGCCCATGCCGCGGCCGGGCATGTTGCCCCCGACCTTGAACGGCAGGGCGGTCTTCGACCACGTGGCACCGCGGTCCGACGAGCGCAGGATCGCGCCGTTGTTCGGGTCCCAGCTGTTCGTGTACATGCCGGCCGCGACGAACACCTTGTTCGGGTTCACCGGGTCGGTCGCCAGCGACAGGACGCCGTTGTGACCCCAGTCGCTCCAGCCGATGCTGTCGAGCAGCGGGATCCAGCGCTTGGTCGTCTGGTCCAGGCGGTACGCGCCGCCGATGTCGGTCCGGGCGTACACGAGCCCCTTCTCCGACTGGTTGTAGACGATCCCGGGGACGAACCCGCCGCCGACCACCTCGACGTTCCCCCACGTGTACGGGGTCGTCGCGGCGTGCGCGGGTTCCTGGGTGGCGACGGCGACGAACGCGCTGGCGACCAGKGCGCCCGTGGCGGCGACCGCCGCGAGCCTGGCGGGGGTGCGGGGTACGAGCGAGGGGGCGGGCATCCGCGGCACTCCTTCGTGAAGGCGGGAGGGCTCCGGGCGGCGTTGCCGGGGACCCTGAGGACCGCCGCTGGGCGACGACCGCCGCGACCGTAGCGAAGCGCTTCGAACCTCCAGCAGGGAGCGAATCGTTTAGCCCGGCACGGGACGCGGGCGACCACGGGCTGGTCCGCGCGTGCGGCGGGGGACCGCGGACGGTAGAACCGAACCATGAGCCGCAACCGCGACCTGACGTCCGACCCCTCCGCCGAGCACCTCGCCGATCGTGAGCACGCCCAGGCCGAGCTCGATGCCGCCGATGCCCGTTCCGGTGGCAACCCCGACCGCGGCCCGCGGTCGCTGACCGCCGTCGAGCTCGAGGCCGACGACGAGCCCATCTCCAGCAACGACGAGTGGGACGACCCCGAGCGTCTCTAGCTCAGGTCGAGCCCGTACTCGCGGGCTCGCCGCAGCAGCGTCTGGCCGTCGGGTCCCTGCAGCACGGTGATCCCGTCGGGCCGCCGCGCGGCCTGCTGCTCCGCGCGCAGCGCCTCGGTGGTGGGCGCGGGGACGCCGTGCGCCAGCACGTGCTCGGTGAACGTCAGCTGCCGGATGAGGATCGCCCGCACGTGGTCGCCGAACCGCTGCGCCGCGCCCGCGTAGATCTGCGGGTCGCGCTGACCGTCGTCGCCCACCAGCACCCATTGCACGTCGGGCAGCTCGGTGAAGAGCCGTCGCAGCTGGGCCACCTTGTGCTCGGGCCCGCTGCGGAACCAGCCGCTGTTGGTCGGTCCCCAGTCGGTGAGCAGCAGCGGTCCCGCCGGGTAGCGCCACCGGCGCAGGCACCGGGCGATCGTCGGCGCGGCGTTCCAGGCGCCGGTCGAGAGGTACACCACCGGGACGTCCGTACCACCGGACCGCAGCTCGGCGTACAGCCGCGCCATCCCGGGCACGGGCTCCCGGGCGTTCTCGTGGCGCACGAGCACGTTCCACGCGGCGACGAAGGGGCGAGGCAGGCGCGTGACCATCACCGTGTCGTCGATGTCGCTGACGATGCCGAACCGCGTCTCGGGCCCGATGACCTGGACGGGAGCGGTCGCGGTCCTACCGTCGGCCGTGGTCAGCCGCACGTCGTGCCAGCCGGGCGGAAGGTCGGACTCGAGGACCGCGTCGACGTAGCCGCCCCGGTCGGTCACCACGTCGTGGGTCCGGTCGCCCACCTGGACCGAGAGCTCGGCTCCCGAGACCTGCGCGGTGGCGAAGCTGCGCCAGCCGCGCACGGTGCTGGCCGACCGGGCGCCGGCCTGGGCGTCCGAGCCCGCACCGGGCAGGTCGTCGTCGCCGACGTGCGGCGCCGCAAGCACTGTCCGGGCCAGCACCCGGACCCACCCGGGTGCGCCGTATCCCGCGTACGGCTCGATCCGGACGGTCCACCCGCGAGCGCGGAGCCGGTGCGCGACGGCGCGGTCGAACTGGTCCTCGAGCCGGGCGGCGAGGTGTGTCCGCGGGACGGCCGACGCCGGCCCGGCGCGAGCCGTACGGAGCACCGGCCCGCCGCGGGACGAGCCGACGACGGGCCGGGCGATGGGGGATGCGCTCACGCGTTGTCCTTGACCGACGCCTTCCGCGCGGCGGTCTTCTCACTCTGCGCATTGCCGGTGGTCAGCGCTCCGCCGGCCGACTCCAGGTGGGCACGCACGAACCAGTGGAACAGCTCGAGCTCGTGCAGGTGCCCGATCAGCAGGTCGTTGGTGACGTCGTCGAGCTCCTCGACGTCCTTGGCAGCCTGGCGGTGGTTCTCGATGACGCCGATGTAGACGACGTCGAGCGCGCCGAGGTGGGCGATCGCGCTGTCCCGACCGAGGGAGTAGTCCTCCCAGCTGCGGTTGGCCACCAGCGCACCGGGCGTCCCGACGGGTGCGACGCCGAGGGTCGCGATGCGCTCGGCGATCGCGTCGACCATGAGCCGGACGGCGTCGACCTGCGGGTCGAGCATCTGGTGCACCGCGATGAAGTGCGGACCGACCACGTTCCAGTGGATGTGCTTGAGCGTCAGCGCGAGGTCGTTGAGCGCGTCGAGACGCTGCTGCAGGATCGCGGCGACCTCGGCGCCTTCCTTCGGGGTGAGCGACGGGACGGTGTACTTCGGCAGCGCCATGACGGCTCCTTCTGTGCAGTCCGCGGGGTGTTCTTCCCGGCGGGTGACCACGCTGCCAAAGGTGGGGACACCTCGCCATCCGAGATGCCTCAGGCGAACGGATCTCCTCGCTCGGCGTAACGTGCGGCCACCTCGTCGGGCCCCAGCTGCGTCAGACCCGGGCCGATCTCGTCCCACCAGCGCGGCGCCGCGACGTGCGGGTCGTCCCGGCCGCGCAGCGAGTACGGGGTGATCGTCGTCTTCGCGGGGTGGTTCTGCGACCAGTCGATGAGGACCTTGCCCCCGCGGAGGTCCTTCTTCATGACGGCGACCACCAGCCGGGAGTTCGCGGCGGCGATCTCGTAGGCGACGTCGCGCGCGTACTGCCGGATCTCCATCACCGTCTGGGTCCCGGGCAGGGGTGCGTACAGCTGCATCCCCTTGCTCCCCGACGTCACGGGCACCGTGGTCTCGATGCCGTCCTGGCGCAGCCGGTCCGCGACGAGGTGCGCCACCTCCGCACACTCGGCCAGCCCCGCGGGTGCGCCGGGGTCGAGGTCGACCACCAGCCGGTCGGGCTTGTGGATCTTGCCGCGCGGGCCCACCCGCCACTGGGGTGTGTGCAGCTCGAGCGCCCCCTGGTTCGCCGCCCACACGAGCCCGGCCAGGTCGTCGAGGAACGGCAGCTCCAGCTCGGCGCCCTCGTCCTCGGCACCGGGCGCCGCCCGCAGCGTCTGCCGGCGCACCCAGTCCGGGGCGCCGCGCGGCGTGTTCTTCTCGAAGAACTTCTCGCCGGCCACCCCGTCGGGCCACCGGATCCGGGTGACCGGCCGGTCCTTGAGCTGGGCCAGGAGCGCGGGCGCCACCTGCACGAGGTAGTTCATGACCTCGGCCTTGGTGGTCCCGGTCGACGGATACATGACCTTCTCGAGGTGGCTGACCCGTACCTGCCGGCCCTCGACGTCGACCATCTGTCGCTCGGGCGTCATGGCTGCTCCCAGGGATCGGCGTCGGTGTCCGTGCGCACGCCCCGCACCACCGGCTGACGCAGCCGGCCCGTGGGCGTCCGGGTCAGGTAGAGGGTGTCGACGACCACCGTGGGCTCCACCCACCGCGTCCCGCGCGCGTCGACGGCCGGCACCTCGTCGTCGAACGGCGAGTCCACCCGCGGCTGGAGCAGTCGCTGCAGCTCGGTGGCCCGCTTGCCCGTCAGGCCGCTGCCGGCCCGCCCGAGGTAGCGCAGCGCACCATCGGCGTCGCGGGCGCCGAAGAGCACCGCGCCGAGCCGGCCGGACCCGTTGGTCTCCTCGCGCCAGCCGCCGACGAGCGCCGCGCGCGTGGTCCGGTGCGGCGCCTTCACCCAGTCCGGCGACCGTCGGCCCGGCTGGTAGGTCGACGACCGCCGCTTGGCGACGACGCCCTCGAGGCCGAGCTGCTTGGTGATCTCCCACAGGTCTGCGCCGTCCGGGTACACCGGGGAGAGCTCGACGCGGTCGGGCAGGTCGAGCCGCGACAGCGTGTCCCGGCGCTCGTCGTACGTGCTCCGCGTGAGGTCGACGCCGTACAGCCGCAGCACGTCGAACACCAGGAACGTCACCGGGCGCTGGGCGGCGAGCGCCTCGGCGCGGCGCACGTCGCGCACGTGCATGCGCTCCGCCAGGGCGCTGAACGACGGGATGCCGTCGGCCATGAGGACGATCTCGCCGTCGAGGATCGCGCCCTGCAGGTCGACCAGCCCGGCCAGCTCCGGGTACGCCGGGGTGATCTCGCGCTCGTTGCGGCTCCACAGGCGCAGGCGGCCCGAGGTGGTGTCCGCGAGCGCCCGGACGCCGTCCCACTTCACCTCGAAGGCCCATTCCGACCCGCGCGGGAGCTCCGCCGGACCGGTTGCAGGGGTGGCGAGCATGGGCTCCACGGGTCCATCCTGCCCATAGGAGGCCGCGCGAGGCGCGGCCGAGCATCAACACGCCCAGCAGCCACCGACGGAGGTCACGACCATGCGAGCGATCTGGAAGGGTGCCGTCGCCTTCGGGCTGGTCAACGTGCCGGTGCGGCTGTACTCGGCCACCGGCGAGCACGAGGTCACGCTGCACCAGGTGCACAAGGAGGACGGCGGCCGGATCCGGTACCGCAAGTTCTGCAGCATCGACAACGAGCCGGTCGAGATGTCCGACATCGCCAAGGGCTACGAGACCGACGACGGCGAGCTCGTCGTGCTCACGGACGAGGACTTCGCGTCGCTGCCTCTGTCCACCGAGCGCGAGATCGAGGTGCTCGAGTTCGTGCCGGTGGACCAGGTCGACCCGATCCTCCTGCAGAAGACCTACTACCTGGAGCCCGAGAAGACCGCCGCCAAGCCGTACGCGCTGCTGCGCGGGGCGCTCGAGCAGGCGGACCGGGTGGCCGTGGTCAAGGTCGCGCTGCGCCAGCGCGAGTCGATGGCGATCCTGCGCGTGCGCGACAACGTCATCGTCATGCAGACGCTGCTGTGGCCCGACGAGATCCGGGCGGCCGACTTCCCGGTGCTCGACGACGACGTCTCGGTGCGCCCCCAGGAGCTGGCGATGGCCGCCTCGCTCGTCGACTCGCTGGCCGCCGACTTCGACCCGTCGCAGTACGAGGACCGGTACGCCGGCGCCCTCGAGCAGCTGATCGAGGCGAAGGTGTCCACCGGGAACACGCGTGCCGTGCCCGTGCCTCCGGGCGAGGAGGCCGGCGCGGACGGCGGCGGCGACGTCGTCGACCTGCTCGCGGCGCTCCAGCGCAGCGTGGAGAAGGCGCGCGGTGCCCGCGGAGACAGCCCGGCCGCCGACGAGGAGCCGGCGAAGCCCAAGGCCAAGGCGAAGAAGCCGAAGTCCGACGAGGACGAGCCGACCCCGCGCAAGACGCGTCGCAAGGCGTCGTGAGCGAGGCAGCCGACAGGCAGGCGGAGTCGGTCGCGTCGCTGCGCCGCATCGCGTTCCTGCTCGAGCGCGCCCAGGCCAGCCCGTACCGGTCCGAGGCCTTCCGTAAGGCGGCCGTCAGCGTCGAGCGGCAGGACCCCGACCGCCTCGTGGCGCTCGCCGCGTCGGGTTCGCTGGCCGACCTGCCCGCGGTGGGTGCCCGGACGGCCGACGTCGTCGCGCACGTGCTGCGGGGCAAGCCGGTCGACTACCTGGACACGCTCGAGAGCGAGTACGCATCCGCGGCGGGCACCGACGTCGATCCGCGCGCGGCGGCGCTGCGCGCGGCACTCCGCGGCGACCTCCACTCCCACACCGAGGCGTCGGACGGCACGACGCCCATCCAGGAGATGGTGCTGGCCGCCCTCGAGCTGGGCCACGAGTACCTGGCGATCACCGACCACTCGCCGCGCCTCACGGTGGCCAACGGCCTGTCGGCGCCCCGGCTGCGCGCCCAGCTGGACCAGGTCAGCGCGCTGAACCGCGCGGTCGGGCCGTTCCGGGTCCTCACCGGGATCGAGTGCGACATCCTCGACGACGGCGACCTCGACCAGGACCCGGACCTGCTGGACCAGCTCGACGTAGTCGTGGCGTCGGTGCACTCCAAGCTCCGCATGGAGTCCGGGCCGATGACGCGCCGGATGATCGCCGCGGTGAGCAACCCGCGCACCGACGTCCTCGGCCACTGCACAGGCCGTCAGATCAAGGGCAAGAGCCGACCGCAGAGCGAGTTCGACGCGCGTGCGGTCTTCGACGCGTGCGCCGAGCACGGCGTCGCCGTCGAGATCAACTGCCGGCCCGACCGCCTGGACCCTCCGCACGAGCTCCTGTCCATCGCGATCGACGCGGGCTGCGACTTCTCGATCGACACGGACTCGCACGCACCCGGCCAGCTGGACTGGCTGATGGCCGGTTGCGCGCGGGCCGCGGAGCACGACCTGGACCCCGCCCGCGTGATCACCACGCTGCCCGTCGAGGAGCTCCTGGCGCGCACGCACCGCTGACGCGACACGCCCGGTGCACGGATCCCGGGGTTTCTCGGGTTAGTGTCAGCCGATCGTCCCCGGTTGCCGCGGTCCTGCCGCGCGCCCGGGAACACGGCCCGGAAGTGGGCCCGCACGTCCGAGTGAACACAGAGGAGCACAACCAGTGAGCGTGAACCGCACCGAGCTCGTCCAGGCCGTCGCGGCCAAGACCGGCCTCACCAACACCGACGCGGACAAGGCCCTCAAGGCCTTCCAGGAGGTCCTCATCGAGAACCTCGCCGCCGGCGAGGCCGTCACGATCCCCGGCTTCCTGGCCGTGGCCCGCGCCGAGCGCGGTGCCCGCACCGGCATCAACCCCCAGACGGGTGAGAAGCTCGAGATCCCCGCGGGCTACCGCGTCAAGCTCACGGCCGGCAGCGCCCTCAAGCGCGCCGTCCAGGGCTGACCTCAGCACTGCCGACAGAGCCCTCGGTCCTTCGGGACCGGGGGCTCTGTCGCGTTATAGTGGGAACCACTCTCAGGAAGGCGAGGTCCCGGCATGGTGGTGGTCCCGCGGCAGACGCGCCAGCGCGCCGAGATCCTGGACCTCCTCGAAGACGTCGACGAGTTCCGCAGCGCCCAGCAGCTGCACGAGATGCTCCGCGCCCGTGGGTCGAGCGTCGGCCTGGCCACCGTCTACCGCGCCGTCCAGAGCCTGTCCGAGCACGGTGACGTGGACGTGCTGCGCACCGAGGACGGCGAGTCGGTCTACCGCCGGTGCGAGCAGCGCAGCCATCACCACCACCTCGTGTGCCGGTCCTGCGGCCGGACGGTCGAGATCGAGGCCGGTCAGGCCGAGGCGTGGGCCGCCCAGGTCGGCGCCGCGCACGGGTTCGACGACGTGGACCACACCATCGAGCTCGTCGGCACCTGCGCCGCCTGCCGCGCGGCCGCCTCGTCCTGACCGTCAGACCCGCTCGCGCCGAGCGATGAGGCGTGGGACCAGCCACCACGACGTGAACAGCAGCACCAGCGACGCGATCCCGACGGCCCGGCCCGCGTCGCGGGACAGGACGACGTCGAAGATCAGCGTGGCGCTGCCCGCCATGACGAGGGCGAGCACCACCAGGCCGGCGCGGGCGAACCGGGCCCCGGCGGCGACCAGCTCGGGCTTGAGCCGCCGGCCGAACAGGATGCGGTGCAGGCTCACGGGCGCGACGAACAACGCGGTCGCCAGCACGGCCAGGAGCACGAGCACCAGGTAGAGGTCCTTCTGGTAGTCGTCGAGATCCGCGAAGCGTTGCTGGAACGGGATCGTCAGCAGGAAGCCCGTGAGGATCTGCGTGCCGGTCTGCGTGACGCGCAGCTCCTGGAGCAGCTCGTTCCAGTTGCGGTCGGCACGCTCGTTGTGCGTCTCGGTCCGGCCGTCGTCGGGATCGGCGTCGATCTCGGGCAAGTCAGCCTCCTCGGTGAATCCACGGATCATCTCGCATGGCACGCCGGGCACGCATTCGCAGCGGCCTCGTCCGTCGGGGGAGACTGCTCCCCGTGACCCGACTGCATGATGCCGACCGCCGCGACTTCGCCTCCGACAACTACGCGGGGGTGCACCCCGAGGTGCTCGCCGCGATCGCCGAGGCCAACGGAGGCCACCAGACCGCGTACGGCGAGGACGTCTACACCGCCCGGTTGCAGGAGGTCGTCCAGCACCACTTCGGCAGCGCGGCCTCGGCGTTCCCGGTCTTCAACGGGACGGGTGCCAACGTCCTGTCGCTGCAGTCCGTGCTGCCGCGCTGGGGGGCCGTCGTCTGCGCGGAGACCGCGCACATCCACACCGACGAGAACGGCGCGCCCGAGCGGGTCGGCGGCGTCAAGCTGCTCACCGTCCCGACACCGGACGGCAAGCTCACGCCCGAGCTCGTCGCCACGCAGGCGTGGGGGTTCGGCGACGAGCACCGCGCACAGCCCGGTGTCGTCTCGATCACGCAGGCCACCGAGCTGGGCACGGTCTACACGCCCGACGAGGTCCGCGCGCTGGCCGACCAGGCGCACGAGCTCGGCCTCCGGCTGCACCTGGACGGCGCCCGGATCTCCAACGCCGCGGCGAGCCTGGGCGTGCCGCTGCGCGCGTTCACCACGGACGCCGGCGTCGACCTGCTCTCGCTCGGCGGCACCAAGAACGGGCTCCTGTTCGGCGAGGCCGTCGTGGTGCTGGATCCCGCCGCGGACGGCGGCCTCACCTACCTGCGCAAGATGGACATGCAGCTCGCGTCGAAGATGCGCTTCGTCTCCGCCCAGCTCGTCGCGCTGTTCGAGGGCGACCTATGGCTGCGGTCCGCGGGGCACGCGAACTCGATGGCGGCGCGGCTGCGCACGGGCATCGAGCACCTGCCCGGCGTCCAGGTGACGCGCCCGACGCAGGCCAACGGCATCTTCGTGATCTTCCCCCCGGGCGTCGCCGACGTGCTCCGCCGCCGCTGGAGGTTCTACGACTGGATCGTGGAGACCGGCGAGGTGCGGCTCATGTGCTCGTTCGACACCACCGAGGCGGACGTCGACGAGCTCGTCGCCGCCGTGAAGGACGCCCTCTCCTGACAGCCGAACGGGGGCCCTCCCGTGGGAGGACCCCCGCTCGGTCGTGCTGCCGCTAGCTCACGCGACGACGGTGCAGGGCGCACCGTTCAGCGTGAAGGCGGTGGGCGCGTTGTTCGTGCCCGTGTGCGAGCCGTTGAACCCGATGTCGGTCGAGGCTCCGGGCGCCAGCGTGGAGTTCCACGACAGGCCCTTCGCGGTGACCGCCGCACCGGACTGCGCCCAGTCGGCGCTCCAGCCCTGCGTGACGGCCTGACCGTTGGCGAACGAGAAGCCGAGGGTCCAGCCGTTGATCGCGGAGCTGCCGGTGTTCGTCAGCTTGATCGACCCGGTGAAGCCGGTGTTCCAGCTGTTGGCCGTGTACTTGATCGAGCAGCTGCTGGTCGTCGTGGCCGTCTTGGTGGTGGCCGAGGCCGCCGCCGAGGCTGCCGAGACGTTGCCGGCCGCGTCCTTGGCCTTGACCGTGAACGAGTACGTCGTGGCGGCCGCGAGACCGGTCACGGTGTAGCTCGTCGAGGTCGTGGAGCCCACGAGCGCGCTGCCGTTGTAGACGTCGTAGCCGGTCACGGCCACGTTGTCGGTCGAGGCGGTCCACGTCAGCGGGACGGTGGACGTCGTCGTCGTGCCGGCCGCGAGCGCGGTCGGGGCCGAGGGCGCCGTGGTGTCCGTGGTGGTGGCCGTCTGCGTGGTGGCCGAGACCGCCGCGGAGGCTGCCGAGACGTTGCCCGCCAGGTCCTTGGCCTTGACCGTGAACGAGTACGCGGTCGCGGCGGTCAGGCCGGTCACGGTGTAGCTCGTCGACGTCGTGGTCGCCACGAGCGTGGTGCCGCGGTAGACCTCGTAGCCGGCGACGCCCGTGCCGCCGGTGTTGTCCGTCGACGCGTTCCACGTCAGCGGGACCGTGGTGGTCGTCGTCGTGCCGGCCGCCAGGCCCGTCGGCACCGAGGGCGCCGTCGTGTCGGTGACCGTGCCGGACGCCGTGGTGGCCGAGACGGCTGCGGACGATGCCGACACGTTGCCGGCGGCGTCCTTGGCCTTGACCGTGAACGAGTACGCGGTCGCGGCGGTCAGGCCGGTCACGGTGTAGGCCGTCGAGGTGGAGGTGCCGACCAGCGTGGTGCCGCGGTAGACGTCGTAGCCGGTCACGGCCACGTTGTCGGTCGAGGCGGCCCACGTCAGCGGCACGCTCGTCGTGGTCGGCGTACCCGCGGCCAGGCCCGTCGGCGCCGACGGCGCCGTAGTGTCGGCCGGGGGAGTGGAGCCGCCGGCGATGACCGGGTAGGCGTTGGTGACCAGCGTCTTGAACTGGGCCTCGAACCACTGGCCCGCGAGCGGGGCGCCCGGCGTGGCGCCGGTCAGCTGGTTCTTGAGCTTGGGCGAGACGAAGGTCGGGTCGCACATGCGGTCGAACCGCTTGCCCTGGTCGTTCGCGATGTCCGTCGACGCACCGTCGGACTCACCCGGGGGCTTGATCCAGACGAAGGCATCGAGGTGCGAGCTGGCGTAGCCGGCCGGCGACGACTGCGGGAGCTCGCCGATGCCGGCGCCCTCCGGGTTGCACCAGGCGCCGCGGTGCACGCGACGGTCCACGCGCGACTGGTCCACGTAGGTGTTGAGGTCGGTGCTCGTCGAGACGGCGGTGGGCCGGTTCGGGCCGCCCCAGCCGTTGCGCGAGGTGTCGACGACCATGCCCAGCGTGGACGGGAACCCGGCCGCCGTGAGCAGTCGGTACATGTGGGCCGTGAAGTCGACCTCGTCGAAGTCGTAGTTCCACTCGTAGAAGCCGCTCGAGCGGATCGGGGTGTTGTTGAGGGACGCGGACCCGTCCGTGAGGAACGGCTCGTTGAGCGGGGTCGTGTTGGCGACGTCGCTGATGAAGCCGTCGACCGAGGCGAAGCCGGCGGTCGTGGACTTCGCCACGTCGGCGAACAACGTCGCGGCGGGACCGGCGTTGCTGTCCCAGCCGAGCCACCCCGAGTGGCCGATGTCGATGTACGTGTAGACGTTGGGGATCGCGTGCAGCTTGTCGAGCGCGTACTTCACGCCCGCCCGGTAGTAGGGCGCCGCCTGCTGGCAGAGCGCCTCGGAGCTGTTGGTCACCAGGTTCGGCAGCGAGTCGGGCTCGATGGTGGCCGAGATCCGGATGTTGGCGTACTTGGGGTCGCTGAGCAGCGCCGCGATGGCGTCGATGTACTCGGTCTTGTAGCGCGCGAGCCCGGCGTCGGTGGCGGGGAGCTCACCGTTGGACGCCAGGGCGTAGCAGTCGCGGCCGGGCAGGTCGTAGATGACCAGGTTGAGGACGAGGGGTGCGGAGCCCTTCTGGGCCACGGCGTTGTCGAGGTGGAACTTCAGCCCCTGACCGTCGGCGTTGCCGGTGATCGCGGTGATCCGGTCCATCCAGACCGCCGTGGGCTGCTTGGCGACGGTGTGCATCTTCGCGGCGAGCGTGGCGTCGCCGGCGCGTGTGGCAGCGCTCTCAACCGACGCCGCCCACGTGGGGTTCACGTACTGCGTGGCGCCGGCGTAGGGGTTGTCGACGTGCGCCTCGGCGGCGCTCGCACTGGTGGTGATGCACAGGGGTGCTGCGACCAGCGCCATCGCTGCCGCTGCGGTAGCGGCCGCGCGCAGACGCTGCCTCACCGCTCTCTTGCCGTGTGTGGACACGTAGTCCTCCGGGAGTCGTTCGGCGTGCCCGGCCGGCCAACCCGCCCGGGCGCAAGTCGCCCGGGGAAGTCCACGGCGACTGATTCGCTAGACCACCACGAGGATTTTCCGGACGGCACGGGGCGAAACGTTTAGGCTTTTCGCGTTACCAAACTGTGACTCGCATGAGAGCGTTCTCATCTTGATCGCGGACCGGTGCTGCCCCGCACCGCGAGGCCGCCGATCCGGAGCTCCCGGCGGGCGCGCAGGTCGCCGTCGAGCACCGCCAGGACGGCCTCGCCGGTGGCCGTCCCGAGGTCACGCTGGGCCGACGGGAGGGTCGTGATGGAGGGCGTCGCGAGCCGGCAGAGGGCCGAGTCGGAGCCCGCGACGACGGACAGGTCCCACGGCACCTCGAGCCCCGTCCGGCGCGCCACGTCGAGCGCGGCGACCGCCATCTGGTCGGAGTCGTAGACGATCGCGGTTGGTGCCCGGCCCCCCGTGAGGAGACGTCTGGTGGCCACCGCGGCCTCCTCGGCGGTGCCTCCCGTGGCCTCGTGGACGAGCACGCCACCGGCCGCGTCGAGGGCCGCGGAGAGGGCGCCGACGCGCGCTCGCGTCCGGAGCAGCGCCTTCGGACCGCTCACCAGGGCCACGTGCCGGTGCCCCAGCTCGAGCAGGTAGCGGCCGACGCGACGGAACGCCTCGCCGTCGTCCAGGGTCACCGCGGCGAGGTCCACATCGCTCTGACCTGCACCGACGATGACCGCCGGGGCGCGCAGGCGGCGGAGCGCGTCGATCCGTGGATCCTCGGCGAGGACGTCGGTGACGACCATGGCGTCGAACCGGCGCTCCGCCCACCACTCGCCGTAGAGCGCGACGGCGGCCTCGGGTCCGTCGACGAGCTGGAGCACCAGCGCGAGGTTGCGGGTGGCGAGCACCTCCTGCAGGGAGATGACGAACTCGAGCACGCCGGTCGCTTGAGCCACGGGGCCGGCGGCGCCGCGGTCGAACACGAGACCGATCGCGCGGGGGCCCGTGCGCATCGACCGCGCGGCAGCGCTGGGGCGCCAGCCGAACTCGTCGGCGACCCGCAGGACGCGTTCGCGCGTCGCGGCCGAGACCCCCGGCCGACCGTTGAGGGCGTACGACACGACGGCGATCGAGACGCCGGCCGCGCGGGCCACGTCGGTGATCGTCGGGCGGCGCGCCGGGGCYGGCGCCGGGCTGGGGKAGGACGGCCCGGACGTCGGCGTCGACGCTGACGCGGAAGAGGCGGGCGCTCCGGAGTCATATGCAGGTGTGACCACGATCACCTAGTGTGTCGCCCGATGCGGGTGAAATGCATCATCTCGGCTCCGACGACGTGGGCGAGGGATGTGGAGTCATGGGAACAGTGCGACGCGGGCCGGTCTCTCCGACGGCTCGGCGAACGATCGGCGTCTTGTCGCCGGTGGTCGGTGGGTTCTACTTCGGGGCCCTCATCGCGGGGGTCGCGCGGGCCGCGCGGGCCGCGGGGCACMGGGTGGTCGCAGTCCAGACGTACCCGGCTGGGCTGGACCGCGAGCGGTACCCCGAGGAGTCGATCCTCGACGCGCCGGTCGCACTGGGGGCGGTGGACGGTCTCGTGGTCGTCGGCAAGGCGCTGCGCAGCGACCGGCTCGCCTCGGTCCAGCAGTGGGGCCTGCCGGTGGTGCTCGTGAGCGAGGAGCCCCAGTCCGCCGAGGACGTTGTGGTGCTTCCGGACAACCCCGGCGGCGTGAAGGCCGCCCTCGAGCACCTGCTCGGGCACGGCCACACCGCGATCGGGTTCGTCGGCTGCCTCACGCAGCGCGACATGCGCGAGCGCTTCGCCGCGTACCGCGCGACGCTCGCCGAGCACGGCATCGAGGCCCCCGACGCCTGGATCTTCGAGGCGTCCGACAACCACGAGCAGGGCGGCGCCGACGCGGCCGCACGCATGCTCACGCTCGGCACCCCGACCACGGCGGTCGTCGCCGCGACGGACCGGAACGCGATCGGCTTCCAGCGCGCGCTGCGGGCCGCCGGCCTGATCCTGCCGCGCGACCAGGCCGTCATCGGGTTCGACCACGCAGACTCGGGCGCCCGGGTGACGCCCCGGCTCTCGACGGTGGACGCGCACTACGACCGGGTGGGCGAGACGGCCGTCTCGCTCCTGCTGTCCCGGATGCGCGGCGAGGAGGTGCCCGGCGGGGAGTACCGGGCGCCGTCGTCGCTCGTCCTGCGCGAGTCCTGCGGCTGCACGGAGGCCACCCGGTCGCCCGCGACCGAGGGGACCGGTGGGCGCAGCGGCTACCAGGCGCTCCGGGCGCTCGCCGAGACCGCCTTCGTGGGTCCGTCCGGCGTGGGTGGGGCGCGCCGCCCCGGTGCAGCGCCGCGAGAAGCGTGGTGGCACGCCGTGGTCGAGCCGATCGAGACGGCGGCCGAGCGCGGGTCGCTGCCCGGCGCGCCGACCCTGGTGCGCCTCGCCGACCTGACGGTCGCGATGCAGCCGCACCCCGAGGCCCTCGAGCAGCTGGTGACCTGCCTCCGTGCGGTGGAGAACGACGTCGTGGAAGCGCTCTCGCACCCGGAGCGCGACACTGCGGTGCGGCGCGCGGTCACCGAGGTGCTGCTGGCGGTGACCAAGGGCTGCACGCGGTCGATGCTCGCGCGCAGCGGGCAGCTCGAACGGACGATCGTCGACCAGTACGAGGTCGACATGGACCTGCTGCGCGGCGACGGTGCCAGCCCGCGGGCGCTCGGCTGGTTGCCGCGGGGCGTGCGGGGGCACGCCTGCCTCGGGCTGTGGCTCGGCGCGGACCGGGGGCCCGGGGACCGCGAGATGGAGATCGTCGGCGTCCACGACACGTCGGGCACCCTCTCGCGGCTGGTGGGCGTGCGCACGACCGCGAGCCAGTTCCCGCCCGCCGCGCTCACGCGTGCCGGGACCGTCGGGTCGAACGAGCTGACGTTCGTCGTGCCGGTGACGTTCGGCGGCAGCGACTGGGGGCTGCTCGCGATCGACGGCACGGTGGAGACCCGGGCGACGAGCGCACGCGACCGGTTCAACCACTGGGCCGCCCTGCTGGCTGTCGCGCTCGACCAGGAGCGCCTGCTCGCCAACCTGCGCGAGCAACGCCGGGCGCTGGAGCAGGCCGCCGCCAGGGAGCGGTCCCTGGCGGACACCGTCCGCGCGAGCGAGGAGCGCTACGCTCTCGCGTCGATGGCCGCGCACGACGGCACCTGGGACTGGGACGTGTCGGCCGGCACGGTCTACTACTCACCGCGCTGGAAGCAGACGCTCGGCTACGCCGACGACGTCATCGGCGACTCGCCGGGGGAGTGGCTCGAGCGCGTGCACCCCGCCGACCGCGACGAGCTGTCGGCGTCGATCGCGTCGCAGCTGGCCGGCGCCGGCTCGCCGCTCGAGCTCGAGCACCGCGTGCGGACGTCGTCGGGCGACTACCGCTGGATGCTCTGCCGCGCCGTGACAGTGCTCGACGACGCGGGCTGCCCCGCCCGGCTCGTCGGCGCCCTGGTCGACGTCACTGAGCGCAAAGAGGCCGAGCTCGCGCTCCAGCGCGACGCGCTGCGCGACCCGGAGACGGGCCTGGTCAACCGGCTGCTGTTCCTCGACCGTCTCGGGGCGGCCGTGCTGCGCGCCCGCCGGGCGCCCGGGTACGACTGCGCGCTCGCGCTGGTGCGCGTCCTCGACGGACCGACCGTCCCGACCCAGGGGCGCCCCGACGGCGTCGGCGACGCGCGTCTCGACCTGCACCGCGAGCTGGTCCGCCGGCTGCGACGCTCGTTGCGCGAGGGGGACACACCCGCGCGCATCGCGGAGGACGACTTCGTCGTGCTGCTCGACGACGTGGGTCCGGGCGGCATGCCGGCGAGGCTGTCGCTGCTGCTGGACCAGCTGCGTCAGGAGCTGGGCTCGCGCGTCGCCATCGGGGTGCTCGGCAGCATCCGCGGCTTCCGTGACGTCGGCGAGGTGCTCCGCGAGGCGGACATCACCGTGCTGCGCGGGGCGTCGCGCTCAGGACGGCCCGAGGCGCGCCCCGGGTCCGTCCTCAGATAGCACGACGCCCCTGCCTCCCCGAGGGGAGGCAGGGGCATCGGGTGTGCGATCAGCTGCGGCCGCGGGCCGGGCCGTGCGTCGGGCGCGAGGCGCCGTGGCCCGGGCGCGGGCCCGAGTCGAGACGGATCCGCAGGGGACGACCGGCGACGCGGGTGCGCGCCAGGCGGTCGATGACGTCGGCCGAGAGGCCGGCCGGGATGTCCACCAGCGCGAAGCTGCCGAAGATGTCGATCTTGCCGACGTCCTTGCCGGTCAGGCCGCCCTCACCGGTGAGCGCACCCACGAGGGCGCCCGGCTGCAGGCCGTCACGGTGCCCGACGGCGACGCGCCAGCGCGGCGAGCCCCCGGCGATGTGCGTGTCGGCGCGGCGACGCTCGCCCCGCTCGGGACGGTCGTAGCCGCGCTCGCCGTCACGATCGCGAGCGTTKCCGCCCGTGAGGTGGGCGCGGGAGAGCGCGTCGTCGAGGTCGTCGCCCTGGACGGCCACGGGGCCCTCGTCGCCGACCGCGAGCGCCGTGACGACGGCGAGCAGGTCGACGGGGTCGACGTCCGGGTTCTGGGCCAGGTGGACCGCGATGGCCTCGCGGTACAGGTCCAGGCGACCGAGCTCTGCGCGGGCACCCGTGCGGGCGAGGAGCGCCTGCACGCGGTGCGCGGAGACCTCGGCCGGCGACGGGATGTCGACCTGCAGCAGAGACTGCCGCGTGGTCCGCTCGATCTGGCGCAGGCGAGACTGCTCGGCGGGCGTGACGAACGACAGCGCCTCGCCCTCGCGACCGGCACGGCCGGTGCGGCCGATGCGGTGCACATAGGTCTCGGGCTCACGCGGGACGTCGAAGTTGACGACGAGGCCGATGCGGTCGACGTCGAGACCGCGCGCGGCCACGTCGGTGGCGACGAGCACGTCGAGGGCGCCGGTGCGCAGGCGGTCGACGATCTTCTCGCGCTCGGTCTGGGCGACGTCACCGGAGATGTAGGCGGCGGAGATGCCGCGCTCGATCAGTGCGCTCCCGACCTCCTCGGCCGCACCGCGGGTGCGCACGAAGACGATGGCAGCGTCAGCCTCGGACACGGCGAGCACGCGGGCGAGCGCGCCGGTCTTGTGGCGGTGCGGGACGACGGCGTACGTCTGGCGGACGCTCGTCACGGTGGACGCCTGGCGCGAGACCGTGATCTCGACCGGGTGGTTGAGGTGCTGCTCGGCGACCCGGCGGATCTGCGGCGGCATGGTCGCGGAGAACAGGGCGACCTGACGCTCGCGGGGCGCGGCGGAGAGGACCTTGTCGACGTCCTCGGCGAAGCCCATGCGGAGCATCTCGTCGGCCTCGTCGAGCACGAGGAAGCGGACCTGGTCCATCTTCAGCGTGCGGCGGTCGAGGTGGTCGAGCACGCGGCCGGGGGTGCCGACGACCACCTGGGCGCCGCGGGACAGGGCGCGCTGCTGCGGCAGGAACGGCGAGCCGCCGTACACCGCGAGCACGTTCAGGCCGGGCAGGTGCGTCGCGAACGACTGGATGGCGTCGGCCACCTGCATCGCGAGCTCACGCGTCGGGGTCAGGACGACCGCCTGGACCGCGGGGATGTCGGTGTCGATCGCGGCGAGCAGCGGCAGGCCGAACGCGGCGGTCTTGCCGGTGCCGGTCTGGGCGACGCCGACGATGTCGCGGCCGCTCAGCAGGGCGGGGATGGCCTGCGCCTGGATGGCTGAGGGAGTGGTGAAGCCGAGATCCGCGATCGCGGACTGGAGGGCCGGGGGAAGACCCAGCTCGTCGAAGGTGCCGTTCTCGGGCATGGAAGAGGGCGCAACAGAACTCATGAAATGAGGGAACCGATCATCGCGGGGCGGAGCCCTGAACCGTGCACCAGGTCGGCGAACAGCGGGTCGCAGCCCCGGACCACCCAGTGGCAACCGCTCACGCGATGCCTAGACCACACGACGCGAGGCGGGCCCCGACCGACACAGCGGTGGTGGCGACGCCTCGAAGGGGGACGCGACGAACTCCAGATTCATGGACGAGTCTACCGGGCGGAGCTCGTCGGCGGCGGGCTGACCACGCGTGACGTCGCGCACAACCCCCGATACCGCCGTCAGAGGCCGCGGCGCGGCCCCTCGATCGCGGGGCAAGCGTCCATCACGACGTCGAGGCCGGCTGCCCGCGCACGCTCGGCGGCGTCCTCGTCGACGACTCCGAGCTGGAGCCAGACGGCGCGGGCGCCCACGGCGATCGCCTGGTCGACGACCTCGCCCGCGAGGTGGCTGTTCACGAAGACGTCGACGACATCGATCGGAGCATCGACGTCGGCGAGCGTGCGGGCACCCGGGACGCCGTGCACCGTCTCCGCCTTCGGGTGGACCGGGACGATCGTGTGGCCGAGGGACTGGACGTACCGGGCCACGCCGTACGCGGCGCGCGCGCTGTTGCTCGACAGCCCGACCACGGCCCAGCGGCCCGGTGTGGTCAGGAGCCGGTTGATCACGTCCGGGTCGTTGCTGTGCGTCATTCTCGAACTCTGGCACCCGGACGGGGGATGCGCGCGCCATCGTCCGGGGCGGTCCCGCGGGCCGCATAGGATCGACGCCGCACGGACGGGACGGTGACGGGGGAGGCAGTGACGAGCAACGACATCGTCTCCACGCGCGTGCTGACCGTCCCGAACCTCATCAGCTTCGTGCGGCTGCTGCTGGTCCCCGTCTTCGCGGTGCTCCTGGTGCAGGGGCACGACGGCTGGGCCGTCGTGGTGCTCGCCGTCTCCGGCGCCAGCGACTGGCTCGACGGCGTCCTCGCCCGCCGGCTCGGGCAGGTGTCGCGCCTCGGCCAGCTCCTCGACCCCGCGGCGGACCGGCTGTTCATCATCGTGACGCTCGTCGCCCTCGCGTGGCGCGACGTGGTGCCCTGGTGGCTGCTGGGCGTCCTGGTGCTGCGCGACGTGGTCCTCGCGGTCATGCTCGTCGTGCTGGCCCGGGTCGGGTACGCGCCGCTCCCGGTGCACCTGGCGGGCAAGGCCGGCACCTTCGCGCTCCTCTACGCGTTCCCGCTGCTGCTGCTCGCGCAGTGGGACTCCTGGGTCGGCACGGTCGCCGGCGTCGTCGGCTGGGCGTTCGCCCTGTGGGGCGTCGCGCTCTACTGGTTCTCCGCGGGCCTCTATCTCGCCCAGGCCCGACACCTGCTTCGCGACACCGCCGAGCCGGCATGAGCACCCGACACGGCACCGGTGGCCAGCGTCCGGTCGTGGGCCCGCCGGACGCGTCGATGACTCTGATCACCGAGTTCTACCGTCGCCCGCTCGACCCGGGCTACGCGCAGGCCGCTGCCCGGCGCGCGGCCGGGACGGGTCCGCGCCCGACCGTCCGGTCGACCGCCGGGCTTGTCGCGCTCGCCATCGCGCTCGGGCTGGGGGCCACGGCCGCCACGCTCGCGCTGCGCCAGCCGGCGGGCTCCGTTCAGGCCGCGCGCTCGCTGCTGGAGAAGCAGATCGAGCAGCGCAGCGCCGAGGCGGATGCCACGCAAGAAGAGATCACCGCGATGACCACCCAGATCGCCACGCTGCAGGCGCAGGTGCTCGGCGACGAGGGTCAGGCCGTCCGCGACGAGATCACCGCGGACGCGGTGGAGTCCGGGGTCCAGGCCGTGACGGGTCCGGGCCTGCGTCTCGTGCTCACCGACGCGCCGTCCGACGACCCCGACGCCGAGGACCCCGAGCTGCGCGTGCAGGACGTCGACCTGCAGGTCGTGGTCAACGGGCTCTGGGCCGCCGGGGCGGAGGCGGTCGCGGTCAACGGGCAGCGCCTCACCGCGATGACCGCGATCCGCAGCGCGGGTGACGCCGTGCTGGTGGACCTCGTGGCGCTGAGCAGTCCGTACACCGTCGAGGCGATCGGCGACGCGGTGGACATGCAGACGTCGCTGGCGCGCGAGAGCGCCGGCCAGCACCTGGCCACCCTGCGGAGCAACTTCGGCATCGGCGTCCAGCTCACGTCGCAGAGCTCGTTGGACCTGCCGGGCACCGGGCTGGTCGCGCTGCACTCCGCGAACGTCCCGGAGGACGGGCAGCAGCCGCAGGGTGCGCAGGACGAGACCGGTGTGACAGAGTCCGCAGTTCCGACAGGGAGGGACGGCACGTGATCGCGCTCATCGGTCTGCTCATCGGCGTCGTCGGTGGCCTCCTGCTGCAGCCCACGGTCCCCGTCGAGCTCCAGCCGTACCTGCCCATCGCGGTCGTCGCGGCCCTGGACGCCCTGTTCGGCGGCCTGCGCGCGATGCTCGACGGCATCTTCGACGACCGCGTCTTCCTCATCTCGTTCCTCTCCAACGTCGTGGTCGCGGCCCTGATCGTGTTCCTCGGCGACCAGCTCGGGGTGGGCACGCAGCTGTCGACGGCCGTCGTCGTCGTCCTGGGCATCCGGATCTTCTCCAACGCCGCCTCGATCCGCCGGCACCTCTTCAAGGCGTGAGCGTGACCCCGACGCACGACGAGCGAGACGACGCGGACGTGCGGCAGCCCGCGCCCGACGACGACGCGCAGAGCCTGCCGCCGGTCGTGCCGGACGACGACGCACCGGCGCCCGACGACGACACTTCCGAGCCCGCATCCAACCTGCGGGACGACGAGCCGGGCCCGAAGGTGTTCGTCCCCGACCTGGACCCGGCTGTCGAGGACGAGCCGGACCGGTCGGCGGCACAGAGGGCACCCTCTGCGACCTCGCCGCTGACCGAGGCCGGAACCGTCGAGCCGGAGAGCTCCGAGCGTGCAGGCGAGCCACAGCCCGCTCCCGCGGAGCCGCCGAGCGGCTGGGTCGTCCTCGGCCGCGCCCTGCGACCCCGCATGAACCGGGCGCAGGTGCTGGCCGGCATCCTCTGCGCGGTGCTGGGCTTCGCGCTCGTTGCGCAGGTGCGGCAGTCCAGCGGTGCGGACCTCGCGGGGATGCGTCAGGGCGACCTGGTGCGCATCCTCGACGAGACCACCAACCGGGGCGACGCCCTCGCGCGCGAGTCCGCCGACCTGGCGCGCGAGCGGGACGACCTCCTGTCGGGCTCCGACCGTCGCCAGGCCGCGCTCGACGCCCTGCGCCGCAGCGCGGAGACGCAGGGAATCCTCACGGGCCGGTTGCCGGCGGAGGGGCCCGGGGTGACCGTCACGCTGACGGAGCCCGACGGGCTGATCAAGCCGATCACCATGCTCAACATGCTGGAGGAGCTGCGCAACGCCGGGGCGGAGGCCGTGCAGCTCAACGACCAGCGCGTCACCGCCAGCAGCTCGTTCACCGGCACCGGAGGGGCCGTCGTCCTCGACGGCGTCCCGCTGACCGCCCCGTACAGGTGGATTGCGATCGGCGACCCCGACATCATCGCGCCCGCGCTGCAGATTCCCGGTGGGGCCATGGCGCAGGTGCGCAACAACGGCGGCCGGGGCACGGTCGACAGCGCGGACAAGGTCGTGGTCGACGCGATCCGGGACGTCCCGGACCCCCAGTACGCCACCCCGGTGCCGCCTGAGGGCGATTGATCCTGATCTGTTCCCACTTGGGGTCGCCGACCTGACTTTCCGGCCCCGACCTGGGGCAGGGACGTGCTGCGCCGACCCGCCCGGTCCGCATAGGGTGTGCCTGACCCCGAGGAACGCCGGCGGTCGACGCGAGGAACGGGCCCGGGAGGTGGCATGAGCGGCGAGGATCCGCAGGTCGGACGTCCCGCCAACGGACCCGACACGACGATGAGCTTCGGAGCGGTCGAGCCGGTCGAGATCGAGGCGACGGCTCCTGTCGGGCTCACCCCGGACGAGGTCTCCGCGGTGCACGCGCTGCCGCCCACGTCGGCGCTGCTGGTGATGCAGCGCGGCCCCAGCGCCGGGGCGCGGTTCCTGCTCGACGCCGAGCGGACCGTCGCGGGCCGCTCGACGGGCGCGGACATCTTCCTGGACGACGTCACGGTCTCCCGCAAGCACGCGGAGTTCGTCCGCGACGGACAGACCTTCGTCGTCCGGGACATCGGCTCGCTGAACGGGACCTACGTCAACCGCACGCGGATCGACCAGTCGGTGCTCCGGGCGGGCGACGAGGTGCAGATCGGCAAGTACCGGATGACGTTCCACCCCAGCCCGCACCGCGACACGGCCGGCGCGTGACCGGCCTGCACCTGACGCAGATGCCCGACCCCCGGGGGAGCGCGACGTGACGAGTGCCCGTGCGCAGCGCGTCCAGCCCGAGCCTGCCGCGGCCGCCGCCCCGTCGGGCGAGCACGAGCCGTGGCCCCGCGGGATCTCCCGGCGCGCCTCGATGCGCATCTCCGACGTGCTCGCCTCGCTCCAGATCGAGTTCCCGGCGGTCACCACCTCCAAGCTCCGGTTCCTCGAGGAGCAGGGCCTGGTCGAACCGGTGCGCACGGCCGCCGGCTACCGCCAGTACTCCCCGGCGGACATCGAGCGGCTGCGCTTCGTCCTGCGCCAGCAGCGAGACCGGTACATGCCGCTGAAGGTCATCGGCGACCGCCTCGCCGCGCTCGACGCCGGCGAGGAGGACGAACCCGCGCCGCGTGCCCGGCTCGCCACGCGCGACGGTGTGCGGGAGGCCACCGGTGCCCGATGGACCGTCGACGCGCTGGCTCGCGAGGCCGGTGTCGAGCCCGCGTTCGTCGAGGACCTCGTCGCCGCCGGCGTGCTGCGCCCGCACGGCGCGGCGTCGTCGTTCGACCCGTGGGCTCGGGACATCGTTCTCGCCGCCGCGGCGCTCGCCGAGCACGGCATCGACGCGCGGCACCTGCGGCAGTTCCGCACGGCGGCCGAACGGCAGGCGGACCTGGTCGAGCAGGTCGTGGCCCCGTGGCGCGGCCAGCGCAGCGCCTCGTCGCGCGCGCGGGCGGGCACGCTCGCGGCGGAGGTGGGCGAGCTCTGCAACCAGATGCACACGGCCCTCGTGCGCGCGGCGGTCGCCGACCTCGCACCGTAACGAGGTCGATGCACCCGTAGGGGCGCCGGATCGGCTTCGGCGTCGTAGCGTGGGCGCCATGGGGGAGGACGCCGAGCTCGTGCCGGTCGAGGTCGTCGGGGTGCGTCAGCACCTGGCCGACGACGAGATCGTCGTGCTCCTGCTCGACCCGGACTCCGAGCTGCTGGTCCCGATCCTCATCGGCCCGGCGGAGGCGAGCGCGATCGCGTCCGCGCAGGCAGGGATCGTGCCGCCGCGGCCCATGACGCACGACCTGCTGCGCGACGTGCTGGTCGCGACCGGCTCGGGGCTGACCCGGGTCGAGATCACCCGGCTCGAGGAGGGGGTGTTCCACGCGGAGCTCGTGCTGCGGACGGGCCCGCGGGTCGACTCGAGGGCGTCCGATGCCATCGCCCTGGCGCTGCGGTTCGGCTGCCCGGTCCTGTGCTCGGCGGAGGTCGTCGCGATCGCCGGCGTCGAGGTGCGCACGACGACGTCGGAGCAGGACCTCGAGCGCTTCCGCCGGTTCCTCGACCTGGTCACTCCCGAGGACTTCAGCACGGGCGCCGAGCCCGAGGACGAGCAGGGCACCTGAGGGTTGCCCGGGACAAACCTTCGCCCTCAGGTCGAAGGTGAGACTCGCCCGTCGCGACACGCCCGGTGGGCGTCATGGCGTCCGCCGCGCCACGGGCCTACTCTGACAAGCAGCCGGGGGAGCTGTCCGCCGACCGGCTCGCGACGAGTGGAGGATTCGTGACCAGCACCGAGAGTGCCGAGAGCGTCAGCGGGGCGGTCCCGCAGCGCGCTCAGGGCATGCTGTTCGACGACGACCTCCCCGACCTCGACACCGCGACCGGCTACCGCGGCCCGACCGCCTGCCGCGCCGCCGGGATCACGTACCGCCAGCTCGACTACTGGGCCCGTACCGGCCTGGTCGAGCCGTCGATCCGCCCGGCCACCGGGTCGGGCACGCAGCGCCTGTACAGCTTCCGGGACATCCTCGTGCTCAAGGTGGTCAAGCGACTGCTCGACACGGGCGTCTCGCTGCAGCAGATCCGCACCGCCGTCAGCCACCTGCGCGAGCGCGGGGTCGACGACCTGGCCCAGATCACCCTCATGTCCGACGGTGCCAGCGTGTACGAGTGCACGTCGGCCGACGAGGTCATCGACCTCGTCCAGGGCGGACAGGGCGTCTTCGGCATCGCCGTCGGACGCGTCTGGCGCGAGGTCGAGGGCACGCTTGCCGAGCTCCCGTCCGAGCGCGCGGACGAGGAGGACGACGTCACGCACGAGCCGTCCCCGCAGGACGAGCTCGCGATGCGGCGTCAGGCGCGCACCGCCGGCTGAGCCCACAGCATCTCGACGAGAGCGGCTGCCCGATCGGGTGGCGTCGCGTCAGTGGCGTGGCGCGCGCAGGGCGCGATCGAGCAGCGCGTCGAACGTCCGCGCGAGCTCGGCCGCCGCGGCGCCGGGCCACGCGTGCACGGGCTGGGCGGCGCCCTGCGCCTGCTGCAGCGCCGCGCGCTCGGGCACCGGCGGGGTGAGCACCAGAGGGCCGTAGAGCGTCTGCAGCTCCTCCTGACGGAACGCCTGCTCGATCGAGCGGGCGCGGACACGGTTGACGACGATGCCGAGCGGCTGGAGCGCCGGGGCGGGACCGCGGCGGAGCTCGTCGATGGTGCGCATGGCGCGACCGACGGCCATGACGGCGAACAGCCCGGGCTCGGTGACGACGAGCGCCCGGTCGCACGCGGTGAGGCCGGTACGCGTCAGCCCGCCGAGCGACGGCGGGCAGTCGATGAGCACGAGGTCGTAGCCGTGCACCCAGGACAGGGCGTAGTGCAGCCGGTCGACGTCGTCGTCGTCGAGGCGGTCGTGCGCGGCGGACCTCTCGGACCCCGCGAGGACGTCGAGGCCCTCGTCGGCCCACGAGGACAGCACAGTCGCGGCCGCCATCGTCGCCGCGCTCGGGGCGTCGAGGACGGCCGCGACGTCCCCGGTCAGCGGGCGCGCGCCGAGCGCCATGGTGCTGTCGCCCTGGGGGTCGAGGTCGATGACCAGGGTGCGCAGGCCGCGCTCGAGGGCAGCCGACGCCAGCCCGAGAGTGATCGACGTCTTGCCCACGCCACCCTTGAGACTGCACACCCCGAGCACCAGCACGAGCGACACCGTATCCGGGCGAGGTCTCCACGACGAAAACCGGGACGTCCATCCACTCGCACGGCGGTTCCGTGGGCACGGGTGCGCAGGTCAGGACAGACTGGACCGATGAGCGTCCGACTGACCCGCTGGGGGCACGCCTGCATCCGTCTCGACCGGGGGGAGGACCGCCTGGTCATCGACCCGGGCGTCTTCTCCGAGCTCCCGGGAGCACTCGCCGGTGTCTCGGCGGTGCTGGTCACCCACGAGCACGGCGACCACGTGGCCACCGAGCCCGTCGTCGAGGCGGTCCAAGCGGGCCTCGAGGTGTGGGCTCCGCAGTCGGTCGTGGACGTGCTGGTCGGCGCGGGCGCCCCAGCAGATCGCGTGCACGCGGTCCGTGCGGGCGACACCATCACCGCGGGCGGGTTCGAGGTCGCGGTGATGGGGGAGTGGCACGAGCTCGTGCACCAGGACATCCCCCGCGTGCACAACGTCGGCTACCTCGTCGCCGGCGTCCTGCACCCGGGCGACGCCTACGTCGACCCGTCGGGTGCGCAGGTCGACGTCCTCTGCACGCCGGTCGGCGCGCCCTGGCTCAAGCTGGGCGACGTCGTCGACTACGTGCGCAGCGTGCACCCCGGCAGGCTCGTGGTGATCCACGACGCGCTCCTCAGCGCGGCCGGTCGCGGGATGGCGAACAACCTCCTGGGCCGCCTCGGCGGCGCGGGTGACCCGATCGCCCTCGACCCCGGTGAGGGAGTCGACCTCTGAGCTCTGCGGCCCCCGCACCGCGCGGGCCGCTCGTAGTGTGGACGCGTCGGAAGGAGATCACCGTGACGGAGCCCGTGGGGCACGAGGTGCCCGCGCTGGAGTACGACGAGACCGTGGCGCCGCGGCCGGAGGAGGAGATCGCCGACGCCGCGCGCTCGGTGCCCGACCCCGAGGGCCATGGCGGGACGCCGGAGGGTCGGACGGCGCGCGAGGAGCCCTGACCGCGACTTCGCCGGACGTGAGGCATCCTGTGCAGGTGATTGTCCAACAGGTGGGGGAGAGCGACTGGCGACTCGTCCAGGAGGTGCGGCTCCGCGCCCTGCGGGAGGACCCGGACGTGTTCGGCGCCTCGCTGGCCCGGGAGGAACGCTTCGTCGAGTCGCACTGGCGCATGCGCCTGCGGACGTCGACCACCTGGATCGCCGTGGACGACGGGGGAGTCGGCCGCGGGATCGTCACCATGATGCAGGAGCCCGGCTCGCCCGTGGACGACCGGCACGTGGTCTCGCTGTGGGTGGCGGCGGAGTCGCGTCGGCACGGCGTCGGGTGGGCGCTTCTGGACGCCGTCCGTGCGGCCGCCACAGCGCAGGACGCGCGGACCGTCTCGTTGTGGCTCCTCGACGGCAACAACGCGGCGGGCGACCTGTACGTGCGCGCGGGCTTCACGCGGACGGGGGAGCGGCAGGTGCTCCCGCGGGACCCGTCGCAGACCGAGGAGCGGTACGTGCTCACGCTCCGCGCGGCTGAGGCCTCCTAGCCCAGGCGCGCGAGCAGGTCCACCGCGTCGTACGCGCCCGGGTTCGAGCCCGCGGCGGCGGCCTGGCGGGCGAGCTGCTGAAGCATCGCGTTCACCGGTGTCGGCACGCCGTGCAGGCGCCCCAGCAGCACGATCTCCCCGTTGAGGTAGTCGGCCTCGATCGAGCCGGCGCCGCGGGCGAGCGACTGCCACGACGACCCGCCGCCACCCTCGCCGGGCAGGCGTCCCATGCGGAACTCCGCACGGGCGGCGTCGTGCTCGGCGTCGGACACCACGTGCACACCTGCCGCCGCCAGGGCCGCCCGGCCCTCCGCGTCCGCGCGGGCACCCAGCTCACGGGCGGCGTCGTCCCGGTCGGTCCCGCACAGCGCCTCGATGGCGTTGCCCAGGTTCGTCACGAGCTTGTAGGCCTTCCACGCCATGACGTCGGCGACCACCGGCGCCCGGAAGCCCGCCGCGACGAGGTCCGTCGCGATCTGCGTCGGGGCGGGACCACCGATCGGCACGGGTCCGAGCCAGAGGACCCCGGGGACCGGCGTGCTGCCGGCCGTGACACGTCCAGGCTCGAGATGGGTGGCCGGAAGCCAGACGCACATGCCGACGACGTGCGCGAACCTGCGCAGGGCGGCTCGTTCGTTGTCCACGCCGTTCTGGGCGCAGACCAGGGTGAGATCCGTCGCCGCGGTGCCGCCGCCCCTGACCGGACGATCCGCCCAGGCGTGCAGCGCGGCGGCGGTGTCCTGGCTCTTCACCGCGAGGACGAGCACGTCGTCCGGGCGGAGGTCGACGTCGTCGGGGCCGGCCGCCGTCGGAGGATGCACGTGCAGGACGCGGTCGGCGGTCGCGACCTCGAGGCCGCCGGCGGTCAGCGCGTCCAGCTGACGATGTCGAGCGACAAGCACGACCTCCCGGCCGGCGGCCGCCAGCAGACCGCCGATGACTCCGCCGACGGCTCCGGTCCCGATGATGAGATAGCGCACGGCCGCACGCTACGCGGCCCGAGTCGCGTCGGCCCGTCGCGGCCATGGGAGAGGGTGAACGCGGTCGCCTCTCGATGGAATGTCATAATGTGCATTATCGGCGTGCGGTAAGGACGCGCGGTTCTCGAGAACGTCACCGGTCGCCGACTTGGTGCGCACACCGACGAGAACGCTACGGACGTTGGCCGATCCATCACGGCGGCGCCTTCCGCTGGCCGCGGCTCGGTGGCAGTGTCTGGTTCTTGGTCGCGCGGGGACCCTCATGCCGACGATCGACAGCGATCCACCCGCCGTCGGTCCGCCTTGTGCCGTCACCGACCGGCACCTACACCGCGTGTCGCGGAAGCCCTGACATAATCAGGCGATGTCACCGATCCGCCCTCCCGATGTTCTGGAGACCGATCGCCTCGTCCTTCGGCACCGCCGCGTCGACGAAGCCGACGTCTATCGCCGGCTGTGGACCGAGCGGGACGAGCGCGTGCCGGCCCACCGTCGGATCGATTCTGAGGGCCGGCCCACGGTCGAGGACATCGCGGCCCAGATCCGCGCGGAGGGTGACGAGCCTGGGCCGACGCTGCTGGCGGTGGAGCGGAAGGGCCCTGGGGACGTCGTCGGGTACTGCGGGCTGACGGTCCGCGGGAGCGGTCCGGCCGACGAGCCCGAGCTGGCCTACGAGCTGCTGCGCGAGGTCCATGGCTTCGGCTACGCGACCGAGGCGGGTCTGGCCGTCGTCGCGTGGGCGAGCGCGTCGGGCATCCCGCGGTTGTGGGCCGAGGTCTGGGACTGGAACGTGGCGTCGCGGCGCGTCCTGGAGAAGCTCGGGTTCCGCGAGACGGGGCTGGGTGGAGCGCACCTCCGTGCACGGCCGGAGCCTGCTGACCGTACGGAAGGCGTGAACCCGCGCCCGGCGAGGACGTCCGTCGTCGCCTAGCCGCGCTGGAGACGGTCGTCGAACTCGTGGCTCAGGAGCGACCACACGGACTTGTCGTAGAACGTGCCGTCCACCAGCCACGCCTCACGCAGCTCACCCTCGTGCACCATGCCGAGCCGTCGGGCGACCGCGAGGCTGCGCACGTTGTCACTGCGGCAGCGCCACTCCACGCGGTGGAGCCCCCGCACCTCGAACGCGTAGCGGACGAGCTGGGTGACGGCAGCGGTGATGTGCCCGTGCCCCTCTCCGGCGGGCTCCGACCAGCAGCCCACCTCGCACACGCCGGAGATCGCGGAGAACTCCACGAACATCACCCCGCCCACCAGCAGGCCGTCCACCCAGATGCCGTAGATGCGTGGCCCGTCGTGCGCGAGCTGTTCGGCGTACCGGGTCAGCGTGGCGCGCGCGCCGACGACGTCGTCGCTGAGGAACGACGGCCCGACCCACGGACGGATGTGCTCACGGGCGCGGGCCATGTGGGCAGCGAACTCGGCCGCGCGCCACGGCTCCAGCGCATCGAGGTGTGCGCCTGTCTCCAGCTCGATCGGGTTCATCGTCCTCGCTGCCTGTGTCGTGCGGCCGGAGCGCCTGCCCGGACCTGCGGCTGGTCGACCGTACGCTCCCGGCATGGCCGTCGGTGGGAGTCGCAGAGCCCGCGCGGCGCGCCGCCGGAAGCGTCGCATGGACGGCGTCGAGCACGACCTGACTCCGGACCAGTGGGGCGCGCTGCAGGAGGCCTGGGCCGGCTGCGCGTACTGCGGCGCGACCGACGGACCGATGCAGCGCGACTGCGTCCTGCCGATCTCCCGCGGCGGCCGGTACACCCTGGAGAACGTGGTCCCGGCATGCCGGTCGTGCAACACGAGCAAGTGCAACGACGAGGTCACCGGCTGGATCCGGCGGAAGCGTCTCGACGAGCGCGCGTTCCTCGCGCGCTACGTGGAGCTCCGCACCGAGCTCGGCCGCCGTTTCCCGGCGACGCCCGAGCCCGAGGCGGTCAGCTCACCGCCTTCGTGACCAGCGCGGCGATCCGCTTCTCGTCGGCGGTCGTGAGTGAGGTCAGGGCGAACGCGGTCGGCCACATGGTGCCGTCGTCGATCTTGGCCGCATCGTTGAAGCCCAGCGTCGAGTATCGCGTCTTGAACTTCGAGGCGGCCTGGAAGAACAGGACGACCTTGCCGTCCTTGGCGTAGGCCGGCTGCCCGTACCAGGTCTTCGGCTCGAGCTCCGGCGCGGCGGCCGTGACGACGGCGTGGATCCGCTCCGCCATCTCCCGGTCGGGGGCGTCCATCTCGGCGATCTTCTCGAGCAGGTCCGCCTCGCCATTTCCCGACTTCTTGCCGCGCGTCTCCTTGGCGCGCTCCTTCATCGCCGCGCGCTCCTCGGCCGAGAACCCCTCGGAGGTCGCGGTGGTCTTCGTCTCCGCCATGGCAGTGCCTCTCTGTGCGAATGAGTCGGAATGAATGGTCAGGAGTGGGTGCCACTCCCCCGCGTCAGGCGCCGACGTACGTCGCGAGGTGCTCGCCCGTGAGCGTGGCGCGCCTGGCGACGAGGTCCGCGGGGGTTCCCTCGAAGACGATCGAGCCGCCGTCGTGGCCGGCGCCCGGGCCGAGGTCGACGATCCAGTCGGCGTGCGCCATGACCGCCTGGTGGTGCTCCACGACGATCACGGACTTGCCGGAGTCGACCAGCCGGTCGAGCAGGCCGAGCAGGCGCTCGACGTCGGCGAGGTGCAGGCCGCTCGTCGGCTCGTCGAGGACGTAGACGCCGCCCTTCTCCCCCATGTGCGTGGCGAGCTTGAGCCGCTGGCGCTCGCCTCCGGACAGCGTCGGCAGCGGCTGCCCGAGGCTCACGTAGCCCAGCCCGACATCGGCGAGCCGGTCGAGGATGGCGTGCGCGGCCGGCGTGCGTGCCTCCCCCGCGCCGAAGAACTCCTCGGCCTCGACCACGGACATCGCCAGGACCTCGCTGATGTCGCGGCCGCCCAGCTTGTACTCCAGCACCGACGCCTGGAAACGCTTTCCCTCGCACTCCTCGCAGGTGGTGGCGACGCCAGCCATCATCGCGAGGTCCGTGTAGATGACGCCCGCGCCGTTGCAGGTGGGGCAGGCGCCCGCGGAGTTGGCGCTGAACAGGGCCGGCTTCACGCCGTTGGCCTTGGCGAACGCCTTGCGGATCGGGTCGAGCAGGCCCGTGTACGTCGCCGGGTTGCTCCGGCGCGACCCCTTGATGGCGCCCTGGTCGATCGACACGACGCCCGCACCGCCCGGGATCGACCCGTGCACGAGCGAGCTCTTGCCCGAGCCGGCGACGCCGGTGACGACGACCAGCACGCCGAGCGGGATGTCGACGTCGACGTCCTGCAGGTTATTGGCCGTGGCGCCCCGGATCTCGAGCGCGCCGGTGGGCGTCCGCACCGTGTCCTTGAGCCGGGCACGGTCGTCGAAGTGCCGGCCGGTGAGCGTCCCGCTGGTCCTCAGCTCCTCCACGCTGCCCTCGAAGCAGATGGTGCCGCCCGCGGTGCCCGCACCGGGACCCAGGTCGACCACGTGGTCGGCGATCACGATGGTCTCGGGCTTGTGCTCGACCACCAGCACGGTGTTGCCCTTGTCGCGCAGCCGCAGCAGCAGGTCGTTCATGCGCTGGATGTCGTGCGGGTGCAGCCCCACGGTGGGCTCGTCGAAGACGTAGGTGACGTCGGTCAGCGAGGAGCCGAGGTGGCGGATCATCTTGATGCGCTGCGCCTCGCCGCCGGACAGCGTGCCGGACGGCCGTTCCAGCGAGAGGTAGCCGAGGCCGATGCTCACGAACGAGTCGAGCGTCTCCTGCAGCGAGACGAGCAGGGGCGCCACGGACGGCTCGTCGAGCCCGCGCACCCACTCGGCCAGGTCGCTGATCTGCATGGCGCACGCGTCCGCGATGTTGACGTCGCCGATGCGCGACGACCGGGCACCCTCGTTGAGGCGCGTGCCACCGCAGTCCGGGCAGGTCCCGAACACGACGGTCCGTTCGACGAATGCCCGGATGTGCGGCTGCATCGCCTCGACGTCCTTGGACAGGAACGACTTCTGGATCTTCGGGACCAGGCCCTCGTAGGTGAGGTTGATGCCCTCGACCTTGATCTTGGTCGGCTCCTTGTAGACGAGGTCGTGCAGCTCACGCTTGGTGAAGTCGCGGATCGGCTTGTCCGGGTCGAAGAAGCCGCTGCCGGCGAAGATCCGGCCATACCAGCCGTCCATGCTGTAGCCGGGGATCGTCAGCGCGCCCTCGTTGAGCGACTTGGAGTCGTCGTAGAGCTGGCTCAGGTCGATGTCGCTGACCTTGCCCGTGCCCTCGCACCGCGCGCACATTCCGCCGGTGATCGTGAAGCTCCGCCGCTCCTTGGTGGTGGTGCCCCCGCGCTCGAGGGTCACCGCGCCGGCGCCCGAGATCGACGCGACGTTGAAGGAGAACGCCTGGGGCGAGCCGATGTGCGGCTGCCCGAGCCGGCTGAACAGGATGCGCAGCATCGCGTTGGCGTCGGTGGCCGTGCCGACCGTCGAGCGGATGTTGGCGCCCATCCGCTCCTGGTCGACGATGATCGCGGTGGTCAGCCCGTCGAGGACGTCCACGTCCGGCCGCGCCAACGTCGGCATGAAGCCCTGCACGAAGGCGCTGTACGTCTCGTTGATCATCCGCTGCGAGTCCGCGGCGATCGTGCCGAACACCAGCGAGCTCTTGCCGGACCCGGAGACACCGGTGAACACCGTGAGCCGACGCTTCGGCAGCTCGACGCTCACGTCCTTGAGGTTGTTGACCCGCGCGCCCTGGACGCGGATCAGGTCGTGGCTGTCGGCGGGATGCCGCGCCGGCGCCGTCGTGTCCGTCCGGGTGTCCGTGCTCATCGTGTCTCCGTCTGTCGGGCGCGGCCGCGGGCGTCGTCGGCGTCGTCTGGCTCGATCTCACCAAGTCTCGAGCCGGCGGCGCTCTCAGCCACAGCGTGACATGTGCGCGCGGCGCGCGAGCGCGTCGACGTTCAGCGGCTGCGCGCACCCCCGGTCGATCCGGTCGCGGACCAGACGCAGCCGCGCGAGATCGCGCAGGTGCTGCTCGAAGGCGGGATCGTGGGTCATCGCCACGATCGTGCCACGCCCGACTGACACACGGCCGGGCGGCGTTATAGTTGAAGCATCAATCAGATGTCCGGAGGGAACGACGCATGCCCGACTACGGCCACGAGCTCGTCCTCGGTACGTTCCTGACGCCGTCCGCGAAGGACCCGCAGCAGGTGGTCGCCCTCGCCCAGGCGAGCGAGCGGGCCGGGCTGGACCTGGTGACGTTCCAGGACCACCCGTACCAGCCGGCGTTCCTCGACACGTGGACGCTCCTGTCGTGGGTCGCCGCCTCCACTCAGCGCGTGCACGTCGCGGGGAACGTCCTCAACCTGCCGCTGCGGCCGCCCGCGGTCCTGGCCCGTGCGGCGGCGAGCCTCGACCTCCTGTCCGGCGGCCGGTTCGCGCTCGGCCTGGGCGCTGGCGCGTTCTGGGACGCGATCGTCGCGATGGGCTCGCCGCGGCTCACGCCCGGGCAGGGCGTCGACGCCCTGGACGAGGCGATCGACATCATCCGCGGCATCTGGGACGCCGACGAGCGGCGCCCGCTGCGGGTGGACGGGACGCACCACCAGGTGCACGGCGCGAAGCGCGGACCGGCGCCCGCCCACGACGTGCCCATCTGGCTCGGCGCGTACAAGCCGCGCATGCTCGGCCTCGTGGGGCGCAAGGCGGACGGGTGGCTGCCGAGCCTCGGCTACCTCCAGCCCGGCGACCTCGCGGCCGGGAATGCGCGCATCGACGACGCCGCGCAGGCCGCCGGGCGCGACCCGCGCGAGATCCGTCGGCTGCTCAACCTCGGCGGCGGCTCGTTCTCCGGCTCCGGCTTCCTGCAGGGGCCGCCGGAGCGGTGGGTCGACGACCTGCTCCCCCTCGTCCTCGAGGACGGCATCGGCACGTTCATCCTGGGCAGTGACGATCCCGCCGTGATCGCGGTGTTCGGCGAGGAGGTCGCGCCGGCGCTGCGGGACGCGGTCGCCGCCGAGCGTGCGACGACCGGCACTCTGACGGGATCGGTCCGCCCGGCGATCTCCCTGGCAAAGCGACGTCCGGGCATCGACTACGACGCCGTGCCCGCGTCCCTCGTCGCGACCGCCGTGGAGCCCGGCGACCGCGAGTACKGGCGCGTCCGCTCGTCGTACGTCTATGCCGGCTCCCCCGGCCTCGTGCTGCGCCCGCGGGACGCGCAGGGCGTCAGTGACGCACTGGTGTTCGCGCGCGCCCAGGACGTGCCGTTCGCGGTGCGCAGCGGCGGTCACGGGATCAGCGGCAGGTCGACCAACGACGGCGGGATCGTCATCGACCTCGGCGCCCTGGACACGGTCGAGGTGCTCGACCGCGAACGGCGGATCGTGCGCCTCGGCGCCGGGGGGCGCTGGGGGGACGTCGCGGCCACCCTCTCGCCGCACGGCCTGGCCATCAGCTCCGGCGACTACGGCGACGTCGGCGTGGGCGGCCTCGTCACCGCCGGCGGTCAGGGCTTCCTGGGCCGCTCGTACGGCCTGACGCTCGACCACGTGGTCGCCGCCGAGCTCGTGCTGGCCGACGGTCGGATCGTTCGCACGGACGCCGATCACGAGCCCGACCTGCTCTGGGCCGTGCGCGGCGCGGGCGCCAACTTCGGCATCCTCACGGCGGTCGAGATCGAGGCCGCCGAGGTCGGCAACGTCGTCTACGCGACGATCGTCTACGACGCGACGGACGCCGCACCGTTAATCGAGGCTTGGGCGGCGCTGGTCGAGGCGTCGCCGCGTCGGCTCACCAGCTTCCTCACGCTGGCGTCGGCGCGCGGGCAGAACCCCGCGGTCGGCTACGCGATCATCGTCTGGGCCGACGACGACACCGACGCGGCGATCGTCGCGCTGGAGCGGTTCCTCGACCTCGCCCCCGTGCTGCAGCAGCAGGCCCAGCTGGTCCCGTACGCGGCCACCGTCGCCGCCCAGCACGGCGAGCACACGGGCGGCGCGGACTCGGCCGCCCGGGGCGGGCTGGTCGAGCACGTGACGCCCGAGCTCGCCGCGCTGCTCGGGGACCTCGTCGCGGCGGGTGACGCCGACATGGTCCAGCTCCGGGCGGTGGGCGGCGCCGTGAACGACGTGGCTCCGGATGCCACGGCGTACGCGCACCGGACCCAGAACTTCTCGCTGCTCGCGTCGGTCGGTGGGCGTCGGCGAGCCCAGATCGACGCGTGGTGGGAGCGCCTCGGGCCGCACCTCGACGGCGTCTACCTCAGCTTCGAGACGAACCAGTCCCCCGAGCGGATCGCCGAGGCGTTCCCGCCGCGGACGTTGGCCCGGATCGGCCGCCTCAAGGCGATCTACGACCCTGAGCACGTGTTCGACGGCAACTTCGGCGTCGCTCCCGTGGTCGCCGATCCCGTGCCACGATGACCGGATGAGCACCCAGGACGACGTGGCCAGCACGATCGCCCAGGTCGAGCAGCAGGAGCACGACCTGGTCTTCACCACCTTCACCAACGACGACGCGTGGCGCCTCGGCTGCCTGCTCGTCGAGCTCGCCCAGGAGCGCGACCTGCCGGTGACCGTCGACATCCGGCGCGGGACGCAGCAGCTGTTCCACGCCGCGCGCCCGGGCACCACGCCGGACAACGACAGCTGGGTCGAGCGCAAGGTGCGCGTGGTCGAGCGCTTCGGCGCGTCGTCGTTCCTCGTCGGGCTGCGCGCCAAGGCCAAGGGCACCACGTTCGCGGCGCAGCACGACCTGCCGCTCCAGCAGTTCGCCGCTCACGGCGGGGCGTTCCCCGTCCGGGTGCGCGACGTCGGCATCGTCGGCGTGGTGACCGTCTCCGGCCTCCCCCAGGCCGACGACCACGCGCTGGTGGTCGAGGCCGTGGGCGCGCACCTGGCCTGAGCCGCCCCCAGCCCCTGCCGCCCGCCGCCGTGTCCTCAGATCGCGGCGCCGGACCGTTCCCGAGGCGGATCCCGAGGCAGCGTTCCCCCATGACGGAGCTCGGGAACGACAGCTGGTTCGACGACGACGATGAGGACGACGCCTGGGCAGACGAGCCCTGGGGCGTCGACGACGGCGGGCCGGACCACGACCTGCCGGACCCACCGGGCGCGCGGCTGGGCTCGGCGGCCGACGCGCTGGCCGTCGTGCTCGACCTGGTCGGCCCCGAGCGCGCCGGTCCGCCCGCGCTGTGGTTCGTCCTGCTCGACGGCGACGACCGCACGCTCCCGGTCGTCCTGCCGATCACCGATGTCCCGCTGCGCGCCGACCGGGTCGTGGCCCGTCAGCTCATGCGGGTGCTCGCCTCGGTGCTGCGGTCCGCGGGTGAGGGTGGGTCGGTGGTCGTCGGGCTCGTCCGCGCGGCCGGTGGCGACCGCGGGGCGTTCGAGACCTCCTGGCTGCCGGCACTGCGCGAGGCCGCCGACGACGCCGGTGTCCGCGTGTGGGCCGCCGTCGCGCTCGGCGAGAGCCGCGCCCGGGTCCTGGAGTGGTGAGTGCTCAGGGCGTGGGGCCGGGCGCCGCCTCGTCGATCGCCGCGAGCTGCTCGAGGTCCGGCTCCCAGGCGATCGCCGCGACGTTGGCACGCAGCTGCTCGGGGGTGCGTGCACCGGCGATGACCGTGGAGACGGCCGGCTGCGCGGCGAGGCCGCCGAGCGCCACCGTCGGCAGGTCGACGCCCCACTCGCTCGCCAGAGCCGACAGGGCGTCGATGCGGTCGAAGTCCGCCCGCGCCAGCCGGTCGGGCATGCGCGTGAGCCGGGTGCCCTCGGGCGCCGCCTGGTCGCGCCGGTACTTGCCGGTCAGCAGGCCGGACGCCAGGGGGACGTACGGGATCAGCCCGACGCCGACCTGCTCCAGTGCGGGCACCAGCTCCGCCTCCGCGCCACGGTCGAGCAGGTTGTACCGGTTCTGCGCCGAGACGAACGGCGACGTGCCGGCCGTTCGAGCGCTCCAGTCCGCGTCCACCACCTGCCACGCCGCGAAGTTCGACGAGCCCAGGTACCGGACCTTGCCCTCCGTCACCAGCTCGTGCAGCGCGGCGAGGGTCTCCTCGATCGGCGTCACCGGGTCCGGGGCGTGCATCTGCAGCAGGTCGATGTGGTCGGTGCCCAGCCGCCCCAAGGAGCTCTCGACGGCGCGGCGCACGTACCGGCGCGAACCGCGGACGCCCCAGTCGGGGCCGTTGAGCCCGCCCGTGTCCATGCCGAACTTGGTGGCGACCACCACGTCCTGGCGATGCCTGCCGAGCGCGGCGCCCAGGAGCTCCTCGCTCTGGCCCGCGGTCCCGCCGTAGACGTCCGCCGTGTCGAAGAACGTGATGCCGGCGTCGAGTGCGGCCGCGACCAGGGCCGGGACGCCGTCGGGCGGCAGCGTGGCGCCGAAGGTGTTGCACCCGAGACCCGCCACCGAGACGACGAGGCCGCTGTCACCGAGCTGTCGGAAGGACATCTCGCCGCCGGTGCGGGAGGCTGGAGTGGTGGACGTGGGGACCGACGCGGAAGGATTGCTCACCCGGGCAACCCTAAGCCTCTCCCCCGCACACCACCGGCGTTCACCAGACCTTCACGTGGACCTGGAACACTGGAGGGGCGACCACCGTTGACATCGGTGGAAGTTCTCACTCTCGACGGCCGTACAACGGCACGGAGGTTCCCCAAGATGGCAAACCGGTCCCTGCGCGGCATGCGCATCGGGTCCCACAGCATGGAGACCGAGGACGGCGTTGAGTTCGCCCCCCGGCTCCAGGCTCACTACGACTGCCCCAACGGGCACACCATCATCCTGCCGTTCTCGGTCGAGGCCGACGTTCCGGTGGTGTGGGAGTGCCGGTGCGGCGAGGAGGCGCTCCTGCGTGACGCGTCCAAGCCCGAGGTGAAGGCCGGCAAGCCGCCGCGCACCCACTGGGACATGCTGCTCGAGCGCCGCACGGTCGGCGAGCTCCAGGAGCTGCTCGACGAGCGCCTGGACCTGCTCCGCTCGGGCAAGCTGCGCCGCAGCGCGTAAGGGCTCTCAGCCCCTAGTACGACGACGGAACGCTCCCGCCACACGGCGGGAGCGTTCTGCTATCCCCCACCGGGTCACGCTGATCAGGGCCTCGACGACGATGGCGCGGCTCATCTTCGAGTGGCCCAGCTCGCGCTCGACGAAGGTGATGGGCACCTCGACCACGCGGGCGCCCGACTTCACGGCGCGCCAGGCCATGTCGACCTGGAAGCAGTAGCCCTGCGAGGCGATGTCGCCGCGCGTCAGCTTCTCCAGCAGCTCCGCGCGGTACGCGCGGAAGCCGCCGGTCGCGTCCTTGAGCGGGATGCCGAGGACCAGCCGGGTGTACGTGTTCGCCCCGCGGGACAGGACGTGGCGGCTGAACGGCCAGTTCACGACGCTGCCGCCCGGGACCCAGCGCGAACCCAGCACGAGGTCGGCGTCGGCGATCCGGTCCAGCAGCAGCGGAAGGTCCTGCGCCCGGTGCGAGCCGTCCGCATCCATCTCGACGACGACGTCGTAGCCGCGCTGCAGCGCCCAGCCGAAGCCCGCGACGTAGGCCGTCCCGAGGCCCAGCTTGCCCGCCCGGTGCAGGACGTGGATGCGGCGGCTGCCGTCGTCGTCGGCCTCGCGCTCGGCGATCTTCTCCGCGAGCTCCCCGGTGCCGTCGGGCGAGCCGTCGTCGACCACGAGGACGTCGGCCTCCGGCACGTGCGTGCGCAGGCGCGCGAGCGCACCGGGCAGGTTCTCGCGCTCGTCGTACGTGGGGACGACCACCAGCACGCGCTGCGGGGCCTCGGTCATGCGGCTGTCTCGTTCCGGTCGGCGCGACGTATGCGGCGTGCGCCGGCCACACCGGCGAGCACCACGCACACCGCGAGGGCGTCGATGATCCATGCGGGCCACGCGCCCAGCCTCGTCGCGGGCGTCAGCGAGTCGCGCAGAGGAAGGGTAGCCACCATCTGTTCGGCGGTGAAGAGACCCGACTGCTGGCTGACCACGCCGTTGGGCTCGATGACCGCGCTGACCCCGACCGTGGAGATCTGCACCGTCGCGCGGCCGTGCTCGATCGCGCGGATGCGGGACATCGCGAGCTGCTGGGTGGACTCGTCGGACACGCCGAACGAGGCGTTGTTGGTCTGCACGACGAGCACCTCTCCACCGGCGCGCACTGTCTCGCGCACGATGTCGTCGTAGGCGACCTCGAAGCAGATGACGTCGCCGATGCCCACGGTCCGCCCGAGCCGCTCCGAGTCGAGCGGGATGTACCCGGGCTTGTCGCCGGGGATCATGTCGCGCGTCACCAGGTCCACGGCGGACGAGAAGTGCCGGACGAACGAGCGGATGGGGATGTACTCCGCAAACGGCGCCGGGTGCTGCTTGGTGTACGTGGCGGTGATGCCGACGCCCGGCTCCCAGAGCACCGCGGTGTTGTACCGGCCGCCGCTCGGCGGGTACTGGACCGTCCCGACCAGCATGGGCGCGTCGACGGCCTGGGCGGCGCCGTCGATGAGGCCGGCGGCCTTCTGGTCCACCTGCGGGTCGATGTCCGTGCCGTTCTCCGGCCACAGGACCACGTCGAGGTCGCCGGGCTCCACCTGGTCGAGCAGCGCCAGCGTGCCCTCCACGTGGTTGTCCAGCACGGCCTCGCGCTGCCCGAACGCGTCGAGGCCGGTGCCGGGGACGTTGCCCTGCACGGCGCCCACCTCGAGCGAGCCGTTCTCCGCCTGCGTGTCGAGCGGGACGAGGAGCCCCACGAGCAGGACGGCCGCCACGACGGCCAGGGACGCCACCACACGACCGACGCGCAGGCGGCGGGCGGCCAGCAGGACCTGGGCGAGCAGCACGCCGATGACGACGACGGCAGCGGTCAGGAGGGGCGCGCCGCCGAGCGAGGCCAGCGCCGCGAGCGGCGAGTCCGCCTGCGAGAACGCCAGGCGCCCCCACGGGAACCCGCCGAACGGCCACGCCGCGGCCAGCTCCTCGGTCGCGACGAAGAGGATCGTGAAGACGACGACCTGCAGGCCGGCGCTGCGCCACACGGCGTTGCCGCGCCGCGCCCAGGCCCACGCGGCGCCGAGCAGGGCGAAGTAGAGAGCCTCGAGGGTGCTGAGCGCGATCCAGGGCACCTGGCCGACGGCGTCGTTGGCCCAGGTGATCAGGGGGCCGACGAACGACAGTCCCCAAAGCAGGCCGACGAGGGCGTTCCAGCGCGCGCTGTCGCGTCGCAGTGCCAGGAAGAGGAGGGCCACGCCGACGAAGGCCGCGCCCCACCATCCCGGTGCGGGGAACGCGAGACGGGTGAGCACGCCACCCGCGACGGCGAGGACGAGAGTCCACCAGCGGGCGGGTTCACGGGCGGGCACCCCAGGAGGGTACGACAGCCGGCTGTGCTCCGACCGACCGGCCCGCGTGTCCTTCGTACCGGTCGGCGTGCAGGCGCACGGACCGTTGTCTACTGAACACGCGGGCCCGGTCGGAGCCCTACCCCCTACCGCGTTCCCCAGGCCCGACGTCGTCGTGGGCATGTCGCCGCGGTGGATCTCCTGAGGAACCTACCGAGATCCAGAGAGGTGTCAAGGCGGCGTCGGCGCAGGTGAGAGCCGTACCCGCAGGTCACCCGCGCACCATCGGTCCTGTCTGTACCGTTCGGCTCGGCGTGTCGTCGCGCGTGTCGTCAGATCCGCTCGAAGGGGACGGTTCCGGTCGACGCCGCGCGCCGCAGGATTCACCCGCTCGGCTGATCGGCTGGGGTGGCGGCTCAGAACGTGTCGTGCAAGACGACCCCGCCGCGGACCGTGCGCAGGCACGTCGGCGGGGTCGCGTCCGGCGACATGTCGGGCAGGAGCGGGATCCCGGCGCGCGCGTCGGTGCTCCACGAGGAGAACCGTCCCTCGGCCGCCTGGACGGTCAGGTGCTCGGCGCGCCACACGGCGAGGTGGGCCGGGGATCCCACGCGCAGCTCGCCGGCGCCCGTGTGGTCGAGCCCGGCGACCCGCCAGCCGCCGCKGGTGGACGCGCGGAAGGCCGCCCGGGCCGAGATCCGCTGGTCCGCGGCGTGGTGCTGCACCGCGGCGCGCACGCCGGCCCAGGGGTCGACGGCGGTGACGGGTGAGTCGGAGCCGAACGCGAGCGGGACGCCGGCGGCCGCCAGGTCCGCGAACGGGTTCAGCGCCGCCGCCCGACCGGCGCCGAGGCGGGTGGCGTACATGCCGTCGGGACCGCCCCACGCCGCGTCGAAGGCCGGCTGCATGCTGAGCCGCACACCCAGGAGCACCAGGGCGGCGAGCGTCGGGGCGTCGACCATCTCGGCGTGCTCGAGGCGGTGGCCCATGCGCGCGATGGCGTCGGGCCCCTCCACGTCCACGGCGGCGCGCAGGCCGAGCAGCAGCTCGTCCATCGCGCGGTCGCCGATGACGTGGAAGCCCGCCTGGACGCCCGCACGCGTCACGGCCGTGAGGTGGTTGCAGATCTGCTCGGCGGTCAGGTAGAGCACGCCCTGGTCGCCGGGGGCGTCGGTGTACGGCGCCCGCACGGCGGCCGTGTGCGATCCCAGCGAGCCGTCGATGTTGAGGTCGCCGCCGATCCCGGTGAGGCCCGGGAGGGCCGCGAGGATCTCGCGGGCGTCGTCGACCGTGACGCACACCTCCCCGCGGTAGGCGACGAGGTGCGGCAGCCCGTCGCGCGGGTCTGCCGTCAGCTCGAGCAGCTCGACCAGGCCGGCGCGGGTGTCGATCGAGGGGGCGCTGTGCTCGTGCACGGAGACGACCCCGCGCGCCGCGGCATGYTCGAGCGCCCGGCGGTACAACGCGGTCCGCCGTTCCGGGGAGACGGCACGGGCGGCGTCGCGTGCGGCGTGGTGCGCGTCCCGCTCGACGCGCCCGTCGAAGCTCCAGCCCGGGAGCAGGTCCAGGCCGGCATCGCGGGACAAGGCGCTGGAGACGACGGCCGAGTGCACGTCCACCCGGGCGAGGTAGACGGGTGCGCCGCCCGCGGCGGCGTCGAGCTCCTCGCGGGTGGGCGGGCGGCCCTCCGGCCAGCGCAGCTCGTCCCAGCCGAAGCCGAGCACCGGCGAGCCCGCGGGGGTCGTCGCAGCGGCCCGGTGCACGGCGTCCAGCGCATCCGCGAGCGAGTGCACGCCGCCCTCGGGCGACAGGTCGACGCTCTCTAGCGCGAGGCCCGTCTCGAGCACGTGGACGTGGGCGTCGACGAAACCCGGGGCGACCAGCGCGCCGTCGAGGTCGATGACCTCGTCCGCGCGGGACACCATGCCGTCCGCCGTGTCGTCGGCGCCGAGCCAGACGACCGTGCCGTCCTCGACGAGCAGGGCTTCGGCGAACGGGTCGGCGGACGTGTGGACAGCGCCGTGGCGATAGAGGGTCGAGCTCACATCGGCACACGATAGGGCAGGTCAGACCGCTCCACCCGAGCGCGCGACCCGGCTACACCGACGAGTACGCCACGACGCCGTGCCGGAGCGCCTCGACGGCCTGCCGCGCGGTGTCCCGGACGCGCTGGTGCGGCGCCGCCTGGGACACCTGGTCGAGCACGTCGATGACCTGCTTGCACCAGCGCACGAAGTCGCCGGCGGACAGCTCGCTGCCCTTGAGCACGGCGTCGAGGCTCCGGCCCGCGGCCCACCGGTGCACCGCCTCGACCAGCCCGGCGTCGAGCGGCTGGATGGTCTCGACCTTGTGCGCTGTCTCGAGGTCGTCGAGCTCCGACCACGCCCGCACCGTGGCGTCGAGGGCGACGCCGAGCCGGCTGTTCGGGCCGCCGGGGATGCGCGGCTCGCCCTGGTCGTCGCGACGCGAGCGGTACACGAGCGTGGAGACCGCCGCGGCCAGGCCGGGCGCGTCGAGCTCGTCGAACACGCCGCGCCGCAGGCACTCGGCGAGGAGCAGGTCGTTCTCGGCGTAGATCCGGCGCAGCCAGCGCCCGTCGTCGGTCACCTGGAGCGTGCCGCGGCCGGCGTCGTCGGAGGTCTGCGCGAGGTAGCCCAGGCGTTGCAGCACGTCGCAGATGCGGTCGAACACCGCCGCGATCGACCCCGTCCGACCAGCGATCCGGGCGACGAGGGCGTCGTGCTCCGCCGCCAGCCGCGCCCAGCGCTCCGCCCAGCGGGCGTGCTCCTCGCGGTCCGGGCAGCTGTGACAGGGGTGGGCGCGCAGGCGGCGGCGCAGCGCGGCGATCTCGGCGTCGTCGGCCGCCGCGCGCTGCCCGCCCTTGGGCCGGTCCTTGCGGGTGGGTCCCTTGTCGGCGCCGACGGAGGACCGCAGGGAGGCGGCGAGATCCCGGCGCGCCGCCGGAACCCGCGCGGTGAAGCCCTTGGGCACGCGGAGGAACCCGACCGTGCGCACGCCGGTGCCGACGTCGGCGACCGTGAGCTTGCGCACCTGACGGTCGACGGTGAGCACGGTGGGGCGCGGACCGTCGAAGCCTCCGTCGCCGCCGGGGTCGATCACGACAGCATGACCCGACCGGCGGCCCACCGGGATCTCGAGGATGTCGCCGACGCGCAGGCCCTCCAGCGTGCGCGCCACCTCGGCCCGGCGCGCCTGCGCCTCGGCCCGGGTCAGGTCCTTCTCGCGCGCGGTGATCTCGCGCCGCAGCGCCGCGTACTCCGCGAAGTCCCCCTGGTGGCAGACCATCGCGCGCGCATACCCCTCCAGGGCCTCTGCGTGCCCCTGTGCCTGCCGCGCGAGGCCGACCACGCCCCGGTCGGCCTGGAACTGCGCGAAGGACGTCTCGAGGACCTCACGCGCCCGGTCGCGGCCCACCTGCGCCACGAGGTTGACCGCCATGTTGTAGGTGGGTCGGAAGCTCGAGCGCAGCGGGTAGAGGCGCTTGGACGCCAGGCCGGCCAGCTGCACCGGATCGAGGCCGGGGTGGGCGACGACGACGGCGTGCCCCTCCGTGTCGATGCCGCGGCGCCCCGCTCGGCCGGTCAGCTGGGTGTACTCCCCCGGCGTGACGTCGACGTGGTTGGAGCCGTCCCACTTGACCAGCTTCTCCATGACGACGGACCGCGCCGGCATGTTGATGCCGAGCGCGAGCGTCTCCGTGGCGAACACGACCTTGACCAGTCCTCGGGAGAACAGGTCCTCGACGGTCTCCTTGAACAGCGGCAGCATCCCCGCGTGGTGCGCGGCCACCCCGCGGGACAGCGCGTCGGCGAACTCCCAGTAGCCGAGCACGTCGAGGTCCTCGGGCGGCACCGCGGCGCAGCGCTCCTCGACGATGCGGCGGATCTCGCTCTGCTCCGCCGGCGTCGTCAGCCGGACGCCGGCCGCGAGGCACTGCTGGACGGCACCCTGGCAGCCCGCGCGGGAGAAGATGAACACGATCGCCGGCAGCAGACCGTCCCGGTCGAGGGCGTCGACGACGGCGAACCGCGGCGTCGGCCGGCCGCCGCCGGGGCGACCTCCACCACCCGGTCGTGGGCGCCCGCCCCGGTCGCGCGGACCGCGGCGCGGCTGTCCGACCTCCTCGCGGTTGCTCCGGCGCAGCAAGTGCGTGAGGTCCGGRTTGATGGGCGGGTCGACGCCGGGGTCGGTGGGGTCCACGTGACCGGCGTACAGGTCGAGGAGGTCCCCGCGTACCAGGACGTGCTGGCCCAGCGGGACCGGCCGGTGCTCGCTCACGACCACCGTCGTGTCGCCGCGCACGGTCGCCAGCCAGTCGCCGAACTCCTCCGCGTTGGACACGGTGGCGGACAGGGAGACCAGCTGGACGTCGTCGGTGAGGTGGATGATCACCTCTTCCCAGACGGGCCCGCGGAACCGGTCCGCGAGGTAGTGCACCTCGTCCATGACGACGAACCCGAGCCCCTGGAGGGTCGGCGAGCCCGCGTAGAGCATGTTGCGGAGCACCTCGGTGGTCATGACGACGACGGGTGCCTCGCCGTTGATCGTCGTGTCGCCGGTGAGCAGGCCGACTCGCTCGGGACCGTAGCGGCGGACGAGGTCCGAGTACTTCTGGTTGGACAGCGCCTTGATGGGCGTCGTGTAGAACGCCTTGCGGCCCGACGTGAGCGCGAGGTGGACCGCGAACTCCCCGACGACCGTCTTGCCCGCGCCGGTCGGGGCGGCGACGAGGACGCCGCTGCCGCGCTCGAGCGCCTGGCACGCGTCGACCTGGAACTCGTCGAGCGGGAAGCCCAGCAGCTCCCGGAACTGGCCGAGCTCGCTGCGGTCGACCTCGGCCCGGCGGCGGGCGGCGGCGAACCGCTCGGCCGGTGAGGGCTCCGCCTGCGACGACGACGGGGACGGCGGGCCTGTCTTGCGGGAGCGGGACACCACAGGCACACCCTAGGCACACGCCGTGCGCAGTGGCCCGTGCGCCGCGCTCAGCAGAGGACTGACAGCGCCCCGGGGTCGACGGTCACGCGCAGCGGCAGCGGGCCGATGCGCTCGCCGTCGGCGAAGGCAGCGGGCGGGAGTGCGCCGAGGTGGGTGAGGGGCTCGATGAGCACCGACCGGCTGCGCATGACCTCGACCGCCGGGTGGCCCACGTGCCGGCCCCGGTAGATGCCGGGGAAGATCTTCACGACGCCCGGCTTGCTGAACGGGCCGGCGACGACGACGTCGAGCAGCCCGTCGTCGACCACGGCGTCGGGAGCGATCTTGAGCCCGCCACCGATCCAGGGGACGTTGGCGACGGCGACGAGGGTGCCGGCCGACTCCCACACCGCGTCGTCCAGCGTCACCCGGTACCCGTACGGCCGGAACCGGCCCAGCTCCGCGGCGAGCGCCCGGACGTAGCGGCCCGACCCCTTGGGCCAGGTCATCGTGTTGGCGCGCGCGTTGATCGCGGCGTCGAACCCGCAGGACAGCACGCCGAGGTACCACTCGTGCGCCGCGTGCTCCGGCGACCCCACGCGCACGGCGTCGATGCGGCGGGGCCCGTCCAGGAGACCGTGCTCGATCGCGGCCACCGACGCCTCGACGTCCCCGCGCGGCAGCGCGAGCGTGCGGGCGATGTCGTTGCCGGTGCCCGCGGCGACGATGCCCAGCGGCAGGCCGGTGCCGGCCACCACGTTGACGCCGAGGTGCACCATGCCGTCGCCGCCGACGACGACGAGGGCGTCGAGGCCCTGCACCGCGGCCGCCCGCGCGCGGTCGGTGGCCTGCGCGAGCGTCGCGGCCGACAGGTCCTCGACCTTGTGCCCGCGCGCCCGCAGGAGCTCGTGCGCCCGCCGGCCCGCCTGCGTGCCGCGTCCCTTGCCGGCGGTCGGGTTGACGACCACGCCGAGGTGGATCACGCGGCCGCTCCCGCGCCGCCGGGCTCGTCGTCCATCGTCCCGTCGAGGCGCGGGAGGCCCGCGGCGACGCGGCGCCGGTCCACGCGGCGGTCGTGGAGCACGCAGATGCCGAGCGCCACGAAGTACAGGCCGCAGATGGGCAGGGCCACCGCGAGCATCGTCATCGCGTCGGGCGTCGGCGTCATCACGGCCGCGAACACGAACGCGATCATGACGGCCCACCGCCAGCCCTTGCGCCACGTGGCGGCCGTGCCGATGCCGGCGAAGTTGAGGGCGACCATGACGACGGGCAGCAGGAAGGCGAGGCCGAACGCCAGCATGAGCCGCATGACGAAGCCGAGGTAGGTCTGCGCGTCGATGAGGTTGGTGGCCCCCGTCGGCGTGAACTCGGTGAGGAGCTTGACCGCGTTGGGCAGCGCCCACCACGCCACGAACGCACCCGCCAGGAACAGCGGCACGGCCACACCGAGGAAGCCGAACGCGTACACGCGCTCCTTGTGGTTCAGACCGGGCGTGACGAACGCCCAGAACTGGTAGAGCCACCAGGGACTCGAGATGATCACGCCGAGGAAGAACGAGATCTTCACGCGCATGTCGAACGACGTGGCGATGCCGGAGAAGTTCAGCGCGATGAGGCTGTCGCGCTCCTCCGCGACCCGCACGAGCGGCTGCTGCAGCGCGGTGAAGACGGGGTCGTAGAGGAACCAGCCGATCACGGCCCCGATGACGACGCCGATGGCGGCGAGGAAGAGACGGCGGCGAAGCTCGACCAGATGTGCTCGCAGCGGCATCCGGCCGCCGGGTTCACCCCCGCGGCGGGCGTTCACGTGCGGTTCAGACCTTCGGCGGGGTGGTGCCCTCGGACGGCGCCTCGACGGGCCGGACGGGGGTGACGTACTGCGGCTCCACGGGAGCCGGGACGACGGGCGGTGTCACACCTGCGGGCGGCGGCACAGCCGCTGCGGGCGGGACGGGTGTCGTGGCCGGGGCGTCGTCGGACTTCAGGTCCTGGACCTCGCTCTTGAAGATCTTCATCGACTGGCCCACGCTCTTGGCCAGGTCGGGCAGCCGCTTCGCGCCGAACAGCAGGACGACCACGAGCAGCACGATGATCACGTGCCATGCGCTCAGGTTTCGGAACACGTCGGATCCTCCGTCGGTATGTCGATGACCGAGTGATACTACCCGCGCCACCTGGGGATGGGGCGAGAGCCGGTCAGCGCCAGTACGCGGCCCAGCGCTTGCGGGTGGCGGTCCGCCGCTCCTCACGCTCGGCGCGCCGCCCCGCGGCCGCGGCCCGCAGCTCGGCCAGCCGGTCGCGCAGCGGCTCGGGGTCGGCGAAGAGCGTCGGTCCCGTGTCGACGGCCCCCCGCGCCGCCTGCAGCTCGTCGACCCGGTCGGCCAGCTGCGCGGCGACGTCCGCGGCCCGCGACAGCTCGCGGCCCAGCGCGACGCCCGACCGCCACAGGCGCCGCCCGAGGAAGAACGCGCCGGCCAGCGTCGCCAGCACCAGAACCGTCCAGATCGAGAACCACAGCACGGTCAGCCCACCTCCCCGTACGCCCGCAGTGCCGCCCGAGCGGCCGCCGCGACCTCCTGCGCCACGCGAGCCGGGCGCACCTCGATCACGTCGTCCGCGACCTGCAGCACCAGGTGCCGCAACCACGCGTGCTGCACCACCCGGACGTCGACCTCGAACGAGCCGTCCTCGAGGTTGCGGACGGCGTCGACCGGCGTCGTCTCGGCCACCCAGCGCGCCCGGCTGGTGAGGTGGAGGGTCACCAGCTCACCCTCGGCGCTGGGCGAGAACACGTCGGCCCCGGCGCGCACCTGGTGGTCCACGCTCGGCGTGTCGAGCACGTCCGCGTGGAGCACGCGGTCCACCCGGAACAGCCGCTCGCCGTCGACCAGCAGGCACCAGGCGAGCAGGTAGGAGCGCTCGTCGTCGGTGACCAGCCGGATCGGGTCGACGTCGCGCTCGGTGGTGACGTCGGACGCGTTGACGTACCGCAGGTGGAGCCGGCGCCCGTGGCGCAGCGCCGTCGCCACCGCCGCGGCGACCTCGGGTGCGGCGTCGACGGCGAGCTGGACGTCCACGGCCGCGGCCGCGTCGCCCGTGGCCGCGCTGAGCTTGGCCAGTGCCGACCGCAGGACGGCGGCGTTCTCGGGCTCCAGCGCGTCCCCGAGGGCGGAGTCGATCGCGCGCAGGGCGGCGACGAGCACGACGGCCTCGCGGGCACCGAGCCGCAGCGGCCGCGTCATCCCCCGCGACTCCGTCAGCCGGACCACACCCTGCTCGTAGGAGGCCGCGTCGAAGTCGATGAGGTCGTGCGGGTAGTACCCGGGGGTACCGGTGACCCAGAGCGTGTCGATGTCGTCCATCACCTGCCGGGTGCTCACGTCGAACTGCGACCCGATCGCCTCCACCGAGACCTCGTCGTGGCGGTCCAGGTACGTGATCATGCCGAGCAGGCGCAGGAGCCTGTCGCTCGCGCGCTCAGCCATCGGTCGGCACCTCCTGGTCGAGCGTCGCCGCCGTGCGCAGCAGGTGCAGCACCGAGTCGCGCAGCCCCGCCGGGGCAAGCACGACGACGGCGTCGCCGTAGCCGACCAGCTCCTCCGCGAGCTCCCACTCGGMGCGGAACAGCACGTGCACGACGTCGCGGCCGGGGACTTCCGGCACGTCGGCCGGCGCCGGCACCGCGCGCGCCCGGGCCGCGCTCGCGCGCTCCGGGAGGATGGCCAGCGTCGCGATGCGCTCCGGCCCGCTCCCCCAGCTCTGCAGCGCCTCCGCCAGCTCCTCGGCCGTCGGTGCCGTGAACGAGCCGGGCTCACCGACCGTCCGCACCACGCCCTCCAACCGGCTCAACCGGAAGGATCGGCTGGCGCCCCGGTCCCGGTCGCGGCCCACGAGCACCCAGCCGCCGCGCCGCGCCAGCAGCTTCCACGGCTCGACGGTGCGCTCCCGCACCTCGCCCGTGGTCGCGGCGCGGTACGTGAACCGGACGGCCTGCCGCGCCTGGACGGCGTCGACCAGCGGCCCGAACGCACCGCCGCCCGCCCGGACGCGCGGCGCGAGCCCGGCGACCAGGTCGGTCGACTCGGGGGCGTCGCCGACCGCGCGGAGCTTGGTCAGGGCGCGCGTGGTGTCCGCGCGGACGGACTGGTCCTGCCACACCTGCGCCGCCATGGCGAGCACCCCGAGCTCGGCCGCGGTGAGGTCCAGCGGCGGCAGGGCGTAGGCGTCCAGGTCGACCCGGTAGCCGATGTCGTCGCCGTGGCCCGCGTCGGTGACGGTGAGGATCGGGATGCCGAGGTCGCGCAGCGTGTCCTTGTCGCGCTCGAACATCCGCTCGAAGGCGTCGTCCGAGGGTGCCTCCTGGTACCCGGCGACGCTGGTGCGCACCTGCTCCTTGGTCATCCGCCCGGCGGTGTTGACCAGGGCGATGACGAGGTTGAGCAGGCGTTCGGCGGGGGCGATCTGGGCGGCCATCGGGGACCACCGTAGTGGCCGGTAGCGTGGGCGTGTGATCACGTGGCGTGCGGGTGTCGTGGTGTCGCTCGGGTCCACGTGGCCGGGTGCGGCCGAGGTCACGGTCGAGCTCGAGGCTCCCGTGGGCACCGCGACGGCCGGCGACACGGTCCGCGCCCTGGCGTTCCCCGCCCTCGTCGGCAGCCCCGAGATCGGTGACCGCGTGCTGCTCAACGTCTCGGCGCTGGCCCGCGGGCTGGGCACCGGGGGCTACGCGCTGGTCATCGCCCTGCCGGACCGCCCGCCGGTCGACCCGCCCGACGGGCCGGGTCACCTGGTCAAGGCCCGTTACACGCCCCTGCAGGCCATGGTCCTGGGGGTCGACGACCAGGAGTCACCCCACCACGAGCTCCTGCGCGAGGCCGACGACCTCCGCGGCCTGCCCGTGGTGGTCGCCGACCTGCACTCGGCCCTGCCGGCGATCGTGGCCGGCGCACGGTTCGCCGCCTCGCGGGCGGGCCGCACGCCGCCGCGGGTCGCCTACGTGATGACCGACGGAGGGGCGCTGCCAGCCTGGTTCTCCCGCACGATCGCGGGACTGCGGTCCGCGGGATGGATCGAGGCCTGCGTCACCACCGGTCAGGCGTTCGGCGGCGACCTCGAGGCGGTCACCGTGCACACGGGCATGCTCGCCGCGAGGCACGTCGTCGGCGCCGACCTCGTCGTCGTCGCCCAGGGTCCCGGCAACCTCGGCACGGGGACGCGATGGGGTTTCTCCGGGGTCGCGGCGGGCGAGGCGGTCAACGCGACCGCGGTGCTCGGTGGGCGACCGGTCGCGTCGCTGCGCGTGTCCGGCGCGGACGCGCGGGAGCGGCACCTCGGGGTGTCGCACCATTCGCTCACGGCCTACGGCCGCGTGGCTCTCGCGCCCGCCGACGTCGTCGTGCCGGTCCTCGACGGCGACCTCGGACGGCGGGTCCGCGAGCAGGCGGCGACGCTCGGCGCCCGGCACCGGCTGGTCGAGGTGGCCGCCGGGGACGAGCTGCTCGCGGCGCTCGCGGACACCCCGGTCCGGCTCTCGACCATGGGCCGCGGCCTGGACCAGGACCCCGCGGCATTCCTCGCCGCGGCCGCCGCGGGAGTGCACGCCGCCGGTCTCTAGTCGTCCCGCTGCGTCGTCGTGTGCATCGCGACGAGCGTCGCCAGGCGGCGGGCCTCGGAGTCGGCGAACGGTCCGTCTGCCCGCTGGATGGCCATGACCGCGAGCGTGTCGCCGTCGGACAGGTCGAGCTGCACCCAGGGCCGCCCGGACCCGAACCGCACGGACACGATCTCGGCCCACTCGAGGCGACGCGTGAAGACGAGGTTCCGGACGGTGAGGCCGTCGTCGTCGACGCGGGCGACCACCGACGCCTGGCGCCACAGGAACCAGGCGATGAGGCCCCCGACGATCGCGAACCCGAGCCGGTCGCCGGCCGTGAGGATCGGCAGCGCCAGCATGATCGCGATGGTGAGGGCGATCACGACGACCGCCATGACCAGGGTGACGACGCGGGCGAACCGCGGCCGGAACGGTGCCGTGAGGTCGTCCACGGCTGAACCGCTCAGAGTCGGCACGCGTGGATCGACGTCACGAGGATCGCGCGCGCACCGATGTCGTACAGGGAGTCCATCACCCGGTTGGTCTGGTCGCGACGGACCATCGCCCGCACGGCAGCCCAGTCGCGGTTGTGCAGCGGCGACACCGTCGGCGACTCGAGGCCGGGCGTGATCGCGACGGCCCGATCCACCAGGTCCAGCGGCACGTCGTAGTCCATGAGCACGTACTCGCGGGCCGTGAGCACGCCCTGCAGCCGCCGCGTCAGCACGTCGAGGCCGGCGGGCTCGGCGCCGTCGGAACGGCGCACCAGCACGGCCTCGGAGCGCAGGATCGGGTCGGCGAAGATCTCCAGCCCGGCCGCGCGCAGCGTGGTGCCCGTCTCGACGACGTCCGCGATCACGTCGGCGACGCCGAGCTTGATCGCCGACTCGACCGCACCGTCCAGGCGCACGACGCCCGACGGGTGGATGCCGAGGGACTTCAGGTACGACCCGACCAGCACGGGGTATGACGTCGCGACCCGGCGACCGCCCACCTGCGCGACGTCGCTCCACTCCCCCGCCGTGCCGGCGAACCGGAACGTCGAGCGCGCGAACCCGAGGGGCAGGTGCTCCACGGCCTCGGACTCCGAGTCGAGCATCAGGTCGCGGCCGGTGATGCCGACGTCGACCGTGCCCGCCCCCACGTACACGGCGATGTCGCGCGGGCGCAGGAAGAAGAACTCGACGTCGTTGTCCGGGTCGGGCAGCACGAGCTCGCGGGAGTCGCGACGCTGGCGGTACCCGGCCTCCTTGAGCATCTCGACGGCGGGCTCGGACAGGGAGCCCTTGTTCGGGACGGCGATCCTCAGCACGGTCGTTCTCCTCAGAGGTGGGTGTAGACGTCGGCGAGCGTCAGGCCGCGCGCGATCATCAGCACCTGCAGGTGGTAGAGCAGCTGCGAGATCTCCTCGGCCGTGCGCTCGTCCGACTCGTGCTCGGCCGCCATCCAGACCTCGGCGGCCTCCTCGACGACCTTCTTGCCGATGCCGTGCACGCCGGTGTCCAGCTCCGCGACCGTGCCGGAGCCCGCGGGGCGGGTGGCGGCCTTCTCCGAGAGCTCGGCGAACAGGGTGTCGAAGGTCTTCACGCGGGCACTCTAGACGGCACGGGACGAAGCGCGCGCAGGGCGACCACGGTGGCGACGGCGGCCTCCGCAGCCTCGGCGCCCTTGTCCTCGTGCGAGCCCTCGAGCCCGGCGCGGTCGAGCGCCTGCTCCTCGTTGTCGCAGGTGAGCACGCCGAACCCGACGGGGACACCCGTGCGGATCCCGACGTCCGTGAGGCCAAGGGTCGCGCCCTGGCAGACGTACTCGAAGTGGGGCGTACCGCCCCGGATGACGACGCCGAGAGCGACGACGGCGTCCGCGCCGCCGGCGGCGGCGACCTGCGCCGCGACCGGGAGCTCGAACGTGCCCGGCACGCGGACGATCGTGACGTCCTCGACGTGCGCGGCCTCCAGAGCCCGCTGCGCGCCCGCGAGCAGGCCGTCCATGACGACGGTGTGCCAGCTCGCCGCGATGACGACGACCTTCAGGCCGGTTCCGTCGACGGTCAGGGTGGGTGCTCCAGCACCGCTCATGCCAGGTCCTCCAGGTTCTCGAACGCGTGGTCGTCGTGGTCCGCGCCGGGCGTCGCCGGCGTGGCGTGCACGGGCGAGACCGCGATGGGCTCCCGCTCCGTGCCGGGCGGCAGGTGGAGCAGGTGCCCCATCGACGTCGCCTTGGTGCGCAGATAGGCCTCGTTCTGCGGCGTGCGGCCCACCTCGAGGCTGCGGATCTCCTCGACGTCGATCCCGTGGGCTCGCAGACCGGCCACCTTCGCCGGGTTGTTGGTGAGCAGGCTCACCCGCTGCACGCCGAGGTCGGTGAGGATCGCCGCCGCGGCGCCGTACTCGCGCCGGTCGGCGGGCCAGCCAAGGTCGAGGTTGGCCTCGACCGTGTCCCGACCCTCGTCCTGCAGCGCGTAGGCCGCCACCTTGGCGAGCAGGCCGATCCCTCGACCCTCGTGCCCCCGCAGGTAGATGACGGCACCGCCCTGAGCGGCGGCGAGCTCGAGCGCGGCGTCCAGCTGGGGCCCGCAGTCGCACCGGGCGGAGCCGAAGGCGTCGCCGGTGAGGCACTCGGAGTGCACGCGGACCACCGGCGCCTCGGCCAGCCCGGCGGTCGGCACGAGGGCCACGTGCTCGGCGCCCGTGCGCAGGTCGCGGTAGCCGTGGATGCGGAAGTCGCCGTGCTTCGTCGGCAGGTACGCCGTGTGGGTCGCGTGCACCCGGTCCTTGGGCGGGGCCGCGACGGCCGCCTCGGCGGTGACGTCGTCACCGTGCTGCGTGCGCCACGCGACGATGTCCTCGATCGTCAGCAGGACCAGGCCCTCGGCCTCCGCCAGCTGCGACGCCACGTCGAGCCGGGTCATCGTGCCGTCGTCATTCACCAGCTCGGCGATGGCGCCGACCGGCTCGAGGCCGGCGAGCCGGCACAGGTCGACTGCGGCCTCGGTGTGGCCCGCACGGTGCAGCACGCCACCGGGCACGGCCCGCAGCGGGAGCACGTGGCCGGGGCGGATGAGGTCCTCGCGGCCCGACGCCGGGTCGGCGAGCACGTGCAGGGTGCGCGCACGGTCCGACGCCGAGATGCCGGTGGTCACGCCGGTCGCCGCGTCGACGGTCACCGTGTACGCGGTGCGCCGCGGGTCCTGGCTGTGCGGCACCATCAGCGGCAGGTCGAGCGCGTCCGCCCGCGACGCCGGCATGGGCGCGCACAGGTAGCCCGACGAGTGCCGGATGGTCCACGCGATCCACTCGGGCGTCGCCGACTGGGCGGCGAGGATGACGTCGGCCTCGTTCTCGCGGTCGGGCGAGTCGGCGACGAGCACCGGGCGCCCCGCGCGCAGCGCCTCGAGCGCCTGCTCGACCGTGCCGGTCCGCACGCCGGTCGGGGCGGTCATCGCAGCACCCCCGCCGACGACAGCAGCCGCTCGGTGTACTTGGCCAGCACGTCGACCTCCAGGTTGACCCGCGCGCCGGGCGCGAGCGTGCCGAGGGTCGTCGCCTCGAGCGTGGTGGGGATGAGCGAGACACCGAACGACTCGTCGGTGACGTGGGTGACCGTGAGCGAGATGCCCGAGACGGCGATCGAGCCCTTCTCGGCGACGTACCGGGCAAGCTCCGGCGCGAGGCCGATCTCGATGTCGTCCCAGCGTGGCCCGGGCGACCGGCTCAGGATGGTGCCGACGCCGTCGACGTGCCCCTGCACGACGTGGCCGCCGTACCGGCCGCCGACCGGCAGCGCGCGCTCGAGGTTGACCGGGCTGGACACGCCGACGTCCTCCAGCGCGCTGCGGCGCAGCGTCTCGGGCATGACGTCCGCGAAGAACGTGCCGTCGCCCGGGAGCTCCGTCACCGTGAGACAGACGCCGGAGACGCTGATCGAGTCACCCAGGTGGGCGTCGGACACGACGAGCGGGCCGCGGACCCGCAGGCGGGCGTCGGACCCATCTGGGCCATGCTCGATGGCCTCGACGGTGCCGATCTCCTCGACGATTCCGGTGAACATCAGTGCTCCTCCGTGCGGTGTGTGTCGATGCTCGCGACGACAAGGACGTCGGGGCCGAGCGGGATGACGGATCGGGTGGTCAGGCGGACGGCGTCGCCGATGCTGGTGACGCCGAGGTCGGCCATGGCGGACGGGCCGGCGCCGAGCAGGACGGGCGCGACGTAGGCGTGCACCTCGTCGACGAGCCCGGCCCGCAGGAACGCCGCGGCGAGCGTGGGCCCGCCCTCGACGAGCAGGTGCCGGACCTCACGCGCGGTGAGCAGCGCCAGCACCTCGGCGGGGTCGTGCGTCCGGACGTGGACCAGCTCGCCGCCCGGGCCGCGCAGGCGGGCGTCCGACGGGATGTCGCGCTGCCCGACGACGACCCGCAGCGGCTGGTCTCCGTGCAGCTCCCCGGCCGCGTTGCGCGCCGTCAACGACGGGTCGTCGGCCAGGGCGGTGCCGGTGCCGACCGCGATGGCGTCGACCTCGGCGCGCAGGTCGTGGGCGTGGTGCCGCGAGACCTCCGACGTGATCCACCGGCTCGAGCCGTCCGCGGCGGCGATGCGCCCGTCCAGCGAGGTGGCGATCTTCAGGGTGACGAACGGACGACCGCGCTCGACCGAGGGCAGCCAGGCGCCCAGGAGGGCCCGCCCCTCGTCGGCCAGCAGCCCGGTCTCGACCTCGACGCCCGCGGCACGCAGACGTTCGGCTCCCCCGGCGGCGACGGGGTTGGGGTCGGGCACGGACACGACCACGCGCGCGACCCCGGCCTCGAGCAGGGCCACGGAGCACGGGCCCGTGCGGCCGGTGTGGTTGCACGGTTCGAGGGTGACGACGGCGGTCGCCCCGCGCGTCGACATCCCGCGCTCGGCGGCGTCCGTCAGCGCCGCGACCTCGGCGTGCGGCGTGCCCGCCCCGCGGTGCCAGCCCTCGCCGAGGAGCTCGCCGGACGGGCTCAGCAGCACGGCGCCGACGCGGGGGTTGGGGCCGTTCGCGGGTCCGCGCCGCGCGATCTCGAGCGCACGCCGCATCGCGTCGGTCTCGGAGGGTGCGCGCACACCGGTCTCGGTGCTGGCCATGTGTCACCTCCGGGCGCGATCGCTCCGGGGTGAGGGCGGCAGGAGTGATCCCGCAACCACGGCGCACAGGGCGCCGCCACGTGATCCTCCCATCCGGACTTTCACCGTCGGTCCTGGAGTTCCACCAGGTCAACCGCCCGATCCTTGCGGACCGTGCGGGTCGCGGACTGTCACCGCCGGCTCGGAATTACACCGACCCCGGAGCACGTGTGTGTGTTCGTACTGCGCCAACGATCATGCCACACGGGACATTCCCGCCGGTCAGGCGTCCGCGTCCGCCAGGCTCCGGAGGGCGGCGATCTCGGCCGCGATGTCGGGAGCGCCGTAGACGGCCGACCCCGCGACGAACGCGTTCGCGCCCGCGGCGGCGATCCGGCCGATGGTGTCGCGCGCGACTCCCCCGTCCACCTGCAGCCACGTGTCGCCGCCGGTCGCGTCCAGGACGGCCCGGGCGCGCCGGATCTTCGGCAGCATCCCCTCGATGAACGACTGGCCGCCGAAGCCGGGCTCGACCGTCATCACCAGCACCATGTCGAACTCGGGCAGGAGGTCGAGCAGCGGCTCGATCGGCGAGGCCGGCCGCAGCGCGATCCCGGCGCGCACGCCGCGCGACCGCAGCTGGCGGGCCAGCCGCACGGGTGCCTGCGTCGCCTCGACGTGGAACGTCACGGAGGCCGCGCCGGCCGCGRCGTACTCGGGCGCCCACCGGTCGGCGTCCTCGATCATGAGGTGCACGTCGAGCGGGACMGGCGAGACCTCGGCGATCCGCGTCACCACGGGCAGGCCCAGGGTGAGGTTGGGCACGAAGTGGTTGTCCATGACGTCGACGTGCACGAAGTCCGCGGTCGAGATCGCCTGGAGGTCACGCTCGAGGTTGGCGAAGTCGGCGGACAGGATGCTCGGGTTGATCAGCGCAGGCACCCGGCCAGCGTAGAGGGCTCAGCTCGTCCGGCGGAGGAGCGTCAGGTGCATGGCGTCCGTGCCGTGCACGTGCGGCCACAGCTGCACGTCCGTCCGCGCGTCGTCCAGCTCGACGGCTCCCCCCGGCGCGATCCCGCGCACCACCGCGCGCGCGTCGATCGGCTCGACCGCGATCCCGGCCCGGCCCGCGGCACGCAGAGCGTCCTTGACGACGAGCTGCGTCTCGACGAGGTGCGGCGAGCACGTGACGTAGGCGACGACGCCGCCGGGGCGCACCGCCCGCAGCGCCGAGATCAGCAGGTCGCGCTGCAGCGCGCTCAGGCCGGCGAGATCGGCGGGCGACCGGCGCCAGCGCGCCTCCGGACGCCGACGGAGTGCGCCCAGACCGGTGCACGGGGCGTCGACCATCACGCGGTCGTACGAGCCCGGCTCGTCGGTGCCGACCGTGCGCCCGTCGCCGGTGCGCACGTCCTCGACCGCGTCCGCGGGCACCGCGCGCAGCGCCTGCTCCACCAGGCGGGTGCGGTGCGGCTGCACCTCGTTGGCGACGATCCGCGCGCCGCGCTCGCCGGCGACGGCTGCGAGCAGCGCCGCCTTGCCCCCGGGGCCGGCGCACAGGTCGAGCCAGCGCTCGTCCGGGCCGTCCAGCGGCGCCTCGGTCAGCGCGAGCGCGACCAGCTGGCTGCCCTCGTCCTGCACCCCGGCGCGACCGTCGCGGACGCTGGTCAGGGCCGCCGGGTCGCCGCCGGACAGGACGACCGCGGTCGGTGCGAGGGCGCCGACCGTGCCCACGCCGTCGCCGGCGTCGTCGACGACCTCGTCGGTCCCCGCGAGGCCCGGCCGCGCGACGATCGTCACGCGGGGCGCGACGTTGTCGGCCGCCAGCAGCGCGCCGACCTCGTCGGCGGAGCGACCGTTGCCCACCAAGGCCTCGCGCAGTGCGCGGACGACCCACACCGGGTGGCTCTCGACGACCGCGAGCCGGGCGAGCTCGTCGTCGCCGGCGGCGTCGGCGATCCGCTGCTCCCAGGCCTCGGGCGTCTCGCGTCCGACCGCGCGCAGGACGGCGTTGACGAACTGCGAGGGTCCGGTGCCCAGCTGCTCGCGGGCCAGCCCGACGGTCTCCGAGACCGCCGCGTGGGCGGGCACGCGCATGCCCAGCAGCTGGTGGACGCCGAGCCGCAGCACGTCGAGCGCGGGCGCATCGATGGTGTCGACGGCGCGGGAGGACGCCTGCGCGATGATCGCGTCGTACCGGCCCTGCAGGCGGAGCGTGCCGTATGCCAGCTCGGTCGCGAACGCGGCGTCGCGTCCGGTGATCCGGCGCTCCCGGAGCAGCGGCGGGAGCACGAGGTTGGCGTACGAGTCCGTGCCCGCGACCGCGCGCAGGACGTCGTACGCGGCCGTGCGGGCCGGGTCGCTGCCCCGGCGGCGCTGCGACGGAGTCGCGGCGGACCGCTGCGTCCGGCCCTGCGACCTGGCCGCTCCGCGCTGGCGACCMTGCGGGTCGCGCCGGTCGTCGACGGGGCTCATGCGGCACCCCCAAGCACGATGTCMGCGTCGAGCCGGGCGCCGCGCGCCCAGTCGGCCGCCGACATCGAGCGCTTGCCCTGCGGGGTCACCTCGGTCAGCCGCACCGCGTGCCCGCCGGTCCCGACGAGCACCTCCTTCTTGCCGACGAGCAGCTGCCCCGGTGCGAGGTCCGCCACGTCCGGGACGAGCAGGACGGGCGCCAGGCCCAGCCGGGAGCCGTCCGGCAGCGTCGTCCACGCGCCGGGCGCCGGGGTGCAGCCGCGGATCCGCCGGTCGACGGCGTGCGCCGGGTGCGACCAGCGCACCCGAGCGTCGTCGACCTCGATCTTCGGCGCGAGGCTGACGCCGTCGGTGGTCTGGTCGACGGGGCTGAGGATGCCGTCCTCCAGCGCGTCGAGTGTCTGCACGAGCAGGCCGGCGCCGGCCACGGCGAGGCGCCCGAGCAGGTCACCCGAGGTGTCGCGCGGGCGGATCGTCTCCGTGAGGAACCCGAAGACGGGGCCGGTGTCCAGGCCGGCCTCGAGCCGGAACGTCGATGCGCCCGTGACCTCGTCGCCGGCGATGATCGCGTGCTGCACGGGCGCGGCTCCGCGCCAGGCGGGCAGGACCGAGAAGTGCAGGTTCACCCAGCCGTGCACCGGCACGTCGAGCAGGGCGGGCGGGATCAGCGCGCCGTAGGCCACGACCGGTGCCGCGTCGACGGCTAGCTCCGCCAGCCTGGCCTGGAAGTCCTCGTCGCGCGGTCGCTGCGGGGTGAGCACCTCGAGGCCGGCCTCCAGCGCCCGCGCCTTGACCTCGCTGGGCGCCGACGAGCGGCCCCGGCCGGACCGCGCGTCGGGCCGGGTGAGCACGGCCACCACCTCGTGACGGGAGGCGAGGAGCGCCTCGAGCGACGGCACCGCGGCCGCGGGAGTTCCGGCGAAGAGCAGTCGCATGGCGTCGATCCTAGGTGCGCGGCAGCGCGAGCCCGCGCGCGGCGAGGTCCGAGCGCAGGGCGTCCGCCGACGTGAACAGCAGCGCGTCGAACCCTGCCGCGGCCGCCGCGGCGACGTTGGTGGCGGAGTCGTCGGTGAACACCGTCCGCCGGGGGTCCAGGCCGTAGCGCTGCGTCAGCAGCCCGAACACCCGCGGGTCGGGCTTCGCCACCCCGACCTCACCCGAGACCAGCACGTCCTCGAGGAGCCCGATCGCCGGTGCCGCCGGCTCCGCCAGGTGGAACGTCTCGGCCGACCAGTTGGTCAGGCCGAGCAGCCGGACCCCGAGCGCCGCCAGGTCCCGCACCAGCCGCTCCGAGCCGGGCACGGGTCCGACCAGCGTGTCCGCGAAGTGCGCGACGTACAGGTCCAGCGCGGGCAGGTGCTCGGGGGCGCTGGCCGCCAACTCCTGGCGGGCGTCGGCCCAGGAGCGGCCCGCGTCCTGGTGGTGGTTGAAGGCCATGAAGTCGAGGTCCGTGAAGAAGGCCTCGACCTCGCGTGCCGGCAGCCGACCGACGAACGGCCGGTACGGGTCCCAACCCACCAGCACGTTGCCGAGGTCGAACACCACGGCGTCGATCATCGGGCGCTCACCCCAGCTCCGCCGGGTCCAGCACCACGCGGACCGATCCGCCCTCGCGACGGGCGCTGCGCACCGCCAGCGACGCCGCGACGGCCTTCGCGAGTGCGGCGCCCCGGGACCGGGGCACGCGCACGATCGCCCGCACGTCCGGTTCGAGCGCGCCGGCCTCGGCCTCCCCGACGGGGACCGGACCGAGGACCTCGGCGTCCGCCAGGTCGAGCCGCGCCAGCAGGGTGTCGACGGCGTCCCGCGGCCCGGTGACGGCCGCCATGCGGACCGACGGCGGGAGCGCGAGCTCGACCCGCTCGCCGACCTCCCGGGAGGCGTACCCGGCCGGGTCCCACCGCACGAGCGCCTGCGTCGCGCGCTCCTCGGCGTCGCCGACCAGCACGACGACCCCGCCCTCGGACGAGGGGCGCACGAGGGCCGCGGCAGCCAGCCAGCGACGCAGGGCGTCCTCGCCGGTGCGCAGCGACACCCCGGCGGTGCTCACCGCGGCGTCGAGCAGGAGGGCCGCCGCGTAGCCACCCGGTGCCACCGGCTCGGCGCCCGGCGTCGAGACGACGACGGCCGGCACGTCTGGGACCGTCGCCAGCACGCCGGCGGAGGCGCGCGCGCCGGACACCCGGACGGGGACGCCCGGGAAGGCGCGACCGAGCTCCTCGGCCGTCCGTTCCGACCCGACCCGCACCGACCGCAACGCCCCGGCACCGCACTCGGTGCAGCGCCAGTCGGTGGCCAGCCGGCCGCACCAGCCGCAGGTCGGGACCCCGCCGGCGCTGGTMAGGCCGAGCGGGCCGTGGCAGACGCCGCACAGGGCGGCCGTGCGGCAGCGGCCGCAGGCGACGACGGGCACGTACCCGGCGCGCGGCACCTGGACCAGCACGGGTCCGTCCGCGAGCCGGTCCCKGAGCGTMTTCCACGCGGGCGCGGGCAGCCGAGCGGCGGCCGCCGGACCCTCGCGGGCAAGCTCGACGGACGTGAGCGCGAGCACCCGKGCGGCCCGGGCGCGCGTCGTCGCCCGGTCCGCCGTGACCTCCCGCGCCCAGCCGGACTCCACGAGCGCCTGCGCCTCGACGCTGCGGCCGTGCGCCGCTACGAGGAGCGCGCACCCCTCGAGCTCCGAGCGCAGCGCCAGCACCTMGCGCACGTGCGGGTAGGGCGCGCGCGGCTCGGCGTGCAGCGGGTCGCCGTCGTCCCAGACGACGGCGAGCCCGAGGTTCTGGACGGGGGCGAACGCCGATGCGCGCGTCCCGACGACCACCGATGCCTGCCCGCGCAGCGCAGCGAGGAACGACCGGTAGCGCGCGGCGGGGCCGTCGTCGGCCGCCAGGCGGACGGCTCCGCCGGACGAGCCAGGGGTCCAGCGTGGGATCCCGACGTCCTCGAGCGCCGTGAGGACGCGGTCGATGTCCCGGGCGTCGGGGACGACGACCAGAGCGCCCCGGCCACCCAGCACGCACGCCGCGACGGCCTGGGCGAACGCGTCGGGCCACCGATCCCCCGCCGCGCCGGGCAGCGCCGACCAGACCGCACGCGGCGCCCCGCCGGCGGTCACGTGCTGCAGCAGGGCGGCGCCACCGCGGTACGGCGCCCACGCGGTGGCCGACGGCGACGGAGCCGGCGGCTCGTCCGCGGGCGTCGGCACCTCGGCCTCGACGCGGGCGTGCCGCGCGGGGATCGCGAGGCGCAGCACGTCGTTGAGCGTGCCGGCCCAGCGGTCGGCCACCGCGCGGGCGAGGCGCGCGACCTGCGGGGTGAGGACTGGCTCCGCGGACACGACCTTGCGCACGGGCACGAGCGCACCGTCGTGCTCCGCCTCGTCCACGCGGTCGAGGACGTAGCCGTTGACGTCTCCCTGCGCGCCGAACCGCACCTTGACCCGGGCGCCCGGCACTGCGGTGTCCGCCAGCGCCGCGGGCACCAGGTACTCGTACACGCGGTCGAGGTGGGCGGGCACCAGGTCCACGCACACCCGCGCCACCGGCTGGTGCTCGGCCAGGGCCGCACCGCCGGGCAGGGCGCGGGACCGGCGCCGGGGCTGCGGCAGGCCCTCGAGCATCAGCTGCTCGCCGCTCCCGCTCACGTCCACCGGGTCATCACACCATCCGCCGCCCACGGGTGACGGCCCGCGGGAAGGAGCCGGTTCAGCCCACCGCGGACTGCAGGTCCGCCACGCGGTCCGTGCGCTCCCAGGTGAACTCGGGCAGCTCGCGGCCGAAGTGGCCGTAGGCGGCGGTCTTGCGGTAGATCGGGCGCAGCAGGTCGAGGTCGCGCACGATCGCGGCCGGGCGCAGGTCGAAGACCTCGCGGATGGCGGCCGTCAGCCGGGCGACCGGCACGGTCTCCGTGCCGAACGTCTCGACGTAGAGGCCGACGGGGTTCGCCTTGCCGATGGCGTAGGCGACCTGCACCTCGCAGCGGCGCGCGAGACCCGCGGCGACGATGTTCTTGGCCACCCAGCGCATCGCGTACGCCGCCGAGCGGTCCACCTTCGACGGGTCCTTGCCGGAGAACGCGCCTCCGCCGTGCCGCGCGATGCCGCCGTACGAGTCCACGATGATCTTGCGGCCCGTGAGGCCCGCGTCGCCCTGGGGACCGCCGACGACGAAGGTGCCGGTCGGGTTGACCAGCAGGCGGTAGTCGGAGATGTCGAGGTCGAGCTGTGCGAGGACCGGCGTGACGACCAGCTCGGAGATCGCGGGCCGCAGCGTGGTCTCCAGCTGCACGTCCGGGTCGTGCTGCGTGGACAGGACGACCGTGTCGAGCCGCACGGCGCGGTCGCCGTCGTAGCCGATGGTGACCTGGGTCTTCCCGTCGGGCCGCAGCCCCGGGACGACCTCCTCCTTGCGCACGAGCGTCAGGCGCTCGGCCAACCGGTGCGCGAGCCAGATGGGCAGCGGGAGCAGCGTGGGGGTGTCGTCGCTGGCGTAGCCGAACATCAGCCCCTGGTCGCCGGCGCCCTGCGCGTCGAGCGGGTCGAGGTCCGACGTGTCCTCGCGGACCTCGATTGCCTTGTCCACGCCCGCGGCGATGTCGGGCGACTGCTGCCCGATCGACACGGAGATGCCGCACGAGTCGCCGTCGAAGCCGATGGCGGAGGACGTGTAGCCGATGCCCTTGACCACCTGGCGGACGATCTGTGGGATCTCGACGTACGCGCTGGTGGTGACCTCGCCGGCGACGTGCACCAGGCCCGTGGTCACCATCGTCTCGACCGCCACGCGCGCCTGCGGGTCCTGCTCCAGGATCGCGTCGAGGATGGCGTCGGAGATCTGGTCGCAGATCTTGTCCGGGTGCCCCTCGGTCACGGACTCGGACGTGAAGAGGCGCAGGTCGGGCTGAGTCATGGCCGACAGCGTAATGGGCGCGCCCCGCGCCAGGTGCTCGATCTCAGCCGCGGGCCACGACGGCGTCCCAGACGGCGTCGGCGACCTGGTCCTTGCTGCCGCTGGCCTCGGCGACGACCGCACCCGTCCCGTCGAGGATCGTGACGTCGTTGGCGTCGCTGCCGAACCCCCGACCACCACCCACGGCGTTCACCACGAGGAGGTCGGCACCCTTGCGCAGCGCTTTGGCGCGACCGTGCTCGAGCACGCTGCCCGTCTCGTCGCCCGTCTCGGCCGCGAAGCCGACGACGACCTGGCCCGCGCGCAGCCGGTCGGCGGCGAGCTCGGCCAGGATGTCGACCGTCTCGACCAGCTCCAGCACCGTGGGTTCGCCGTCGTGCTGCTTCTTGATCTTCGACTCCGCGCTCGTGCGCGGTCGGTAGTCGGCGACCGCGGCCGCCATGACGACGACGTCGGCGTCCTTCGCGGCGGCCCGGACGGCGTCACGCAACTCCGCGCCGGTCTCGGCGCGCACCACGTCGACCCCAGCCGGGGCGGGGACGTCGATGTTCGCGGCGACCAGCGTGACCCGGGCGCCCCGGGCGTGCGCCGCCCGGGCGAGCGCCACGCCCTGGCGGCCCGAGGACCTGTTGCCGAGGAAGCGAACCGGGTCGAGGGGCTCACGGGTGCCGCCGGCGGAGACCACGACGTGCCGGCCGACCAGGTCACGCGGCCGGTCGACGAGCAGGGCCAGGGCGGCGGCCGCGATGTCCTCGGGCTCGGGCAGCCGGCCCGGTCCGGTGTCCGCGCCGGTCAGGCGACCGGCGGCGGGGTCGAGCACGTGAGTGCCGCGGGCTCGCAGCGTCGCCACGTTCGCGACGGTGGCCGGGTGCTCCCACATCTCCGTGTGCATCGCGGGGGCGAGCAGCACCGGGCACCGGGCGACCAGCAGGGTGGCGGTCAGCAGGTCGTCCGCCTGGCCGGCGGCCGCACGGGCGAGCAGGTCCGCCGTCGCCGGGGCGACGATCACGAGCTCGGCCTGCTTGCCGACGGCGACGTGCGCCACCTGGTCGACGTCCTCGAACACGTCGGTGGTCACCGGCTGGCCCGAGAGGGCCTCCCACGTGGCACGGCCGACGAATTCGAGCGCCGCCCGCGTGGGCACCACGCGGACCTCGTGGCCCTGCTCACGCAGCAGCCGGAGCAGCAGCACAGCCTTGTAGGCGGCGATCCCGCCCGCGACCCCGAGGACGATGCGCATGGTGGGGCGGTCAGCCCTCCGTGGCCTCGGACGTCAGCAGGCCGGCGTCGATCTCGCGCATGGCGATCGAGAGCGGCTTCTCCTGCGGACGGGTGTCGACCAGCGGGCCGACGTACTCGAGCAGGCCCTCGTTGAGCTGCGAGTAGTAGGCGTTGATCTGACGCGCGCGCTTGGCCGAGTACAGGACGAGCGCGTACTTGGAGTCGGCGCGCTCGAGCAGACGGTCGATGGGCGGGTCGGTGATGCCGGTGGGGGCGGCGACGGTTCCGGACACGGTGATCTCCCGTACGTAAGAGGGTGGGACTGGGTCCATCCTACCTGGTCGCGATCCCCATCCCGCGGACCAGCTCGTCGGTCGCCCGGTGCACGTCGTCGTTCACGATGACCTGGTCGAACTCCGCCTCGGCCGCGAGCTCGACCCGCGCCGTCGAGAGGCGGCGCTCGCGCTCCTCGGCGTCCTCGGTCCCCCGCCCGACCAGGCGGCGCTCCAGCTCGGTGAACGACGGCGGCGCGAGGAACACGAAGTGCGCGTCCGGCATCGAGGCGCGCACCTGCCTCGCGCCCTGCAGGTCGATCTCGAGGAGGGCCGGCTTGCCGGCCGCGAGCCGCTCCTCGACCGGCTTGCGGGGGGTGCCGTACCGGTTGCGCCCGTGCACGACGGCCCACTCGAGGAGGTCGCCGCGCTCGACCATGCGGTCGAACTCGTCGCCCGAGACGAACAGGTAGTGCACCCCGTCCACCTCGCCCGGCCGCGGTGACCGCGTCGTCGCGGACACCGAGAGCCAGACCTCCGGGTAGCGGGAGCGGACGTCGGCGGACACCGTCCCCTTGCCGACGGCTGTCGGTCCGGCGAGCACGGTCAGCCGGGCAGGCGTCGTCGTCATGGGTGGTGCGGTACTCCTCGAGATGCGCGGCGCCGGCAGCCTGTCACCCGAAGCGGTCGACGAGGGCCTTCACCTGGTGCGGTCCGAGACCGCGGACGCGCCGGGTCTCGGAGATTCCGATCTCGGAGATGATCGCACGCGCCTTGACCTTGCCGACGCCAGGGAGCGACTCGAGCAGCGCCAAGACCTTGAGCTTGCCGATCGTCTCGTCCTGCTGCCCCTGGGCGATCACCTCGGAGAGCGTGCCCTGCGAGTACTTGAGGCGATTCTTGACCTCAGCGCGGGCCTGCCGGGCGGCCGCGGCCTTCTGGAGCGCTGCCGCTCGTTGTTCGGGAGTCAGCGGAGGGAGTGCCACGCGCGTCACCTTCTCGTCAGTGGGCCGGCGACCCACGTGGAGTGCGCGGGATCGTGAGAACGAAACTAGCGAGCGCCACCCTCATCGGCAATGTGAGCGGGCGTCCAACGCGCCCGGACCTGCACCGACACGCCGTGCGCGAGCTCAGGAGAGCGCCGCGGCAGCCTCGTCCGACCCCTTGCGGGCCGCGGCGCGCAGCGCGCTCACGGACGGGCCTGCGGCCAGGACGCCCCGCGACGACGACGCGAGCACCGACCGGCGCGCGTCGCCGAAGACGTCGGCCAGCTCGGCCGCGCCGGCGCCCTGGGCGCCGACCCCCGGGGCGAGCAGGGGTCCGCGGACGGCGGCGAGGTCGACGCCCACCTGACGCGCGGCGTCGCCGATCGTCGCGCCGACGACCAGGCCGAMCGACCCCAGCGCCGCGCCCGACGACGCGATCTCCGCCTCGTTGGCCGCCTGTGCCGCCCGCGCGATGCTCGCCGCCACCGAGACCCCGTCGGCGCTGCGCGCGTGCTGGACGCTCGCGCCCTCGGGGTTGGATGTCAGCGCCAGGACGAAGAGCCCGCGGCCCGAGGCCGACGCGGCCTCGAGCGCCGGGGCGAGCGATCCGAAGCCGAGGAACGGCGAGACGGTCAGCGCGTCGCCGGCCAGCGGGGAACCGTCCCGCAGGAAGGCGTCCGCGTAGGCGCCCATGGTCGAGCCGATGTCGCCCCGCTTGGCGTCCACGATCACGAGGGTGCCGGTGTCCCGGCCCGCCGCGACGACCTCCTCGAGCACGGCGACGCCGGCGGACCCGTGCCGCTCGAAGAACGCGGCCTGCGGCTTGACGGCCGCGACCTGCCCGGCGACCGCCTCGAGCACGGTCAGCGCGAACCGCCGCAGGCCCGAGGCATCGTCGGCCAGCCCCCATGCCTCCAGCAGGCTCGTGTGGGGGTCGATGCCGACGCACAGCGGCCCGTGGGCCTCCATGGCGGCCGCCAGGCGGGCGCCGAACGCGGCGATCACGCGCGGGCCGCCGCGCGTGCCTCGCGGCGCACCAGGGCGGCCGCGTCGTGCTCCTGCAGGCTGGTCACCTTGAAGGGGCCTGCCAGCCGCGCCTCGATGGCCTGCACGGCGGCGCCGAGCTGCTGGACGGTGGTGACCATGGCCTTGTCGGCCGCGGTCGTCGCCGCCCGGATCTCGTAGCCGTCCGCGCGGGCGCCCTGGCCCGACGGGGTGTTCACCACCATGTCGACGGAGCCGTCGGTGATGAGGTCGACGATGGTCGGCTCCCCCGACTCGCCGCGACCCGAGGAGTACTTGCGCACGACCGTCGACGCGATGCCGCTGCGGTGCAGGACGGCCGCGGTGCCCTCGGTCGCCAGGATCTCGAAGCCCAGCTCCGCCAGGCGCTTGACCGGGAAGATGATCGAGCGCTTGTCCCGGTCGGCCACCGAGATGAACGCCCGCCCGCCGGTCGGCAGGCCGCCGAACGCCGCGTCCTGCGACTTGGCGAACGCCGTCGGGAAGTCGACGTCGAAGCCCATGACCTCGCCCGTGGAGCGCATCTCCGGGCCGAGCACGGTGTCGACGACCACGCCCTCCTTGGTGCGGAACCGCTTGAACGGCAGCACGGCCTCCTTGACGGCGATCGGTGAGTCGAGGTCGAGCACGCTCGCGTCGTCCACCGGGAGGATGCCCTGGTCGCGCAGGTCGGCGATCGAACGGCCTGCCATGACCAGCGCGGCGGCCTTGGCCAGGGAGACGCCGGTGGCCTTGGAGACGAACGGGACCGTGCGCGACGCCCGCGGGTTGGCCTCGAGCACGTAGAGCACGTCGGAGACCAGCGCGAACTGGATGTTGAGCAGCCCGTGCACCCCGACGCCCCGCGCGATCGCCTCGGTGGACAGGCGGATGCGCTCGAGCTCGCTGGCCGAGAGCGTGACCGGCGGAAGCGTGCACGCCGAGTCGCCGGAGTGGATGCCAGCCTCCTCGATGTGCTCCATCACGCCGCCGAGGAACAGCTCGGTGCCGTCGAAGAGCGCGTCGACGTCGATCTCGATGGCGTCGTCGAGGAAGCGGTCGATGAGCAGCGGCGGCAGCGTGCCGGCCCGCCCCCCGTCGGCCGCGTTGTCGAGCGCACGCTGGACGTACTCGTTGAGCTGCGGCTCGTCGTAGACGATCTCCATGCCGCGCCCGCCCAGCACGTAGCTCGGGCGCACGAGGACCGGGAAGCCGATGCGGCGGGCCGTGTCGCGGGCCCCCGCCTGCGTCGTCGCGGTGCCGAACGCGGGTGCGGGCAGGCCGGCGGCCTCGAGCACCTTGCCGAACTCCCCGCGGTCCTCGGCGGCGTCGATCGCGGCCGGCGAGGTGCCGAGGATCGGCAGGCCGGCGTCGAACAGGCGCTGCGCCAGCGACAACGGCGTCTGGCCGCCGAGAGTGACGATGAGGCCCTCGACCGGTCCGGCGGCGAGCTCGGCGGTGTAGACCTCGAGCACGTCCTCGAACGTCAGGGGCTCGAAGTACAGCCGGTCGGACGTGTCGTAGTCCGTCGAGACGGTCTCCGGGTTGCAGTTGATCATCACGGTCTCGTACTCGCCCTTGAGCGCCAGCGCGGCGTGCACGCACGAGTAGTCGAACTCGATGCCCTGGCCGATGCGGTTGGGGCCGGAGCCGAGGATGAGGATCGCCGGGCGGGTGCGCGGGGCGACCTCCGACTCCTCGTCGTAGGACGAGTAGTGGTACGGCGTGCTGGCGGCGAACTCGGCGGCGCAGGTGTCGACGGTCTTGAACACCGGGCGCAGGCCGACCGCGTGGCGGGCGCCGCGGACGGCGTCCTCCGACGTGCGGCGCAGGGTCGCGATCTGGGCGTCCGACAGGCCGTGGCGCTTGGCGTGCAGCAGCACGTCGCGGGTGAGGGCGTCGGCCGTGCGGGTCTGCTCGGCCACCTCGTTGATGAGCTGGATCTGGTCGAGGAACCACGGGTCGATGCCGGTGAGCTCGTAGACCTTCTCCAGGCTGACGCCGAAGCGCAGGACCTGCTGGACGTCGACGAGGCGGTGCTCGGTGGGCCGGGAGATCGTCGCGACGAGCGCGTCGAGGGCGTCACCGGTCAGGGCGTCGCCGGCCCAGTGGAACACCGAGCCCTTCTTGTCGATCGACCGCATGGCCTTGCCGAGCGCCTCGGTGAAGTTGCGGCCGAGCGCCATCGCCTCGCCGACCGACTTCATGGTCGTGGTCAGCGTGTCGTCGGCCGCCGGGAACTTCTCGAACGCGAAGCGCGGGACCTTGACGACGACGTAGTCGAGCGTGGGCTCGAACGACGCCGGCGTCGAGCCGCCCGTGATGTCGTTGGGGATCTCGTCCAACGTGTAGCCGACCGCGAGCTTGGCCGCGATCTTGGCGATCGGGAACCCGGTCGCCTTCGAGGCCAGGGCGCTCGACCGCGACACGCGCGGGTTCATCTCGATGACGACGATGCGGCCGGTCGACGGCTCGATGGCGAACTGGATGTTGCACCCGCCGGTGTCGACGCCGACCTCGCGGATGACCGCGATGCCGATGTCCCGCAGGCGCTGGTACTCGCGGTCCGTCAGCGTGAGCGCCGGGGCGACCGTGACCGAGTCGCCGGTGTGCACGCCGACCGGGTCGACGTTCTCGATCGAGCAGACCACCACGACGTTGTCGTGCTTGTCGCGCATGAGCTCGAGCTCGTACTCCTTCCAGCCGAGGATCGACTCCTCCAGGAGCACCTCGGTGGTCGGCGAGTAGTGCAGGCCCTGGCCGACGATGCGGCGCAGGTCGGTCTCGTCGTACGCGATGCCCGAGCCGAGACCGCCCATGGTGAACGACGGGCGCACGACGACCGGGTACTTGAGGTCGTCGACGGCGGCGAGCGCGTCGTCGATGGTGTGGACGATCGCGGAGCGGGCGCTCTCGGCGCCGCAGACCTCCACGACCTCCTTGAACTGCTCGCGGTCCTCGCCCTTCTGGATCGAGGCGATGTTGGCGCCGATGAGCTCGACTCCGTACTTCTCCAGCACGCCCGCCTCGTCCAGCGCGATCGCCGCGTTGAGCGCCGTCTGGCCGCCCAGCGTCGGCAGGATCGCGTCCGGGCGCTCCTTGGCGATGATCGTGGTGAGGACCTCGGTGGTGATCGGCTCGACGTAGGTGGCGTCGGCGAACTCCGGGTCCGTCATGATCGTCGCCGGGTTCGAGTTGACCAGGATGACCCGCAGGCCCTCCTCCTTGAGCACGCGGCACGCCTGCGTCCCCGAGTAGTCGAACTCGCACGCCTGGCCGATGACGATCGGGCCGGACCCGATGACGAGGACGCTCTGGATGTCTGTGCGCCGGGGCATCAGGCGGCACCCTTCTTCTCGTTCATGAGGTCGACGAAGCGATCGAACAGGTAGGCCGCATCGTGCGGGCCTGCCGCCGCCTCCGGGTGGTACTGCACCGAGAACGCCGGCAGGTCGAGCGCCTGCAGGCCCTCGACCACGTCGTCGTTGAGGTCGACGTGGCTGACCACGACCCGGCCGTAGCGGCCGCCGTCGTGCGGCGCGACGGACTCGCCGTCCAGCGGGGCGTCGACCGCGAAGCCGTGGTTGTGGGCCGTGATCTCGACCTTGCCCGTGGCGCGGTCCATCACCGGCTGGTTCACGCCGCGGTGGCCGTAGCCCAGCTTGTAGGTGCCGTAGCCGAGCGCGCGGCCGAGCAGCTGGTTGCCGTAGCAGATGCCGAAGAACGGGATCCGGCGGTCCAGCACGTCGCGCAACAGGTCGATCTCGTGCGTCGCCGCCGCGGGGTCACCGGGGCCGTTGGAGAAGAAGACGCCGTCGGGCTGGGTCGCCAGGACGTCGTCGATCGTCGCGGTGGAGGGCAGCACGTGGACCCGCACGCCGCGCTCGGCGAGCCGCTGCGGCGTCATGGCCTTGATGCCGAGGTCCACCGCCGCGACGGTGGCGATGTGCTCCCCCACCGGCTCGACCACGTACGCCTCGTCGGTGGACACCTCGCCGGCCAGGTCGGCGCCCGCCATCGCGGGCGCGGCCAGCACGTCGTCCAGCAGCTCGTCGTCGGGCCGGCGCTCGCCGTCGCCGTCCAGGAGGGCGGCGCCCGAGAAGATGCCGGCGCGCATGACGCCGCGCTCGCGCAGGTGGCGCGTCAGGGCGCGGGTATCGATCTCGCTGATCCCGACGATGCCCTGGGCCACGAGGTCGTCGTCGAGCGTCCGCTGGGAGCGCCAGTTCGACGCACGCCGGGCGGGGTCGCGCACCACGTAGCCGGCCACCCAGATCTGCGCGGACTCGTCGTCCTCGTCGTTCACGCCGGTGTTCCCGATGTGCGGGGCCGTCATGACGACGATCTGCCGGTGGTACGACGGGTCGGTCAGGGTCTCCTGGTAGCCCGTCATGCCGGTGTTGAAGACGATCTCGCCCAGCGTGGAGCCTTCGGCGCCGTACGGGCGACCCGTGAAGGTCCGGCCGTCCTCGAGAACGAGCACTGCGTCGGTCATGAGTTCTCCTCCTGCGCGGGCGCCTCGCCCGTGGTGGTCAGCGTCGTGATCGCGTCGATGAGCCGCGCGTGGTCCGCGGCGTGCTTGGGCCGAAGGCCGGTGTCGAGGCCGCGGGGATCGGCGGGGTCGCCCTGCCAGGTGAGGACCACGAGGCCCTCTCCCCCGACGACCTTGCCGGCCATGCCCGGCGCGGACCCGGCGGACCGGACCGCGGCGGCGGGGACGAACAGGTCGGTCGAACCCTGGCGGGTGATCCGCACGCCGGCGTCGAACACGCCGACCTGCGCGGGGCTGCGCACGCCCAGGCCATAGGCGGTGACCCGGTCGAGCCAGTCTCCCGCGCGCGTGGTCGACACGTAGACGGCATCAACCGGGGCGAGCCGCTCCGCCCCCAGCCCGGCGGGTGGCACCGGCAGCGCCGGGAGCAGCGCGGCCGACCGTCGGGTACGTGCCTGCCAGCCGGCGCGCATGCCGCGGTAGACCAGCAGCACGACCAGGACGAGGACGATCGTCGAGATCGCCTGGCGGCTCACGAGGAGACCACGACGCTCTCGTCGCACGCGGACCCGTCCATCACCGTGGCCCGGCCGCGCAGGAACGTCGCGATGACGCAGCCCGACAGCTCGCGGCCGCGGAACGGCGAGTTGACGCTGTGCGTCGCCTGCTCCTCGGGCACGACGACGCGGCGGATGCCCGGGTCGACCAGCGTGAGGTTGGCGGGCTCCCCCACCGCGATCGGTCGGCCATGGTCGCTGACCCGGCCGATGCGGGCCGGCGCGGTGGACAGCACGCGGGCGACGTCGGCCCAGGTCATCCGGCCGGTGTCGACCATCGTCTCCTGCACGACGGACAGGGCGGTCTCCAGCCCGGTCATGCCGAACGCGGCGGCCCCCCACTCGCAGTCCTTGTCCTCGCGCGTGTGCGGCGCGTGGTCCGTGGCGACGATGTCGATCGTGCCGTCGGCCAGGCCCTCGCGGACAGCCTCGACGTCCCGCTGGGTGCGCAACGGCGGGTTGACCTTGAACACCGGGTCGTACCCGCGTGCCAGCTCGTCGGTGAGCATGAGGTGGTGCGGCGTGACCTCGGCGGTGACGTCGATGCCCCGCGACTTGGCCCACCGGATGATCTCGACCGAGCCGGCCGTCGACAGGTGGCAGACGTGCAGCCGCGACCCGACGTGCTCGGCCAGCAGCACGTCGCGCGCGATGATCGCCTCCTCGGCGACCGCGGGCCACCCGGCCAGGCCCAGCTCCGCGGAGACGACGCCCTCGTGCATCTGGGCGCCCTCGGTGAGCCGCGGCTCCTGCGCGTGCTGCGCGATGACCCCGTCGAACGCCTTGACGTACTCGAGCGCGCGCCGCATGACGACCGGGTCGTGCACGCACTTGCCGTCGTCGGAGAACACCCGCACCTGAGCCGCGGACTCGGCCATGGCCCCCAGCTCCGCCAGGCGCTCGCCCTCGAGGCCGACCGTGACGGCGCCGATCGGACGAACGTCGGCCCACCCGGCATCGCGGCCCAGCCGCCAGACCTGCTCGACGACGCCCGCGGTGTCCTGCGTCGGCGTCGTGTTGGCCATCGCGTGCACGGCGGTGAAGCCACCCATCGCCGCGGCGCGGGTGCCGGAGCGGACCGTCTCCGCGTCCTCGCGGCCGGGCTCGCGCAGGTGCGTGTGCAGGTCGACCAGGCCGGGCAGGAGGACGAGCCCGCGGCCGTCGATGATCACCGGGTTGTCGGCCTTCGCCTCGGCGTCATCACCGATCGCCGCGATGATGCCGTCGGCCAGCAGGACGTCCGTCGTGCCGTCGCCCAACGGGCTCACGTCCCGCAGCAGGTAGTTCCTCGTCACGCGTCAGCGCCCTTCTCGTCGGTACTGGTGATGGCTCGAGCGGGGGCGTCGCCGCCCGCGAGCAGCAGGTACAGGACGGCCATGCGGACCGCGACCCCGTTCGCCACCTGCTCGACGATCACGGCACGCGCGGAGTCGGCGGCGTCCGCCGAGATCTCCAGGCCGCGGTTCATCGGGCCGGGGTGCAGGACGATCGCGTGCTCCGGCAGGTGGCTCAGGCGCCGCGCGTCCAGGCCGTAGCGGCGGGTGTACTCGAGCGGGCTCGGGAAGAACCCGCCGCCCGCGCTCGACATCCGCTCCCGCTGGACGCGCAGCATCATGATCGCGTCCGGCTTCTCGTCGGCGATCACCTCGTCGAGGTGGTACGACACGCGCGCCGGCCAGGCGCCGACCCCGACGGGCAGCAGCGTGGGCGGAGCGACGAGCACCACCTCAGCGCCGAGCGTGTGCAGCAGCTGCACGTTGGACCGCGCGACGCGGCTGTGCAGCACGTCGCCGACGATCGCGACCCGCAGCCCGGCCAGGTCGCGCCCGGTGACGTCGCCCGGACCGACCAGGTGCCGGCGCAGCGTGTAGGCGTCGAGCAGGGCCTGCGTCGGGTGCTGGTGCATCCCGTCGCCCGCGTTGATCACGGCGCCGTTGGTCCAGCCGGCCGTCGCCAGCGTGTGCGGCGCGCCGGAGGCGTGGTGGCGGATCACCACCGCGTCGGCGCCCATGGCCTGCAGGGTCAGCGCGGTGTCCTTGAGGGACTCCCCCTTGGAGACGCTCGACCCCTTGGCGGAGAAGTTGATGACGTCCGCCGACAGCCGCTTCGCGGCCGTCTCGAACGAGATGCGGGTCCGGGTGGAGTCCTCGAAGAAGAGGTTGACCACCGTGCGGCCGCGGAGCGTGGGGAGCTTCTTGATCTCGCGAGCCTGCGTCGCGGCCATGGAGCCGGCCGTGTCGAGGATGCGGACCGCGTCGACGACGTCGAGGTCGGCCGTGGACAGCAGGTGCTTCATCGCGCCCCTCCCTCGATGAGGACGGCATCGCGCCCGTCGCTCTCCTCCAACAGGACGCGCACGCGCTCGCTGGTGGAGGTGGGCAGGTTCTTGCCGACGTAGTCGGCACGGATCGGCAGCTCGCGGTGGCCGCGGTCCACCAGCGCCGCGAGCTGGACCGCCCGCGGGCGACCGAGGTCGTTGATGGCGTCCAGCGCCGCGCGGATGGTCCGGCCCGAGTAGAGGACGTCGTCCACCAGCACGACGACCTTGCCGTCCAGGCCGCCGCCGGGGATGTCCGTGGCGCCGATGGTCCGGGTGGGGTGCTGCGCGAGGTCGTCGCGGTACATCGTCACGTCGAGGCTGCCGACGAGGAGCTCGGGGTCCAGGCCCGGCTCGACCGCGACGAGGCGGTCCGCGAGGCGGCGGGCCAGCGGCAGGCCGCGCGTGGGGATGCCCAGCAGGACGACGTCGGCGCCACCCTTGTTGCGTTCGAGGATCTCGTGCGCGATGCGCGTGAGGGCCCGGCTGATCTCCGGGGCGCCGAGGACCACGTTCGCGTCGTCGTCGACGATGTCCGTGGCGGGCGTGGGCGTGCCAGTGCTCATCAAGCAAACTCCTTCCCCGCCTCACGGGACGGGTCTTAAAGGAATGTCTCTCGAGCAGCCACCCTACCGCGCAGAACGGGCGCCCCTGACGCTGTGTCCGTCAGCGCCTTGCGCGATGTCCGTCACGCCCGTGACGGGTCGATCGCCCCCGCCAGCACCTGGATGAGCAGGGGGTGGACCATCTCGGCCGGCAGCGCCTCGAGCGTGGCCATGACACCCGCGAGCTCGTCGGGGAGGCCCTCGGTCAGGACGCGTCCGGCGAGCGACGGGTCCGGGACGGCGGGCGGCAGACCCCGCACGGCGTCCGCGGCGGCGACGAGCGCCGCGACGAGTTCCTCGACGATCCCGGCCGTCACGGCGGTGACCGTGAGATGGGCCGTCCGCGGCAGCGGCGCGCCGCCGGGCTGGTCCATCGCGGGCTGCGCCTGGAGCAGCCAGCCGTGCCGGCGCACCTCGTCGATGAAGGTGAAGGGATCCACCCGCTCACCTGCGGGCAGCGACTCGTCCGTGGCGAGCGCGATGAGCGGCCCGGTCGGGTTTCCGACGACCCGCAGGCCGCGGATCCCCGCCGCGGCCCCGACCAGGCGGTCGGTGGCGCGCCGCGTCGCCGCGACGAGCTCCGCCAGGCCGTCCGTGCCGAGCACCTCGAGCACCGCCCACGCGGCGGCCATCGACCCCGCGCCCCGCGAGCCCAGGATGGTCGGGTTCACCACGGGGTACCCGGGCCACGCGGTCGTCGCGAAGTACTGCGCGCGGTGGCGCTCGCGGCCGCGGTAGAGCACGACGGACGCCCCCTTGGGCGCGTAGCCGAACTTGTGCAGGTCCGCCGAGATCGACGTGACGCCAGGCACCGCGAGGTCCCACGGCTCCGCGACGCCGCCCCACCAGGGCAGCACCCACCCGCCGACGCAGGCGTCGACGTGGCAGGCCACCCCGCGCTCGGCGGCGCCGGCCGCCACCGCGACGACCGGGTCGATCGCGCCGAACGGGTAGCTGGGCGCGCTGACGACGACGAGCGCCGTCCGGTCGTCGACGTGCGCGAGGACGTCGGCCGCGCTCGGCACTCCCGTCGCGCGGTCGACCGGCACGGGCACGACGTCGAGGTCGAGGTAGTGCGCGGCCTTGTGGAACGCGGGGTGCGCGGTCGTCGGGAGCACGAGGGTGGGTCGGGCCTGCGCGCGCGACGGGTCCGCCGCCCGCCACAGGTCGCGCGCCGACTTCACCGCGAGCATGCAGGACTCCGTGCCGCCCGACGTGACCGACCCGACCGTGTCGGCGTCGCCGTGGAGCACGTCGCGGGCGAACGCGACGAGCCGGCTCTCCAGCGCGGCGACGGACGTGAACGTCGTCGGGTCCAGGCCGTTGACCGGCAGGAACAGCCGGACCGCCTCGGCCGCGACCGCGTCGAGGTCGGGGCGACCCGGGTCGTAGACGTACGACAGGACGCGTCCCCCGTGCGTGGGCGGGTCCGCCGCGCGCAGGCCGGCCAGGTCGGCGAGGACGTCGTCGGAGGTGCGGGGGGTGCTCACGGGCGGGACTCCTCGATCGAGCTGGCGGGGGTGGCGTCGACGACGGCCTCCGACAGGGGGTAGCGGGACAGCGGGAGCAGGCTGACGAAGGCGAGCACCGCGGGCAGCACGGAGAACGCGAGCGTGATCCCCGTGAGCGCGGACGCCGGCTGGGTGACCACCTCGTCGCCCGTCCGCGAGGTGAAGCCGGTCAGGGCGAGCATGCCCAGCACGAGCGTGGGGCCGAGGGCGAGGCCGGCGGTCTCCCCCGCCGTCCAGACGCCGCCGAGCACGCCGGCGCGGTCCTCGCCGCGCTCGCGGGCGTCGACGGCGACCACGTCGGGCAGCATCGCGAGGGGATAGAGCTGCATCCCGGCGTACGCGACCCCGGCGAGGGCCACCGAGACGTAGACCCAGCCCCCCGGTGCCCAGCGCATCGGCAGCAGGGAGAGCGCCGCGACGGCGAACAGCGTGGACGCGCCGACGAGCGACGTGCGCTTGCCGACCCGTCGGGCGAGCCTCGTCGCGAGCGGCATGACCAGCAATGCCGGCGCGACGAGCGCGACGAAGAGGTAGGTCACGGCACCCTCGGACCCCAGCGTGTACGTCGCGACGTACTGCGCGCCCGCGAGCATCGCCCCCGTGGCCAGCGCCTGCAGCACGAACGTCGACAGGAGCAGGCGGAACGCGGGGATCTCGCGCAGCGCCGACAGGCCGAGACGCAGCGCCTCGCCCCTGCGCTCCGGGCGGCGCTCGACGGGCTGCCCGGCGGCCACCGCGTCGCGGGGAGCGCCCCACCACGCGGTGAGCATGCCGAGCCCGATGACCAGGCCACCGACTGCGCCCATCAATGCGTACCCCGTGCGACCGCCGCCCGCGGCGTCACGCACCAGCGGTCCGCCCGCGCCGAACGCGAGGATGGCGACGGCAAGCACCGCGATGCGCGGGGCCAGCAGCCGCGTCCGCGACCGGTAGTCGGGCGCGATCTCGGCCGGCAGCGCGATGTAGGGCACCTGGAAGACGCTGAACGAGGTGGCCGCGGCGACGAAGGCGACGACCACCCACGCGGCCGCCGACCAGCCGGTGAGCGCGCCGGGCACCACGAAGAGGGCCGCGAAGAGCACCGGGATGGTCACCGCGCCCGCGAGCAGGAACCGTCGGCGGTTTCCGTGGCGGGCGGCGGACCGGTCCGACGCCGCGCCGATGAACGGGTCGATGACGACGTCCCACAGCTTGGGGACGGTCACGACCAGGCCGGCCAGGCCCGCGGCCACGCCGAGCGTGTCGGTCAGGTAGTACGCGAGCACCAGGCCGGGCAGGGTGCCGAAGCCCCCGGTGCCGACCGATCCCAGCGCGTAGGTGGCGACCGTGCGGCGGGAGAGCGGCGCGGCGGCGGGCGGCGATGTCACGGCGTGAATGATGCCAGGCCAGCCGTCACTCGGATGCCACGTCATTCCCTGGCGTCCGGGTGACGATGTCCAGTTCGTGCTCGGAACCGTTCCTACGTGGATCACCGTGCTGCAGCTGCTCGCTGCGGGCCTGGTGGGCGGCTTCTGCGTCCTCCAGTGGGTGTGGTGGCGCGGCGAGCTGCGGCCCGCCGGCGCCGCCTGGTCGCTCGCCTGGTCGATCGACATGGCCCTGGTGCTGCTGGTCGGTGGGCTCTTCGCCCTGACCACGCCGGGCAGCGGGCGCGACGCGCTCGTGTACGTGCACGCGCAGCTCATCGCCGGCTTCCTGGTCATCGCGATCCCGGCCACCCGCGCGATCGCCGGCGGCCCCAAGGTCCGGTACTGGATGTGGGCCGCCTGCGCCCTGTTCGTGGCCCGCGCCGTGCTGTGGTGGGTGCCGCTCGACCGGCTCGTCGCCGACGCCTCCGTCGTCCAGGCCGCGCTGCTGCTCGTCCCGACCGCCGTGGTCGTGTCCTACGTCGTGGTCGCGGTCGGGCGGACCCAGCTGACCGCGTTCGGCTCGCTGCTGGTGGTCGCGGGCGCCGAGTCGCTCGCCATCTTCACCGCCGGCGTCCTCGTCATGGACAGCGCCGTGGGCGCGATGTGCGCGGCGCTCTGGGCGATCCCGCTCGCGCTCGGGATCGAGGCCCTGGCCCTCAATCGGCTCCGCGACGCGCAGGACGCCGCCACCCGACAGAACCGGATGCGCGACGCGCTCGCCCGGCTGGCCAACGCCGCGTGGTTCGTCAAGGACGCCGACGGCCTGCTGGTCACCGCCCGGGACGAGGCGCGCACGATCCTGGGTGACGCCAGCCTCGAGGGCTCGCTGCGTCCCATCGCCCGCGACCGTTTCGTCACCGAGCTCTTCTCGGCCGACAAGGTCGAGCACTCGCCCCAGGCGCGCACGTTCCTCATCGACCTCGCGCAGATCGTGTCCGCGGCCGCCGAGCGGTACCAGCTGGCCGAGCGGCTGCATACGACCGCGTTCGCGGACCCGCTGACCCGACTACCCAACCGGCGCGCCGTCGAGGAGCACCTCCTCGCGATGCTCGACCGCGCCAATGTCGAGCGCACCCGGGTCTCGCTCATCTACTGCGACCTCGACGGGTTCAAGCGCGTCAACGACTCCTACGGGCACGCGCACGGCGACGCCCTGCTCGTCCGGGTCGCCGACTACCTGCGATCCGCCCTCGTCGACCGCGAGGCGTTCGTCGGGCGAGTCGGGGGTGACGAGTTCGTTATCGTGCTCGCCCGAGCCCCCCAGGACGTCGACCTCGTGGCGATCGCCCGGGCGATGCGCGAGGGGTTCATCGACCGCACCGGCGGCAGCCGGCCGGCACGCCTCACCGTGGGCGTCGCCACCTGGGTGCCCGGAGACGTCGTCGACGCCGACGCCCTGGTTCGGCACGCCGACACGGCGATGCTCGAGGCCAAGCGCTCGCGATCAGGCTTCCGGGTCTTCGACCGTGCGCTGCGCCGACGCGTCGAGGCCGAGCGGCACCAGCGCGCCGCCCTCGAGGCCGCCGTCACCGCGGGCCACTTCACCGCGTTCTTCCAGCCCATCGTCGACGCCGAGACCCTCGAGATCGTCCAGGTCGAGGCCCTCGCGCGGTGGGACCACCACGGGCACCTCATCCTCCCCGCCGACTGGCTCGAGCTCGCCGAGGAGTCGGGGCTCATCGTGCCCATCGGGCTCGAGGTCATGCGCCAGGCCCGCCGCGCGCTCGAGCGCTTCCAGATGCCCGTGTCCGTCAACATCGCCGCCCGTCAGCTCGCCGAACCGGACGCGCTCGAGCAGATCGAGACGGCCTGGGGCGACGCGTTCTGGGAGCACCTGACCCTCGAGATCACCGAGAGCGCGCTCGTGCGAACGTCGTCGGCCGTGCCGGTGCTCTCCGAGCTGCGGGCGCGGGGTGCCCGGATCGCCGTCGACGACTTCGGCACCGGGTACAGCTCACTGGCGCGCATCGCCCGCCTGCCCGTCGACGAGCTGAAGATCGACCGGTCGTTCGTGCGCGACATGGGCACCGAGCGGGGCAGGGGCGTCGTGCGCGCGATCGTCGCGCTGGCGCACACCCACGGGCTGGCCATCGTCGCCGAGGGCGTGGAGACGCCTACCCAGCTCACCGCGCTCGCCGAGATGGGCGTGACGCGCGTGCAGGGCAACTTCCTCGGTCGGGCGGCCCCGAACCTCCCGGTGCGCGGGCCGCGACCCGCCACGGGCGCGACGGCGGTCGTCGGCCGCCCGTTGCGGTCGGTCGGTGTGCCGACGCCGGTCTCCGGCCGCGACGGCGCTCGCCTGACCTCGGTCCCCCGCCTGGTCTGACGTTCTGCTTCGGGTCAGGCGAGCAGCGTCGGCTTGAGGTCGACGATCCGGCCCAGGAGGCCGTTGACGAACTGCGGCGAGTCGTCCGTCGACAGCGACCGCGCCAGCTCGACGGCCTCGTCGACCGCGACAGCGTCCGGCACGTCGTCGTTGAAGAGGATCTCCCACGTGCCGATGCGCAGCAGCGCCCGGTCCACGGCCGGCATGCGGTCGATCGTCCACCCGTGCGCGTGCGTGGCCAGCAGCTCGTCGATGCGGTCCTGCCGCTCGATCACACCCTCGACCAGGTCCACGGAGTACTGCGGCAGCGACGACTCGGTGCCCGGGTGGGCGATGCGGTCGGCGAGGAGCGTCACCGGGTCCAGGCCGCGCTGGTCGGCCTCGAACAGGACGTCGAGGGCCCGCTTGCGGGCCTTGGTGCGAGCACCCACCTCAGTCGTTCACACGGCCCAGGTAGGAACCGTCGCGGGTGTCCACCTTGACCTTCGTGTTGGACTCGAGGAACAGCGGCACCTGGATCTCGTAGCCGGTCTCGAGGGTCGCCGGCTTGGTCCCCGCCGACGAGCGGTCGCCCTGCAGGCCCGGCTCCGTGTACGTGACCTCGAGGATCACCGACGGCGGCAGCTCGACGTACAGCGGCACGCCCTCGTTCGTCGCGACCATCGCGTTCTGGTTCTCCAGGAGGAAGTTCGCGACGTCGCCGACCGTGACCTCGGAGATGTGGATCTGGTCGTAGTTGTCCGTGTCCATGAACACGAAGTCCGTGCCGTCCTTGTACAGGTACTGCATGTCGCGCTTGTCGACGTTCGCCGTCTCGACCTTCAGGCCGGCGTTGAACGTCCGGTCGACGACCTTGCCGGACAGGACGTTCTTCAGCTTGGTGCGGACGAAGGCGCCACCCTTGCCGGGCTTGACGTGCTGGAACTCGATGACGGTCCACAGCTGGCCGTCGATCTTGAGCACGGTGCCGTTCTTGAGGTCGTTGGTGGTCGCCACGATCGTCGCTTCCTGTCGAGTGAGAGTTCTGTGCGGTCCGCCGGAGGCGCTCCTGAGGGTGTGCGCGGCTGTCGACGGCCGCAGACCGCCGACCATCGTACCGTGCGGGCAACGTGACGCCTCACAGGCGTGAGGCGATCGCCTCCAGCGCGAACCGGTAGCCCTCGACGCCGAAGCCCGCGATGGTGCCGGTGGCGATCGGGCCGATGACCGAGACGTGCCGGAACGTCTCACGCGCGTAGGGGTTGGACAGGTGCACCTCGACCAGCACGAGCCCCGCGTGCGTGACCTGCGCGGCCGCGTCGCGCAGCGCGTAGGAGTAGTGCGTGAACGCCGCCGGGTTGAGGGCGACGTGCGCGCGCGCGTCGACAGCCTCGTGCAGCGAGCCGACCAGCACCGACTCGTCGTCGGTCTGCCGCACCTCGGCGTCGAGCCCCAGGTCAGCCGCCCACTTCTCGACCGCCGTCGAGAGCTCCTCGTGGGTGGTCGAGCCGTAGACCTCAGGCTCACGGACTCCCAGGCGCCCGAGGTTCGGACCGTTGAGCACCAGCACTCGCGTCATGACTGTGAGCCTAGGACTACCCGTCTCCCCGCCGAGCGAGCCGCGCGGGTCACAGCGAGATCACCCGCGACGGCGCGGGAGCGCCCTCGCTCAGCTCGGCGTAGGCGGCGGCCAGGAGCGTCGGGTCCGGGCCCTCCAGCCGCACGGGCTTGCCGATGTCCTCGAGGACGACGAACCGCAGGAGGTCGCCGCGGGTCTTCTTGTCCCGTCGCATCGCGGCGAGGAGCCGGTCCCAGCGGTCGCCGCGGTACGTCACGGGCAGGCCCAGCGACGTGAGGATCGAGCGGTGCCGGTCGACGACCTCGTCGGACAGCCGCCCGGCGAGGCGCGCCAACTCCGCGACATAGACCATGCCCACCGAGACGGCAGCGCCGTGCCGCCACTGGAACCGCTCGACGTGCTCGATGGCGTGCGCGAACGTGTGGCCGTAGTTGAGGATCTCCCGCAGCCCACCCTCGCGCAGGTCCTCCGCGACGACCCGGGCCTTCACCGCCACGGCGCGCTCGATGAGCTCGAGCAGGACGGGCGACGACGCCGCCGCGACGGGATCGGTGAGCACCGCGGTGTTGGCCTCGACCAGCTCGAGGATGCGCGGGTCGGCGATGAACCCGCACTTCACCACCTCGGCGAGGCCCGCGACGAAGTCGTGCTTCGACATCGACTCCAGCGCCGCGAGGTCGCACAGCACCCCCGCCGGTGGGTGGAACGCGCCGACGAGGTTCTTTCCCTCGGCGGTGTTGATGCCGGTCTTCCCGCCGACCGCGGCGTCGACCATGGCGAGCAACGTCGTCGGGACCTGGACCACGCGGATGCCGCGGAGCCAGGTGGCGGCGACGAACCCGCCGAGGTCCGTCGTCGCGCCTCCCCCGACCGCGACGACCGCGTCGGAGCGCGTAAAGTCCGCCTGGCCCAGCACCTGCCAGAGGAACGCGGCGACCTGGGCGGTCTTGGCCTCCTCGGCGTCGGGCACCTCGGCGATGAACGCCTCGTAGCCGTGGGCGCGCAGGTCCTCACGGACCGCGTCCGCCGTCGTCGCCAGCGCGGCCGGGTGCACGACCAGGACCCGGCGGACGCTGTCACCCAGGAGGCCGGGCAGCGCGCCGAGCAGGTGGCGCCCGATGACGACGTCGTAGGGCCGCTCGCCCTCGACCCGGACGGTCCGTGCGTCGGTCATGACCCGCTCCCCTCGCCGCGGCGCAGGACCGCGAGCTCCTGTTCGATCAGCTCGGCGACATCGGCCGGTCGATGTCCGTCCGTCAGCACCCGGACCGTCGCCAGCGCCTCGTACACCGGTCGGCGGGCCTCCATCAGCGCCTGCCACTGCGCCCGCGGGTTGCCCAGCAGCAGCGGGCGCGACTGGTTGAAGCCGACCCGCGGCGCGGCGTGGGCGAGCGTGACGTCGAGGAACACGATGACTCCGCCGGCCGCCGCGTAGGCCACCAGGGCCTCCTGCGACGACGGGTCGAGCACCGCTCCCCCGCCGAGCGCGAGGACGCCGTCGTGCTCGGCGAGCGCCACGCGCACGGCATCGCGCTCGAGCGCACGGAAGATCGGTTCCCCGTCCTCGACGAAGATCTCTGCGATGGCCTTGCCGGCCGTGCCCTCGACGTCCTGGTCGGTGTCGCGGACCGCGAGCTGCCAGCGCTCCCCGAGCGCGACGGCGACGGTCGACTTGCCCGAGCCGGGCGGCCCCACGAGCACGATCGCCGGGCCGCCGGAGGGGAACTCGGGGGTCACGCGAGCAGGTCCGGGATCGACGCGACGTACGCCTCGAGGTTGCGACGGACCTCGGCCACCGAGTCGCCGCCGGTCTTCGCGAGCAGCGCGTCGGCGAGCACCAGGGCGACCATGGCCTCAGCGACGACCGCGGCAGGCGGCACCGCGCAGACGTCCGACCGCTGGTGCTGCGCCTTCGCAGCCTCCCCGGTCGCGGTGTCCACCGTGTCGAGCGCGCGCGGCACGGTCGAGATCGGCTTCATCGCCGCGCGCACGCGCAGGATCTCGCCGTTCGTCATCCCGCCCTCGAGCCCGCCAGCGCGGTTGGTGCGCCGCACGATCCGGCCCGACGCGTCGCGCTCGATCTCGTCGTGCGCCTGCGAGCCCCGGCGGGCGGCGGTGCGGAACCCGTCGCCCACCTCGACGCCCTTGATCGCCTGGATGCCCATGAGCGCGGCGGCCAGCAGGCCGTCGAGCCGGCGGTCGGAGTGCACGTACGAACCCAGCCCGGACGGCAGGCCGTAGGCGAGGACCTCCACGACGCCGCCGAGCGTGTCGCCATCCTTGTGGCACTCGTCGATCTCGGCGACCATCGCCGCGGACGTCGCCGCGTCGAAGCAGCGCACCGGGTCGGCGTCGAGGGCGGCGGTGTCGTCGGGAGTCGGCACGGCCGCGTCCTCGGGAGCTGCCACGGGCCCGATGCTGACGACGTGCGACACCAGCCGCACCCCGGCGGCCTGCTCGAGGAACCGTGCCGCGACCGTGCCCAGCGCGACGCGCGTGGCGGTCTCGCGGGCGCTCGCGCGCTCGAGGACCGGCCGGGCGTCGTCGAAGCCGTACTTGCGCATGCCGACGAGGTCGGCGTGGCCGGGGCGCGGCCGCGTGAGCGGGGCGTTGCGGGCGCGCAGCAGCACGTCTGGGTCTTCGACCGGGTCGGACGACATCACGTCGACCCACTTGGGCCACTCGGTGTTGCCGATCTCGATGGCGATCGGCCCGCCCTGCGTGCGCCCGTGCCGCACGCCGCCGAGGAGCCGGACCTCGTCCTGCTCGAACTTCATGCGGGCGCCGCGGCCGTACCCGAGCCGGCGACGCGCGAGCGCCGCCTGGATGTCCTCGGAACGGACCTCGACGTCCGCCGGGAGCCCCTCGAGGATGCCGACGAGCGCCGGGCCGTGGGACTCACCGGAGGTCAACCAACGCAGCATGTGCCGCATCCTTCCACGCTCGCCGGAGTCCACCGGCTGGCGTCCKGCGGACGGACGCGACCACGGGACGACGAAGCCCGCCCGTTGCCCCGAGAGCGGAGAACGAGCGGGCGTCCGTCGATGTCGCGCCTGTCAGTGGAGCGGCAGCAGTGGGTTGCGTCCATTCGGTGCGGGCAGGGCCGGCGGCGCGGGAGCCGCCGCACCGTCCGCGACGGGCACCTCGGTCGGCGGCGCCGCAAGGACGTACACCGAGCCGTTGATGGCGACGTGCAGGTCACCCTCGACGACGGCAGGCCGTCCGCCGCTCGCCTCGCTCGGCGCCGGCGCGTCCGCATTGATCTGCTCGACGAGGAACAACCGCTGCGTGCCGACCTGCAGGTCCTGCAGGAAGGCCAGCACATTGTCGTAGGAACCCATCGCCTCCAGGGAGAGCGGGATCGCGTACACCGGGTCGGACTTGACGGCCGGGACGGGGTCGGCTTCGCTGCTGGACTCGGCATTGGTTGCGGCGGCCGGGTCCTCGGGAACAACCGGTGCTGCCACCGGCGCCTCGATCACTGCGGGCGTCGCTGACTGCACCGAGACGATGGTGACGCTGTGGGACTTCGCCACCGCGTCAAGCTGTCGCCGATAGTTGGCCATGTCGGCCCCTGTGGGGATCTGCAGCCGGAGACCGTCCAGCTCGGCCTGCAGCGCATCGATGTTCTCGAACTGCGCCTTGAGCTGGGCGTTCTTCCGCTTCGTGAGCAGGTTCTGCTCCACCTGCGACTGCGCCTGGGCCTCCGTGTCGGCCGCCGTCGCGAGCGTGGGAGATATGGCCAGGAACCACGCCGCCAGCGCCAGCATGATGCCGATCACGACGGTGGCGGCGATCCAGCCGCCCGCCTTGGTCTGCGTCATGTCAGTTCCCCTCCGTCGCTGCGTCTGCGGGCTCCGCGAAGCGGTTGGCCAGAGCCGAGGCATTCACCTGGACCATCGACGTCACGGTGTAGGCGACGACGTCCTCGGACTCCTCGAGGGAGTCCGAGCTCGACGTGGCGCCGTACATCCCCGGGATGGAGTTGAGGGCGTCGGTCCATGCCGCGTCGTCGGGCAACGTGCGCGCCTTGGTGGTGAACATGATCGTGGCGACGCCCTGCTCCGTCAGCCCGTCGGGTGACGCGGGCGCTGGTTGCGTCGCGCTCCCCTGGATGACCGAGAACGTCGTGATCGCCACGTCCGCGGGAAGCACGGCCGCGATGGCGTCGAGGTAGGGCTTCCAGAGCACCTCGGTCCCCATCGCCAGCAGGCGGGAGTCCTTGGTCGTCTTCAGCCCCTTGAGCACGGGCTGGACCTTCGCGTACTTGCGCGCCTCGTTCTGGAGCTGAGTGCTGTCCTGCTGCGCGTCGGCGAGCTGGTCGTCCGCGCTGCTGCGCTGCATGACGGCGAACGCGTAGCCCACGGCGAGCACGGCGACCACGACCACGAGGGCAATCGCAAGCCACTGCTTGACGTGCCGCAACGCGCGCGCCGCGCGCACCTCGGGCGGCAGCAGGTTGACCTGGGGCAGTCCCACGCTCACGTTCGTGGACGGGCGAACTTCTGTTGCGGTGCTCATGCTGCCACCCCGTAGGCCAGGCCCACCGGCAGAGCGGCAAGGGCTTCGAACCCGGGCACATTGTCGCGGCGGGCGAGCTTCCCGGTCTTGAGGCCTGCGAGCGGGTCACCAAGTGTGACGGGGAGCCTGCTCGCACTCGACAGATACTGACCAAAACCGGGCAGGTGTGCACCGCCGCCCGAGAGCACGACGACGTCCACGGCACCTCCGCTCGTGCTGCTGAAGTAGACCAACGTGTTCCGGATCGACTCGACGAGAGGGCGCACCACAGAGGCGACCGCCTCGACGGCGTCCGCGGCCTCGGCGCCGTGCGCGAAGCCGATTCCGACCTCACGCTTGACCTGCTCGGCGTCCGTGGCAGCGATCTTCAGGACACTGGCGACGGAGCTGGTGATGTTGTGCCCTCCCGAGGGGAGGGAACGCACGAGCCGCGGTGAGCCGTCGACCGCGACGACGACAGTCGTGATGCTCGCGCCGATGTCGACGAGGGCGACCGTCCGACGCGCGAGATCGCCACGCGCCAACGAGCGCAGCAGGGCGAAGGCGTTCAGATCGACCATCCGAGGGCGAAGGCCGGCGCTCTCGACGGCGACGACGTTGGCGGACACGGTTGCGCGCTGGGCAGCGACGAGCATGCCGCGGAGCATCCGGCCCTGAGGCCCCTGGACCTCCTCAGTCGGGTAGAAGTCGAGCAACGCCTCGTCCAGCGCCATCGGCAGGGCCTCGGCCACCTGGAAGGGAAGCGTGTCCTTGATCTGCGCGCGCGGGACCCACGGCAAGTCGAAGTCGCGCACGATGACGCGCTGGTTGCCGACGCCAATGATGACGTCCTTCGACTCGAACTTCGTGCGTGACCAGAGGTCCCGCAGGGCCGCGGCGACGATGGGAGCCTGCGTGACCTCGCCGTCCCGCACGGCTCCGACCGGGAGCGGGGCGTGACCGAAGCGTACGAGGGTGGGCGGGTTCTTCCCGGTCGGTCCCCCGCTCCCGAACTCCAGCTCTGCGGCGCGCACGCCCGATGAGCCGATGTCCAGGCCGATGACACGTGACGTGGCCACGAGTGTCCTTCCGACGGTCGATGTGTTCGTAGGTCCTATCGGGTGCGAGACGCGCCGACTTGAGTAATTTCGGATCCGTCCGCAATTCGTCAGAGGTAGGCCAGGTACCAGTCCATGACGGGGGCCCCAGCGACGATTCCGACGAAGGCCCCGGCAAGCATCCACGGTCCGAATGGAATACCCGATCGACGGCCTGCCCGGCGCACGGCCAACAAGGCGACGGCAAAGACGCCACCGAGCAGGAATGCCGCGAACCAGCCGGTCACCAGGGGCGCCCAGCCGAACCACGCGAGATACATGCCGAGGACCCCCGCGAGCTTGACATCGCCAAATCCCATGCCGGCTGGATAGACGAGCACGAGCAAAAAGTAGATCGCGAACATCGCCGCGCCGCCGATCACTGCCCGCAGCAACGAGCCCCAGTCCGGCTCACCGCCCGGGTTCCAGCTGGCGAGCGCGAGTAGCAGGACCCCGACGACGTACGACGGCAGGACGATCGCGTCCGGAAGGCGGTGCACGTCGAGATCGATGAGCGCGAGCGCGACGGCGACAGCCACCAGGTAGAGCATCGCGGGGAGCACCCACGCGGGGCCGATCCACCAGGCCGTGAGCGCGAACAGAACGCCCGTCAGCAGCTCGACGGTGGGGTACCGCCGAGAGATCGGGTTGCCACAGTCCCGGCACCGTCCCCGCAGCAGGAGCCACGAGACCACGGGAACGTTGTCGCGGGGCCGAACCGCGTGCCCGCATCCCGGGCACGCGCTGGGGGGCCGCACGATCGACTGGCCGCGCGGCACGCGCCAGACGACGACGTTGAGGAACGACCCGATCAGCAGACCGAGGACCCCGCAGAACACGACGAGTGCTAGCTCCATGTCAGCCGCCGGCCGCCTCGGTGTAGTCGCCCACCTCGGCCTCGACCTGGATCGCCGGGGCGTTCCATTTCTGGGCCGTCGAGCCGTCGCACGCGGCGACCACGAGCGAGGTCCACTTGGCCTTGTACTTCTCCCCCGAAGCGCTGATGCAGCGACCGGTGTAGTCACGGAACGTCCAGCTGGTGGTCTTGTCGCCCGTCGCCTTCGACCGGATCCACTGCTGGGTCTGGTCAGCGAGGTTGCACGACGAGGTCAGGATCGGGTACCAGCCAGCGTGGACGCCCTGGAGGTTGGGGTTGGTCTCCGCCGCGGGGGTCTTGAGGCAGTACTTCGTCGAGTTGTTCTGCAGCACGTAGATGAGCTGCGGCGCGCCGACCACGCCCGCCTCGGGTTCGTCGTAGAACCACTTGTGGTTCCACGCCAGGGCTGCACCTGCGGGCGGGTCCTGCTTGCAGGGGTACGAGATCATGAAGGTCGAGGTCACCTGGGTGTCCGTCACGTCGAAGCACCGGCCGAACTCGAGGTAGTTCACGATCTGGTGGGTGTAGACGCTCGCGGCGCCCGGGCCCACGGCGGCGTCCGGGTTGAACGAGCCGCGAGGCTCCTGGTTGGCGCAGGTCATCAGCTTGAGCCGGCCACCGTCGCTCGGGCTCGCACCGCTCCCGAGGTTCGTCCCCAGGCACAGCTTGGGGTTCGTGTCGACGCTGCCCGGGTCCTGCGCCACCCAGGACGCGTTCCCGTCGGGGTGCCAGGCCCACTGCTGCGTGCTGTCGCCGGTGCACGTCTCGAGCTTCACGTCGTTCCCCGAGCCGGTCTGCGTGAGGCACAGCCTGGTCGCGTCCACTGAGCTCGCCAGCGCGATCGTGTAGTCGCGGTCGTACACCCAGAGCTCGGTGTTCTCCGAGCCGGCACCACCGCACGACGCGGCGGTGCGGTAGGTGACCGCACTGCCTGCAGTCGTGCCCTCGGCACGCAGGCACCAGGTCGCGTCCGCGCTGTTGGCCCAGGAGAAGATGCGCCCACCGAGGATGTTCGTGGTGGTGGTCTCGAACTGGTAGCTCATCGACATCGTGCGGTCGCCCTGGTCCGACGCCACCAGCGCCGAGGAGCCGGCCTGCCCGTGCGCTGTGATGTAGGCGTACTGGGGCATCGTCGTCCCCGTGCCGTTGCCCTCGACGCACGCCATCGCGTGCCCCGCGCGCCAGGCGTCGTCGTGCGGGACGGGATCCTCGGAGAAGTACTGGACGAGCACGGTGTAGGCACCGTCATCGTTGTCGTCGTTCACCGCTCCGGTGAGACTGCACGGCAGATTCTTGGGATTGCCGAATACCTTCCCGCGGAAGTCCGGTGAGCCGGCCGCCGTCCGGATGGCGCCAAGCGTCGCCTCGACTCCCGCCTCGGCGGCATAGACGGTGCGCGTGTTCTTCTCGGCGAAGTGCGTGGGACCCATCTGCCCGACGACGACCGCCAGCACCACGACGCTCAGCGCGCTGAGCAGCATGATCATCATGAGGGCGACGAGCATGGCCACGCCGTCCTCGCCACTGGCCCGGGCCGCGTCGCTGCGCCGGCGCACGGCGTGCACGCCCCGGGTCACGGCCGGATCCCCGCTCGCCAGCAGGTCGGCGCGTCCGACAGTCCGTCGTGGTTGTTGTCGAGGTTGCCGGGTGCGGACGCGTCGCTGTTGCGGGCGACGAACGTCGACTGTGACGACACCTCCCGCTCGAGAGAAGGCCTCTGCACGGTCAGGTTCACGATGAGCTCCTGATGGGGTCGCTGTGGCGATGCTTGGACCATCGTGAAGATGGGGGTCGCCCCGACGATGTTCGTCGCGACGGTGCGGAACGCCGGCAGCGTGGCGGCGCTGGCGGCCCAGCTGCGCGTCTCGAGCAGCTCTTCGGTCGGGTTCCAGCGCCACTGGATGCACGTCGTCACGCCCGACGGCGAGACGTTCTCGTCCTGGCGGAACTCGATGTACGTGCGCCCGGCGCCTCCGGCGCCCGGCAGGTTCATCGAGTCCGCGTAACGGACCTCGCGGTCGAGCTGCTGGAACGCGCGTCGCAGCCCGTCGCTGGCATCGGCCGTCGCCTGGTTGCGCGCGGTGCTCTTGGTCATGACGACCAGGCCGCTCATGAACACGGTGATCACGACGAGGAACATCCCCATCGCGACGAGGAGCTCGATCGTGGTGTATCCCCAGTCGGATGCCACGCCCGGCTGGTCCTGGCCGCGCATCAGTTGGTCACCGTCACGTTCACGCGGATCGTGGTCGTCGTGGTGAGTCCCAGGTTGTTGTCGACGGGCTCCAGCTGGTACTCGAAGTAGCAGCTCGACGTCGTAGTCGTCCCCGCCTTGAACGTCAAGGTGCCCGTCGAGGACCAGGTCGACGAGTCGGTCACCGAACCGCACGAGCTGACAGGGTTGGTGATCAGCTTGAACTTCGTGTTCTTGTATGCGGCGTCGTTGGCCCCGAGGTTGAGCAGCTGCGTGGTGTTGCTGCTGCTGCTCGAGCGCTTCGGAACCGAGACCGAGTCCGGCGACGCTGCCGGATGCACCTTGATGGTCGCCGTACTGGCGGCACCGGGCGACAGACCGCCCAGCGGGTCCATGATCTTGAACGGGAACTTCCACACCCCCGAGGTCTTCGTCGGCGGAGTGAACTTCGCATCGAACCCAGTCAGCGGCGTGTTTGCCGGAGCCAAGGTGGTGCCATCGACCTTGAGAGTGGCTCCCGACGGGGTCGAGCCCGCTTGCGAGATGGCACCCGTGACCTGGACCCGGTAGGAGGACGAGTTGCTCGTGAGCGTCTGCATGTTCAGGTAGTAGTCGACCGACGAACCCGGTACGTCGGCCGTGACGTTGCTCGCCTGAGCGGCAGGGATGACGGTCATCTTGACCTTCCCCTCCAGGCTATTCATGCCCTCCGTGTCGGCGTACGTGTAGCGCAGCTCCGAGACGGTACCGACGCCCGCAGTCGGCGTGTACTTGACGGAGGTCCCCGTGATGCTCCATCCGGTGGGCAACGCACCCACCGGTGCGATGGAGACGGGGCTGGCGCCGTAGCGGGTCTTGATCGCGACGGTGCGCGCGGCCCCGACCACGGCACTCTCGTCGTAGTCGACCGCGAGCGGGTTGACGTTCACATGCACCATGGCTTGAGCGGTGCGCGCGCCGGTGGTCACGGAGTACTTGAAGATGACCTGGCCGTGTGAGTCGGGGCCAGGGGTGTACTTGATGGTGCGGTCGGCGTTGACGGTCGCGGTTCCCATCGCTGCGGCAGAGATGGAGTGCACGGGCCCGGGAGCGACTACGCCAACCGTGGGCGCTCCTGCGCCGGCGAGGAGCGTGTCATTGTCCAGGACGTCGATCACGACGCTGGTCGTATCGCCGGCGTTGACGATCTTGGCGTCGTCCGCGGCCACGAGGCGCGACGTGTTGTTCCACTCGAGGTCCGTGTTCGGGTCAGTGAGAGACGCGATGCTGTACTGGCAGCTGCCGCCGCACGTGCCCGTGATGTCCGGCCACGTGACCACGACGATCGTCCGCATGATGCGCAGGTGGGATCCGTCCGCCACCCCGGTCGCGCTGCCGCCGGCCTTGGTGCACTCGCCGTCCGCGGTGTTCTTCGCCCGGTAGCAGGTGCCGATGAGCGTCGTCACGGCGTAGTCGATGCTCGATTTCCTCACCGCGTCGGTCAGGGGCACCGCGTCGTCGTCGGTCCCGAGCAACGGGGCCGGCAGGGTGGCCTGGTCCCAGTCGGAGTAGGTATCGGCCACGCCGACCGCGCCGGCGGAAGCTGCCCACGCGGCGTCGACCTCGGCCTTCGTCCGCCCGGTCACGAGGCCAGACGTGCCGGACGCCGACGCCGTCGGGATGCGCGCGAACGCCAGCTCCATCGACTCGTTGGCGACCGTGACGGCGTTCTGCTGACGCTGCTGCGTGGTGACCGTCCGGGTGCCCTTCACGAAGAACGTGAGGGAGGCCGCCGCGACGATGGCCAGGAGCGCGAGCGAGACGGTCACCTCCATGAGCGTGAAGCCCGCGTCAGACGCGGCAGCGCGGCGCAAGCGGTGCACCTTGGCGTTCATCCGTGTCTCCTCGTCGATCTTCTGCTCAGCAGGGGGTCTCGCTGGGGCCACCCTGGACACTGCTGATGTAGTAGTCGCGCGACGCCTTCTCGTTGTGCCCGACGATGCAGTACCCGAGGCCGTCGTCCGTCAGGGCGCCGTCGATGTCGTTGCCCTTGCTGACCCGCACTGAACGCGGCGTCGGGGTGTCGATCGACACGGAGCCGGGCGTGCCCGTCACGGTGTAGTAGTCGTGGAGCTCGGCCTGGACGCTCTCGAGCTCCACAGCCACCGTGTGCAGGTCCGACTGGATCGAGGCGTCGTACGCCTTCTTGCGCTGGTTGAGGAAGGACGGGATCGCGATCGCGGACAAGAGCCCGATGATGGCGATCACGACGAGAAGTTCCACGAGTGTGAAGCCGCGCTGTCGGCGGTCGTGCGCGCTGTGATACATGGCTGCCGTCCGTTCGCTCGCCGAGACCCCTCTAGTGCGCCGATCGGGCCGGCGACTTGCAGAAGGCGTGGTCCGTGAACCGAGACCGGCTCACGGACCACGCCTTCGTGTGCGCTACGAGATCACGGCGCCGGGGTCGTGGTCTTCACCATCTCCGGGTTCAGGCCGCCCTCGGCGCTGTTGTACTCGAAGTGGCCGTCAGTCCCGTTGGCGGTCGCCTTCTCGTTCGTGCCGGTGAGGACGTACGACTCGCCGGTGCCGTCCAGCTTGTACGTGACGACGTTCCCCTTGCTCAGGGTGATGTCGCCGTCCTCCGTCGCCCCGTTCACGTCGATCTTGTTCGGGCCGGTGGTCGGGTTGGTCGAGTCAGCGACCGTGGCCGGGTACTCCTGGTGGTCGGTGTAGTACGTCTCGACCTCCTCGGCGACCGTGCGCAGGTCGGACTTGATCGACGCGTCGACCGCCTTCTTGCGCTGGTTGAGGAACACCGGGATGGCGATGGCCGAGAGAATGCCGATGATGATGATGACGACGAGGAGCTCGATAAGGGTGAAACCCTTGTCCTTCTCGTTCATCGACTTCTGCACACGAGCGATCATTGTCTGCTCCCTGAGTCTGGGTGGATGTTCGTTGTCAAATCCAGTCCGGTTAAAACCGGTTCGGTGCTACTCCCGGTCTATCGGCGCCTGACCTGCAACGCTTGAGCCGCTCGCGAACTTTCCGTGGCAATCACCCGTGCGGAGCAATGCGCGGGGCGCGCTGCGGGGAAATTGCCTACTGAATGAGGTTGAAGATGCCGAAGATCGGCATGTACATCGCAATGACCATCGCACCGATGATCGCGCCGATGACCACGATCATGAGGGGCTCGATGAGGCTCGTGAGCTGCTCCGTGGTCGCTTCAACCTCGTCGTCGTAGAAGTCCGCGATCTTGCCCAGCATCGTGTCCAGGGCACCGGTGTCCTCACCGACGGCCATCATCTGCACCACCATCGGCGGGAAGACGCTGTGATGCGCCAGCGGCCCGGATAGCGACTCGCCGCGCCGCACGGACTCCTGGACGGCCTTGGCGGCCTTCTCGATCACGAGGTTCCCGCTGGTCTCCCCGACGATATCGAGGGCCTGCAGGATCGGGACGCCGGCGTGGATCATGGTGCCGAAGTTGCGGGTGAACCGGGACACCGCGATCTTGCGGAACAGGTTGCCGAAGACCGGGACCTTCAGCTTCCACGGGTCGACGGCCTGGCGGACGGCCTTGTCGTTCTTGTGCCGGCCCCACCACACCGCGAACGCGATGAGCACGACGACCGTCGGGATGATCGTCACCTTGAGGATGCTCGACGCCGTCATGAGGATCCGGGTGGGCAGCGGGAGGGTCCCGCCCAAGCTCGAGAACATGCCGGCGAACACGGGCACGATGAACAGCAACATGCCCGTGACGGCGAGAATCGCCACGACGAAGACCACGACCGGGTAGGTCATCGCCGACTTCACCTTGCCGCGGAGCTTGACCTCCGCCTCGAAGTTCTCGGCCACCGACACCAGGACCTGGTCCAGGAACCCGCCCACCTCGCCGGCCTTGACCATGTTGATCATCAGGGGCGGGAAGACATCGGCGTGCTTCGCCAGCGCGACCGAGAACGCCGAGCCGACCTCGACGTCGGAGCGGACCTGACCGACGACCTTGGCGAGCGGCTTCGACTCGGTCTGTTCCGCGAGGATGCTGAGGGCGCGGATGAGCGACAGGCCCGAGTCGATCATGGTCGCAAGCTGGCGCGCCATGATGGCCAGGTCCTTCAGCGAGATCCGGTTGCTGAAGCCGGGGATGTTGATCTCCGAGTTGAGGCCACCGGTGTTGACCTCGGAGATCGACACCGCGGCGAGGCCCATCTCGCGCAGCCGGTTGGCCACGGCCACCTGGTTCGGCGCCTCGACCCGCCCCTTGACCAACTTGCCGGCCTTGTCCCGGACCGCGTACTCGAACGTCCTGGCCTCAGCGGCCATCAGAGCACCCCGCCGATGCCGGCGCCGTTGCCCATGGTCATCGCGTCTCCCATCCCGGTGCTGCCCTGCGCCTGCCCCGAGAACCTGCCCGTCAGCCGGTTGAAGTCCTCGAGGTGGTGGCACTTCTCCAGGCCGACCTCGTAGGTGATCTTGCCCGTCTTGACCAGCTCGGCGAGGTGCTGGTCGAGCGTGTGCATCCCCTGCTTCGCGCCGGCCTGCATGGCCGAGTAGATCTGGTGCGTCTTGCCCTCGCGGATGAGGTTTCGGATGGCCGGCGTGGCGACCATGACCTCGGTCGCCACGGCACGGCCGGGTGCGTCGGAGCGCTTGCACAGCGTCTGGCAGACGACACCCTGGATCGCGCCCGCCAGCTGGGTGCGGACCTGTGCCTGCTGGTGCGACGGGAAGACATCGATGATGCGGTCGATGGTCTGCGCGGCGTCCTGGGTGTGCAGCGTGGCGAAGACCAGGTGACCGGTCTCGGCGGCCGTCAGAGCGACGGAGATCGTCTCGAGGTCGCGCATCTCGCCGACCAGGATGATGTCGGGGTCCTGCCGCAGCACGTGCTTGAGCGCATTCGCGAAGGAGTGCGTGTCCTGGCCGACCTCGCGCTGGTTGACCACGCACTTCTTGTGCCGGTGGAGGAACTCGATCGGGTCCTCGACGGTCATGATGTGGTCCTCGCGCGTGCGGTTCGCGAGGTCGACGATCGAGGCCAGTGTCGTGGACTTGCCCGAACCGGTGGGGCCCGTGACGAGCACCAGACCGCGGGGCAGGCCAGCGAACGTGCCCACCACTGCCGGGACCCCGAGCGCCTCGAGCGGCTTGATCTCGTAGGGGATCACGCGGAACGCCGCGCCGATGGACTCCCGCTGCTGGTAGATGTTCACGCGGAAGCGCGCAAGGCCGCGGACGGAGTACGACAGGTCGAGCTCGAGGTTCGTCTCGAACTTCTCGCGCTGCTTCTGCGTGAGGAACGCGTAGAGCGTCCGGCGCAGACCTTCGGGCTGGACCTGTCCGAAGCCTTCGAGCGCCCGCAGCGAGCCGTTCACCCGGACCATGGGCGTCGTGCCGGTGGTGAGGTGCACGTCCGACGCGCCGGCGCGCACCATCTCCGTCAGGATCTCGTCGATCGGGAGGTCACCCTCCTGCTTCTCCTCACCCATCCCGCGGCGTGGACCACGGTCCCGTGTCGTCGCGGCCGGCGCAGACGGGCGCCCCGCGGGTGGCTGCGGTGCCTGCACGGGCTCTGGCGCTACGACGGCCGGGGCCGGCATGAACACCTGGGTCGCGCCCATCGGCGCCACACCCCCGCCCTGCGGCACGAACGTCGTCTGCGACGGCGCGGCCATGTAGGCCGGCGGCACCGTCGGTCCCTGGTACGCCGCGGCAGGAGCCGTCGGGACCGTCGGCGCGATCGGCTGGCGCGGCGCCGGCGCTGCGGTGCTCTGCGACGGGATCGGGGAGAACATGGCAGCGGCGCCGGGATGCGTCGGCTGCCCGGGCGACATCGGCGACGCACTCGCCTGAGGGCCGACCGGACGGTACGGCGGCAGCGGCCGCTGTGGCTCCCCCGCAGGGAGCTGGTAGGACTCGCTCACGTCATTCCCTCCACGTGGTCACCCGGATGCGACCGGCACGGACGTGCCGGAACCGGCAGTTCGCTCTGACGTTCATCGGCCGCGCCGATGCCCGACTTGAGGCGGCGATGCAGGTCAGTCCACCTACACGACGACGCGCAGGATCTCCTCGATCGAGGTCTGACCGAGCGCTACCTTCTGCCAGCCGTCGTCGCGCAGCGGGATCATGCCCTGCTTGATGGCGGTAGCAGAGATGTCCGCACTCGAGGAGTGCGCGACGGCGTGGCGCTCGATGTCCTCGGTCACGCTCATCACCTCGTGCAGCGCGAGGCGGCCGCGGTACCCGGTCTTCGAGCACGTCACGCAGCCGCCGGGGCGGAACAGCTCGGGGATCGGCTCGCCCGGCATCCACGGGAACCGTGCGCTGGCCATCTCCTCGGGCGATGGCTGATAGGCGACCTTGCACTTGCCGCACAGCCGCCGCGCCAGGCGCTGGGCCACCACGCAGTCGAGCGCGGAGCCGACGAGGAAGGGTTCGATCCCCATCTCGGTCAGGCGCGTGACCGCCGAAGGCGCGTCGTTGGTGTGCAGCGTCGACAGAACCAGGTGACCGGTGAGTGCCGCCTCGATTGCGATCTGCGCGGTCTCGTGGTCGCGGATCTCACCGAGCAGCACCACGTCKGGGTCGGACCGCAGGATCGAGCGCAGAGCACCCGCGAACGTGAGTCCTGCCTTGACGTTGACCTGCACCTGGTTGATCCCCGCCAGCCGGTACTCGACGGGATCCTCGACCGTGATCACGTTGATCTCCGGCTTGGACACCGCGTTCAGCGTGGCGTACAGCGTGGTCGACTTGCCCGAACCGGTCGGCCCGGTGACCAGGATCATCCCGTACGGCTTGGAGTAGGCCTCCCGGTAAACCTCGTAGTTCGAGTCCAGAAAGGACAGGTCCCGAAGGTCGAGGCTGGCCGTGGAGTTGTCCAGGATTCGCATGACGATCTTCTCGCCCCACACCGTGGGTAGCGTGGCCACGCGCAGGTCGATCTTGCGTCCGTTGTGCACCACGGACATGCGGCCGTCCTGCGGCTTGCGGCGCTCGGCGATGTCGATGTCACTCATGATCTTCACCCGGCTGATCACGCCGCCGGTGATCTGCTTCGGCGCCCGCTGCGTCTCGTGCAGCACGCCGTCGATCCGGTACCGCACGCGCAGGTCGTGCTCCGACGGCTCGATGTGGATGTCGGACGCGCGGTCGGTGATCGCCTGGGTGACCAGGAGGTTGACGAACCGCACGATCGGCGCGTCGTCGTTGCCGATCTCCGCCATCTTGGACAGGTCGGTGTCGGTCTCCTCTTCGGCGTCCTCGAACGCCTGCGAGAGGTCTTCCATCTCGTCGTCGGCGCGACAGAACCTGTCGATGGCACGCAGCAGGTTGTCGTGGGTGGCGATCACCGGGATGACCGTCATTCCGGACATGGACCGGACGTCGTCGACGGCCATGACGTTGCCGGGATCGGAAGTTGCGAGGACGATCGACCCACCCTCGAGACCGACGGGAAGGACCGAGTGCCGCCGGCACAGGGCGCTGGGCACGAGACTCACCGCAGCGCGGTCCACCGGGTAGTCGTCGAGGTCGACGAAAGCCATGCCGACCTGGTTGGCGAGTGCCTTGACCAGCTGCCCCTCGGTGAGCACACCGAGCTCCACCAGGGTACGGCCCAGCGACGAACCGCGGGCCATGGTCTCGTCCAGGGCAGCGAGCAGCTGCGCCTCCGTGACGAGGCCGTCGTCGAGCAGGATCTCCCCGAGCTGCTTCACGCGCGTCCCTCCGTCGAGCCGGCGGCCGGTCATGGCCGCACGGGTGTCTCCAGAGGTCAATCGGCAGGTACAGCGACGTGCGTGAGCGACTCAGGCGGTGAGTTTGCGGTCGAGCGCGTCGGCCATGGCGGCGAGCGGTGCGGGGTGGCCCGTCATCAACCGGACCTGCTCCGCGGCCTGGTGCAGCAGCATCTGCTCGCCGCCGACCACCGCTCCGCCGAGCGCCGCCCAGGCGACGGACAACGCGGTGGGGCGTGGGTCGTACGCGACGTCCAGCAGCACGCCGTCAGCGGAAGACAACAGGGCGGCGAGGGAGTCCGCCGCGAAAGGCGGCAGCGTCGAGACGACGACGTCGACCCGACCGATCTCGGCGGGCGCCAAATCCAACGTGCGGTACACCGGCGTCACGCCCATCCGGTGCGCCGCGCGCATGAGCCCACCGGCTCGCGCGACCGAGCGCACGTAGACCACGGGCGACGTGCAGCCCAACTGGGCGAGCGCTGCGAGCGTGGACGAAGCCGTCGCGCCGGCGCCGAGCACCGCAGCAGAACCAACCGACGCCAGACCCAGCGCCGCGACGATTCCGTGGACGTCGGTGTTCGCCCCGATCAGGGACCACCCCTGCACCAGCACGGTGTTGACGGCCCCGACCACCTCGGCCAGCGGCTCGACATGGTCGAGCAGCGGGATGACGGTCTGCTTGAGGGGCATGGTGAGGCTGAGCCCAGCCCACGTGGAATCGAGAGAACCGACGAAAGAGGCGAGGTCGTCCGACGTCACGTCGACCGCGTCGTAGCTCCAGCCGGTCAGCCCGAGGGCCTCGTAGGCGGCGCGGTGCAGCGTCGGTGACAGCGAGTGCGCCACCGGGTGCCCCAGCACCGCCGCCCGTCGGGCGGCGGGGTGCGTCACTTCCCGTTCGCCGCCTGCCACTCGCGGAGCTTCTGCACGTTGGCCTGGTGGTCCGCCAGGTTGTTCGCGAAGAGCGTCTCGCCCGTGTCGAGGTTGACGGTGACCCAGAAGAGCCAGTCACCCTCGGCCGGCGACAGGACCGCCTCGATCGACGCGAGCCCGGGCGACGCGATCGGCGTGGGCGGCAGACCCAGGTTCTTGTACGTGTTGTACGCGTTGCTCGCGTCCTGCGTGTCCGCGGTGGTCACGCCGGTACCCGGCTTGTTGAGGCCGTACGCCACCGACGAGTCGATGTCGAGCGGCATCTCCTTCTCGAGCCGGTTCTCGATCGCGCGCGCGACCTTCGGCCGGTCCTCGGGCAGGCGCGCCTCGCGCTCGACCAGCGACGCCTTGTTGAGCACCGTCTCCCACTGGTCCTGCGGGATGCCCTTCTGCGTCAGGACGGCCACGGTCTGTGCGGTCATCTGCGTGAGGACGCTCGCGGCGGTCGCGCCGGGCTCGACGTCGTAGGTCGCCGGGAAGAGCCAGCCCTCGGTGTTGCCGTTCGCCTCGGCCGGCAGGCCGATGGCTGCCGGGTCCGCCAGCGCGGCGTTGAGGTCGTCGACCGGGATCAGGGTCTTCTCGTTGATCTTGGCGACGATCTGGTCGCGCGTCAGGCCCTCGGGGACGGTGACCTTGAAGGAGACGCGGCTCGACGGGTTGAGCAGCGCGGTGACGGCGTCCGAGGCCTTCATCTCGAGGAGCATCCGGTAGGTCCCGGGCTGGATCGAGCTCGCCTGGGGGTTGGCGGCGAAGGCCGTGTTGAACGCCTTGGTGCTGGCGACGACGCCCGCGTCGACCATCGCGGTCGCCATCTGGGCGCCGGTGTCCCCGGGCTTGATGACGACGTCGACGCTGCCGTGCCCTACGCCGGAGTAGTCCTCGACATTGCCGCCAGCGCTCGTGCCGCCGCCGAACATGCCGCCCATGAGCTCGACCACGACATATCCCGCGCCGACGACCATGAGGACGGCGACGACGAGGACCCAGATCGAGCGTCGACGACGACGCTTGCGCTCGCGCTGYTCCTTGGCACGGCCACGGGCGCGCGAGGACTTGTGCTCGACAGGGGCGACGCGAGTGTCGCCACCGAACAGGTCGCTCACCTCGTCACTCCGTTCTGCAGGGGCCCAGCGGTCAGTCTGGCTGTTGGTCACGTGCGCGTCACTCCACCGTCGTCCGTGCGTCGCCCGCAGCCCCCCCGCGCGCCACCGGACCGTGCTTCGCTGGGTCCGCCACGACCCGCTCTCCGGGACGTCGCCCCGACGCACGCTCCGCGTCCAGCGCGGACTGCAAGATCACCACCGCGGCCGCCTGGTCGACAACCTGACGGTGGCTGCGTCCGGATCGGCCGGACGCATGCAGCGCGTGATGGGCGGACACCGTGCTCATCCGCTCGTCGACCAACCGCACCTCGGCCGGTGCGATGGCCTGCGCCAGTTGGACAGCGTACGCGCGCGCGGCCTCCGATGCTGAGCCTTCGGTCCCCGACAGGTGTACGGGAAGCCCGACGTACACAACACCCACACCTCGCTCGTGCGCCTCGCGCACCACCTCCGCGAGGTCGGCGGGGAGCCGGCCCTTCTTGCTCGCGGCGCGCGCCAGGGTGGCCACCGGGGTGGCGATCAGCCCGTCCGGGTCGCTCGTCGCGAGCCCGACGCGTACCGAGCCGACGTCGATCCCGAGGCGCCGGCCGCGGACGACCTCGCCGTCGGACGCAGTCCCGCCGGTCACGTCAGCCGTTCGCCGCCGCGCTGACGGCGGACAGCGCCTCCGCCAGCCGTGCGGGGTCCGTGCCGCCGCCCTGGGCGAGATCGTCCTTCCCGCCGCCACCGCCGCCGAGGATGGTCGAGGCCGTGCGCACGAGCGCTCCGGCCCGGATCCCGCGCTCGCGCGCGGCGGCATTCGTCGCGACGACGACGACCGGACGACCCTTGCTGACGCCGCCGATGGCGACGACCGCGGGCGCCGACTCGCCGAGCCGCGACCGCACGTCGAGCACGAGCGTGCGCAGCTCGTCGCCGCCCACCTCGCCCGCGTCGTGCGTGACCACGCGGGTCTCCCCCACGGTCGCCGCGCCCGCGGCGAGCGAGCCCGCCTGCGCGAGCAGGGTGGCCTGCCGCAGCGTCGCCAGCTCCTTCTCCGACTCCTTGAGCCGGGTCAGCAGCCCCGACACGCGCTCGGACAGCTCGTCGGGACGTGCGCCGAGCAGGCCGGAGAGCTGCCCGACGAGCGCGCGCTCCTTCGCCTGGTACCCGTACGCGCCGGCGCCCACAAGCGCGTCGACACGCCGCACACCCGAACCGATCGCCGACTCGGACAGGAGGGTGACGAGCCCGAGCTCGCCGGACCGCTTGACGTGCGTGCCCGCGCACAGCTCCAGCGACCAGCCGTCGCCGATGTCGACGACGCGGACCTCGTTGCCGTACTTCTCGCCGAACAGGGCCATCGCGCCCTTTCCGCGGGCCTCGTCGATGTTCATCACGGAGTCGGTGATCTCGAGGTCGTCCTGGAGCCGCTCGTTGACGCGCGCCTCGATCTCCGCGACGACCTCCGACGGGGTGGCCGACGGCGAGCGGAAGTCGAAACGCAGCCGGCTGGGCGCGTTGAGCGAGCCCGCCTGCGTCGCGTTCTCCCCGATGGACTCGTGCAGCGCCTTGTGCACGAGGTGCGTCGCCGTGTGGGCGCGCGCGATCGCCCGACGGCGGTCGACGTCGATGGTCGCCGTGCCGGACTCACCGAAGGTGACGGTGCCGTCGACCAGGCGCCCGTGGTGCACGGACAGGCCCTTGACCGGAGCCTGCACGTCGTCGACCTCGATGCGCGCGCCGCCGTCGAGCACGATCACGCCCGTGTCGGCCAGCTGGCCGCCCGACTCCGCGTAGAACGGCGTCACGTCGAGCACGATCTCGACGTCCGCCGGCGCGGTCGCCGCGGGAGCGGGAACGCCGTCGACGAGCAGGCCGACGACGCGTGACCGGGACGTCGCATCGGTGTAGCCGATGAACTCGACGGGTTTGGCGTTCTCGCTGCTCAGCGTGCTGTGCAGGTCTTGGTACGCGGCGTTGTCCGCGCGGCCCGCGCGCTTGGCGAGCGCGTCCGCCCGCGCCCGGTCGCGCTGCTCCTTCATCAGGCTGCGAAACGCCGTCTCGTCGACCGTGACGCCCTGCTCCGCTGCCATCTCCAACGTGAGGTCGATCGGAAAGCCGTAGGTGTCGTGCAGCTGGAACGCCTGCGCGCCGGTGAGCGCCGCGCTCGCCTGCTTCTTGATGGTCTGCACCGCGGTGTCGAGGATCGTCGTGCCCGCCGCGAGCGTGCGGCGGAACGTGTCCTCCTCCGCGTACGCGACCTGGCTGATCCGCTCGAAGTTCGTCGCGAGCTCCGGGTAGGACGGGCTCATCGCGTCCTTGCTCAGCGGGAGCAGCGTGGGCAGCGCGAGGTCCTCGACGCCGAGCAGGCGCATCGCGCGGATGGACCGGCGCAGGAGCCGGCGCAGCACGTAGCCGCGGCCCTCGTTGGAGGGCGTGACGCCGTCGCCCATGAGCATGAGGGCGCTGCGCACGTGGTCCGCGACGACCCGCATGCGGACGTCGTCGTCGTGGGACGCGCCGTACCGCTTGCCGGACAGCTCCTGCGCTCCCCCGATGACCGGGAAGACCTCGTCGATCTCGTACAGGTTGTCGACGCCCTGCAGCAGGTACGCGACGCGCTCGAGACCCATGCCGGTGTCGATGTTCTTCTGCTTGAGGTCACCGAGGATCGGGAAGTTCTCCTTGCCGCCCCCGTCACCCCGCTCGTACTGCATGAAGACGAGGTTCCAGATCTCGAGGTAGCGGTCCTCGTCGACGACCGGACCGCCCTCGGCGCCGAACTCCGGCCCGCGGTCGACGTAGATCTCGGAGCACGGACCCGACGGCCCGCGCGCACCGGTGGACCAGAAGTTGTCCTTCCAGCCCCGGCGCTGGATGCGCTCGTCGGGCAGGCCCGCGATCTGCTTCCAGAGCGCCGCCGCCTCGTCGTCGTCGTGGAAGACCGTGACCCAGATGGTGTCGGGGTCGAAGCCGAAGCCGCCCGTCTCCCGCGACCCGGTGACCAGCTCCCAGGCGTAGGTGATCGCGCCTTCCTTGAAGTAGTCCCCGAACGAGAAGTTGCCGTTCATCTGGAAGAACGTGCCGTGCCGGGTGGTCTTGCCGACCTCCTCGATGTCGAGGGTGCGCACGCATTTCTGCACGCTGGTCGCGCGCGGCCACGGCGGGGTCTGCTCGCCGAGCATGTACGGGATGAACGGGACCATGCCGGCGATGACGAACAGGGTCGAGGGGTCGGGCGAGATCAGCGAGGCGGACGGCACGACGGCGTGGCCGTTGCCCTCGAAGTAGTCGAGCCAGCGCTGGCGGATCTCGGCGGTACGCATCGTGTCCTCGTCGTCAATCTGTGTAGGGGTAGTGCCTAGAAGAAGGTGTAGCCGTCGTCGTCGTCGGGGTCCTCGGTCGGACCGGCCCAGTCGGGGTCGCGATGACGGGCGGTGGACCATGCGCGCTTCAGGTTCTCGGTGCGCTCGGGCCGCTCGGCCTTCAACGCCTCGACGTCGACGTCGCCCACCAGGTCGTGCCGCAGCTGCTGCTCCCGCTCGGCCATCCCGGCGAGGAACTCGCTCTTGAGCGTGGCCACGGCGTGCGAGACGCGCTGCACCCCGTCGAGCGTCTCGCCGGTGCCGGCGGGCAGGTACGTGTCGACGATCGTGCGCCCCTTGCGGATCACGATCACGGTGACGACGACGCCCAGCGCGAGCCAGGTGAGGCGGCGCGCCATCATCGGCTCCGGCGCGAGCTCGCCGCGAGGCCGGACAGTGCCCGGCGCACCCCGTACGAGAACGCAGCGACCTTGATCAGCGGCGAGCCGACCGTCGCGGCGAACAGCGACGTGAGGGCCGAGACATTCTCCGACACCTGCGCGGCGGCCGTCGTGACCGTGTCGATGTTCACGAGCTGCGTGTTCGAGGACGCGACCAGCGTGGCGGTCTCGTCGAGCACCGGCACCGTGTGGTCGGTGATCTCCTTGACCGACGTCCGCGTCTCGTCCAGCACGTGCCCCAGCTTGATCAGCGGCACCGCCAAGAAGCCCACGAGCAGCACGAACGCGATCGCGGCGATCAGACCCGCGACGTCACCCACCGACATGTCCAGCCTCCTGGTCCTGGGGTCCTCGACCCCGCGGAAACCCTACCCGTCCCCGGACGCACGGACGCCCCGCAGCGCAGGTGCGCGGCGGGGCGTCCGGGAGGAGATCAGATCAGCGGGCGTAGTACTCGACGACCAGCTGGACCTCGCACGTCACGGGGATCTCGGCGCGCTTGGGGTGGCGGACCAGGACGGAGCTCAGCTTCTCGAGCTGGACGTCGAGGTAGCCCGGGACGGCCGGGAGGACGTCGCGGTGGGCACCGGCGGCGGCGACCTGGAACGGCACGGTGGCCTGGCTCTTCGGCTTGACCTGGAGCGTCTGGCCCGGCTTCACGCGGAAGGAGGGACGGTCCACGATCTTGCCGTCGACGAGCACGTGACGGTGCACGACGACCTGGCGCGCCTGCAGGATGGTGCGGGCGAAGCCCGAGCGCAGGACGAGCGCGTCCAGGCGGGTCTCGAGGTTCTCGACGAGCGCCTCACCGGTCAGGCCCGGGGCCTTGCGGGCATCCTCGTACGCACGAGCCATCTGCTTCTCGCGCAGGGCGTACTGGGCGCGGAGACGCTGCTTCTCGCGGAGGCGGACCGCGTAGTCCGACTCGGTGCGACGACGCGCACGGCCGTGCTCGCCGGGGGGGTACGGCCGCTTCTCGAAGTGCTTGACGGCCTTGGGCGTCAGCGCGAGGCCGAGGGCGCGGGAAAGGCGCACCTGGCGACGCGAGCGGGTCACGCTGCTCACAGAGTTACTTCCTGTCGTTGTAGACGTCACACCCGGAGACGGAGATGTTCCGCCGGGCGTGGGGCCGACCGTGGATGCGTCGCGTCTGTTCTCGACGCTGGCTAAGGCCCCAGGTGGCCGTCCGAGCGGGGGCGTGAGTGCACACCCTTCCCGCGGACGACCTCGACACTCTACCCTGCGACGGCCTGATCCGGAGAATCAGGCCTGGTCATCCAGGATCGCGCGGATGCGGTCCAGCCGTTCGGTGACCTGGCGCTCATAGCCGCGGTCGCTCGGCTCGTAGTACCGGGTGCCCTGCAGCTCGTCCGGCAGGTACTGCTGGGCGGCGACGGCGTGCGGCTGGTCGTGCGCGTACACGTACGACGTCCCGTGGCCCAGCACCTTGGCGCCCGCGTAGTGCGCGTCACGCAGGTGCGCCGGGACGGAGCCGATGCGGCCCGCGCGGACGTCGGCCAGCGCGCGGTCGATGCCAAGGTAGGCAGCGTTCGACTTCGGCGCCGTCGCCAGGTGGACCACGGCCTCGGCCAGGATGATCCGCGCCTCCGGCATGCCGATGAGGGCGACGGCCTGCGCGGCCGCGACCGCCGTCTGCAGGGCGCTCGGGTCCGCCATGCCGACGTCCTCCGCCGCGGAGATGACGATCCGACGGGCGATGAACCGGGGATCCTCGCCCGCCGCGATCATCCGTGCCAGGTAGTGCAGGGACGCGTCGACGTCGGAGCCGCGCACCGACTTGATGAACGCGCTGATCACGTCGTAGTGCTGGTCGCCGTCGCGGTCGTAGCGCACGGCGGCGACGTCGATCGCGCGCTCCATCGTGGCCAGGTCGACCAGGACGGGCGGTGCCGCGCCGTCTTCCGAGAGCGCCGACCCCGCCGCGGCCTCGAGGATGGTGAGCGCCTTGCGCGCGTCCCCGCCCGCCAGGCGCAGCAGGTGGTCCTCGGCGTCGTCGGACAGCGTGATCGCCCCACCGAGGCCCCGCTCGTCCTCGACCGCCCGGCGGACCAGGCGCCGCACGTCGTCCGTGTCGAGCGGCTGCAGCGTGAGCAGCAGCGACCGGGACAGCAGGGGCGAGTTGACCGAGAACGACGGGTTCTCCGTCGTCGCCGCCACGAGGGTGACCCAGCGGTTCTCCACGCTGGGCAGCAGGGCGTCCTGCTGGGCCTTGGTGAACCGGTGCACCTCGTCGATGAACAGGACCGTCTCGGTGCCGTCGGTGGCCAGGCGGCGGCGGGCGTCCTCGATGACCGCGCGCACGTCCTTGACCCCTGCGGTCACCGCGGAGAGCTCGACGAACCGGCGGCCGGACGTCGCGGCGATGAGGTACGCGAGGGTGGTCTTGCCCGTGCCCGGCGGACCCCAGAGCACCACCGAGGTGGGCGCGGCCCGACGGGCGGCCTCGTTCGCCGGCTCCACCAGACGGCGCAGCGGCGAGCCGGCGACCAGCAGGTGCTCCTGCCCGGCGACCTCGCCCAGCTCCCGCGGCCGCATGCGGACGGCGAGCGGCGCACCGGCCCCGACGGCGGGCAGACCCGTGGCCGTCGACGTGACCGCATCGAACAGGTCCATGCGGGCAGGGTACGCACGCGAACCCACATCCGAGAGCCACCGTGTGCGCGACGGCCGTTCCACCTGCGACGATGGCCCGCGTGTTCGCCCGAGTCGGTCGCGCCGTCGCCCACCATCCACGCCTCACCGTCGTCGCGTGGTTGGTGCTCGCCGTGCTCGGGTACGGGCTGGCCGTGCTCGGGGTCCACGGCGAGAGCCTCTTCGACCGGCTGAGCACGGGCGCACCGGGGGTCCCCGGCTCCGAGAGTGCCGAGGGCCGGCAGATCCTCGAGGACGCGGACGAGAGCGGGCCGTCGCTGACGCTCGTCCTCGAGGGCGTCGACCCCGCCGACCCCGACGTGGCCACGGCGCTCGCCCCGGCCCGGGAGGAGCTCGCGGCGATCGACGGCGTCGTCTCCGTGATCGACCCCCTCGKGCTGCCGGACGGCGCCGCGAACCCCGCCGCCGCGCCTCTCGTCGCGCAGGACGGCGACGGCTTCCTCGTGGTGGTCGAGCTCGAGCCCGACCTGTCCGCGGAGGACCAGCAGGCCGCGCTCGACGACGTCGAGCAACGCCTGCGGGAGATCCCCACCGACCTCGAGGTCGTCGCCCCGGGCGTCACCGGGATCGTCGGCGGGACCACGCTCATCGTCGAGGCCATCACGGCGCAGGTGGAGACCGACCTGCGCACCGGCGAGGCCATCGCGCTGCCCATCGCCCTGCTGGTCATGATCCTGGTGTTCGGGGGGTTCCTCGCCGCCTCCATGCCGATGGCCGGAGCGATCGCGTCGATCGCGGGCGGGCTCGCGGCGCTGCTGGCGTTCTCGTACGTGCTCGACCTCGACTCGTCGGTGGTCAACATCGTCACCGTGCTCGGCCTGGGGCTGTCGATCGACTGGGGCCTGCTCATGGTGTCGCGGTTCCGCGAGGAGCTGCACCACCTGGTCGACGACGACGACGGCCAGGCGAGCCGACGACGGCGCGGCGACGGTGCGGTGCTCACCGCGATCGAGCGCACGACCGCGACGGCGGGTCGGACGGTCGCCTTCTCGGCGCTCATCGTCGCCATCTCGATCGCCGGGCTCCTCGTGTTCCAGCCGCCCATCCTGCGGGCGTTCGGCGCGGCCGGGGTCGCGGTCATCGTGGTCGCTGCCGCCACGGCGCTGACCCTGGTCCCCGCGCTCCTCGTCCTGGCCGGGCGTCGCCTCATCCGGCCGAGCATCCTGGCGCGCATCCCCGGGCTGCGCGGGCTCCTGGCGCGGACCGCCGACGTCCAGACCGAGGAGGGCGTCTTCTCCCGGCTCACGGCGCGCRTCCAGCGCCATCCGTGGTTCGTCCTCGTCGGCTGCCTCGTCGTGCTCGGCATCCTCGCGCTCCCCCTGGCGCACCTCGAGCTCCGCAACTCGACCACGGAGCTGCTCCCGGCGGGCAGCACGCAGCGCGAGTTCGTCGACACCCTGGCCCGCGACTACCCGGCCGCTTCGGCGCCGGCGATCACGGTGGTCGCCCAGACCTCCCTGGACGAGGCGACGGCGTGGGCAGCCACGCTCGACGACATCGACGGTGTCGCGTCGGTCGACCCGCCGTCGCCGACCGGGTCGTACGTCGTGATCGGCGTCCGGCCCGACACGGACGACCCCGGCGACGCCGTCGCGCGCGGCGTGGTCCAGGACATCCGCGACCTCGACGCCCCGTTCCCCACGTGGGTCACCGGGCAGGCGGCGTCCCAGATCGACTTCACCGCCGCGGTCGTGGACCGGGCGCCGTGGGCGATCGCGATCGTCGCGCTGACCAGCCTGGTCCTGCTCTTCCTCATGACCGGGTCGGTCGTCGTCCCCGTCAAGGCGCTGCTCACCAACGCGATCTCGCTGGCCGCGTCCCTCGGCGTGCTCGTCTGGGTGTTCCAGGACGGCCACCTGTCCGGGCTGCTGAACTTCACGCCGACGGGCGGCATCGAGACGTACGTCATCGCGCTCGTCATCGCGTTCGCGTTCGGCCTGGCGATGGACTACGAGGTCTTCCTGCTGTCGCGGATCAAGGAGCTTGTCGACGCCGGGCTGCCCAACGACCAGGCCGTGCGCCTGGGCCTGCAGAGGTCGGGACGGATCATCACGTCCGCCGCGCTCATCGTCATCGTCGTGTTCGCCGGCTTCGTGGCGGGCCAGCTGCTCGTGATCAAGGAGGTCGGCTTCTCGCTGGCGGTCGCGGTGCTCATCGACGCGACGCTGGTCCGGATGCTGCTGGTCCCGGCCACGATGACGCTCCTGGGACGCGCCAACTGGTGGGCCCCGCCGTTCCTTCGGCGGCTGTACGACCGGCTCTCCGTCACCCACTGAGACGCGGACGGGTGAACGCGACGACCCGCCGGCTTCGAGGTTGCTAGCGTGCGCATCCCGCGACGACGCCCGAGGAGTGACCCCCGATGACCTGGCAGGACGTGCTCGGGGTCCGGTGGCACTGGCGTCCGCGGCGTGCGGTCCGGGTCGTCGTCGCGACCGCGGCGACGGTCGCCGTCGTCACTCCCCTGCTTCTCGTCCTCGTCCTCGCGTGTCTGGGGATCGGCGTGCTGTGGACGGCCGTCCTCGTCGCGACGGCGGTGCTGTTCCTCTGGGTCGCCGAGAAGTGGTGGATCGTGGTCGACCCCGACAACCTCCTGCTCTGGCTGAAGCTCCTGCCGAGCATGTGGTCCTGGGCGCACGAGGAGGACGAGGCGCCCGAGACCCGCGGCAACCCGTCGATCGAGCAGGAGAACGGGCCGACGAGGCCGTGGTGACTCAGTCCGGAGGCGTTGCCGCGCCGGCCGGCGAGAACGACGTCAGCTCGGCCTCGGTGCGGTAGCCGAGGCGGTGATAGATCCGGCGCGCGTCGTCGTTGTCCGCGTACATGCCGAGCGACACCCAGGACGCGCCGTGCTCCAGGCCGGCCCGGGTCACCGCCGCCGTGAGTGCGCTGCCCAGGCCCGTGCCGCGCTGGCCCGGGAGGACGCCGAGCCCGTGCACGTGCCAGGACCGAGCGTCGCCGGGACCGCTGCGCTCGGACGCGCCGACGACGCCGACGAGCTCGCCGTCGCCGACGCCCCACCAGCCCAGCTCGTCGGGACCGGTCGGATCGGCCGACGTCCCCGGGTTGGCCACCCGCAGGCACGCGCGGATCGCCTCCGCGTCGCCGACGGGGTCCAGCCGACGGACCTCGCGCTCCCCCGGCACGGCGGGCGGCGCCACATCGCTCGTCATCCAGTCCCACTGCGAGAACGGGACGAGCGCGAGGCGCGCGAGCGTGTCGGCGGTCGGCGCCGAGCCGCGGGGCACGCTCATCCAGCGGACCGCGCCCCGGTCGAGGCCGGCGACGAGACCGTCGACGACGCCCGCATCGCCGCGACCGAGGAGGGTCGGGCGCTCGGGGCCGCCCAGCACCAGCAGGAGGCCGTCGTCGTCGCCGTGCACCTCGACGGCGTCCCACCGTGACCGGTCGCCGACGATCATCCGGTCCTCCCGCCAACGCGGCGGGAGGCGCTCGAGCAGGTCCGCCATCAGGCCTCGGTCGCGACCTTCGCCTTGGCGTCCACGCCGGCCTCGCGGCGCTGCTGCGGCGTGATCGGCGCCGGCGCCGCCGTCAGCGGGTCGAAGCCGCCGCCCGACTTCGGGAACGCGATGACGTCGCGGATCGACTCCGAGCCCGTCAGCAGCGCGAGGATGCGGTCCCAACCGAAGGCGATCCCGCCGTGCGGCGGCGCGCCGAACTGGAACGCCTTGAGCAGGAAGCCGAACTTCTCCTGCGCCTCGTCCGGCCCGATGCCCATGACGTCGAACACGCGCTCCTGCACGTCACGCCGGTGGATACGGATCGAGCCGCCGCCGATCTCGTTGCCGTTGCACACGATGTCGTACGCGTAGGCCAGGGCGGCACCCGGGTCCTGCTCGAACGTGTCGATCCAGTCGGGGGTCGGCGACGTGAACGCGTGGTGCACGGCCGTCCAGGCACCCTCGCCGACCGCGACGTCGTCGTCCTCGCCCGTGGGCTTGAACAGCGGGGCGTCGACCACCCACACGAACTTCCACTCGTTCTCGTCGATCAGCCCGCCGCGGCGGCCGATCTCGAGCCGCGCTGCGCCGAGGAGGGCGCGGGCGTCGTTGATCGGCCCCGCAGCGAAGAAGACCGCGTCGCCAGGGCTGGCGCCCACGGCGGCCACGAGGCCCGCACGCTCGGCCTCGGAGATGTTCTTGGCCACCGGGCCGCCGAGCTCGCCGTCCTCGCCGACCGTGACGTACGCAAGGCCCTTGGCGCCGCGCTGCTTGGCCCACTCCTGCCACGCGTCGAACCCGCGGCGGGGCGTCGAGCCGCCGCCCGGCTGCACGACGGCGCCGACGTACGGCGCCTGGAACACACGGAACGGCGTGTCGGCGAAGAACGACGTCAGCTCGACCAGCTCGAGCCCGAACCGGAGGTCGGGCTTGTCGTTGCCGTAGCGCGCCATCGACTCCGCGAACGTGATGCGCGGGATCGGCGTCGGGACGGTCACCCCGATGAGGTCCCACAGCGCGACGAGGATCTGCTCGCCGAGGGCGATCACGTCGTCCTGCTCGACAAAGCTCATCTCGACGTCGAGCTGCGTGAACTCCGGCTGACGGTCCGCGCGGAAGTCCTCGTCGCGGTAGCAGCGGGCGATCTGGTAGTACCGCTCGAGCCCGCCGACCATCAGCAGCTGCTTGAACAGCTGCGGCGACTGCGGCAGGGCGTACCAGGACCCGGGCGCCAGCCGCGCGGGCACCAGGAAGTCGCGGGCGCCCTCGGGCGTCGAGCGCGTCAGCGTCGGGGTCTCGACCTCGACGAAGTCCTGCGCGTCGAGCACGCGACGGGCGGCCTGGTTGGCCTTGGCGCGCAGGCGCATCGCGCGGGCGGGGGCCGGCCGGCGCAGGTCGAGGTAGCGGTACTTGAGGCGAGCCTCCTCGCCGACGACCTCGTCGAGGGACGACGAGACCTGGAACGGGAGCGGCTCGGACTCGTTGAGCACCACGACGTCGGTGGCGACGAGCTCGACCTCACCGGTCGCGAGGTTGGGGTTCTCGTTGCCCGCGGGCCGACGGCCGACCTCGCCCGTCACCTGCAGCACGTACTCCGCGCGCAACCCGTGCGCCACGGCCTCGTCGCGGACGACGACCTGGGCGATGCCCGAGGCGTCCCGCAGGTCCACGAACGCGACCCCACCGTGATCGCGCCGCCGGTCCACCCAGCCCGTGAGGGTGACGGTGGTACCGATGTGCTCGGCTCGCAGCGAGCCGGCCGTGTGGGTGCGGAGCACGGAGGGTCCTTCGGGGTCGAGGGTGGGAGCGCCCGTCGGACGCCCGCACGATCTTAGTGCCCGTGCGGTGAGGGGTCCGCCGTCAGTTCGATGGTCGTGCGCACGCGGGTCACGCTAGGCGCCGTCGGGACCGAGGAGAACCCGAAACGCACCGCCGGCACGACGGACGCCAGTGCCCCGAGGTCCGCCGAGCCCCAGAGTGCCCGGACCGCCGTGATCGCGTGCTGGTCGGTCGCGGTGTACCACTCGCGATACCCCCGACCCGTGGTGCCACGGGTGCGGACACCGTCCAGGAGCACCTGGGCGAAGGGATCCACGGCGGTGGCGACGAGGGGCGCGACCTTCTCGTGCCGCGGGACGACGACGAGCAGGCGGCCGATGCCCGTGCGGGGCCCGATGCCGATGTCCGCGGTCAGGGGTCCGGCGCGCAGGCGCCACCGCCGGCGGGCCTCATCGGCGCGCAGCCCGACCGGGACTACGTGGACGGCGTCGAACTCGTACGCCGATGCCACCAGCTCCCCCACGTCGTCCCGAGGCGCCAGGAGCAGGCGGGTGCCGTCCGCGCGCTCGACCATGACATCGACGAAGGGACCGAGCGGCGAGCCGAGCCAGCGACCGACCACCACGCGGGTCCCCTCCGCGGTGCCGAAACCGGCGATGTGGCCGTCGAACGCGAGCCGGGTCACGCCGGAGGCCGATGTCGTCACCGCGCCACGCTAGGCGCGGTCGGCGCTCTGCGCCCGTCGTCAGAACAGGACGGGCTGCGCCGTCGCGACAGTCGGCTCGTGAACCGGCAGCCCGGCGTCGGCGATGCTCCCCGTCGGGTACGAGCCCTCCCCGGTAACCCGGTGGCCGCCGCCCCGACCGGCGAAGCCGTACCGGACCATCAGCGGCCGGATCCGCTCGTCGAGCCACGCCGCGTACTCGCGCGGGGCGTACGCGCCCTTCCCGTACAGCTCCTGGTACCTGGGCAGCAGCGCGGGAGCGTGCTCGGCCAGCCAGGTGAAGAACAGGGGCTTGACCGGCCCCCGCAGGTGCAGCGGGAGCACAGTCACACCTGTCGCGCCGGCGCTCGCCAGCTCCCGCAGCAGGGCGTCGAGCTGCCGGCGGTCGTCCGTGAGCCAGGGCAGCACCGGCGCGACCATGACGCCGCACGGCAGCCCGGCATCCCGGATGGCGCGGATCAGATCCAGGCGCGCCCGGGGCGTCGGCGTCCCTGGCTCCATCGCCTGCTGCAGCGACTCGTCCCCGATGGCCAGGGAGACGCCGATCCCGACCGGCACCGTCCGCGCGACCTCCGCGAGGAGCGGGAGGTCCCGACGCAGCAGCGTGCCCTTGGTGAGGATCGAGAGCGGCGTCCCGCTCGCCGCCAGAGCCTCGATGATCCCCGGCATGAACCGGTATCGGCCCTCCACCCGCTGGTAGGGGTCCGTGTTCGTGCCGAGCGCCACGTGCTCACGCTTCCAGCTCGGCCGGGCGAGCTCGGCCCGCAGCACCTCGACGACGTGCGTCTTGACGACGATCTGCGTCTCGAAGTCGCGGCCGGCGTCCATGTCGAGGTACTCGTGCGTCGGGCGGGCGAAGCAGTAGGAGCATCCGTGAAGGCAGCCCCTCGTCGGGTTGACCGTCCAGCGGAACGGCATCCGCGACGCCTCGGGCACCTTGTTCAACGCGCTCTTGCACGTCACCTCGTGAAACGTGACCCCGGCGAACTCCGGCGTCCGCACGCTGCGCTGGAGCCCAGCCAGGGCGAGACCGGGCAGCGCGGTCGCCTCGGCGGTGCCCAGCTTCTGCCCGTCCCATCGCATGCACCCATGCGAACATGTGTTCGAACCGGTGTCAAGCAGGCGCTCCGGTTGCCGTGCCGCAGCGCCACCCGCACGCTCGGTCGATGGGAACCGCGCAGGTCGACGCCCCCGATGCCCGCACGGAGCACCCGCAGCGGGGCGTCGGCAGCGTGCTCGTGCTCGCGCTGCTCGTCGCCGTGAACTTCGTCGTCGGCGGGCTGGGCGGGTTGTCGGCGGCGTCCGGCGTGGACGGCTGGTACGCGGACGCCGAGAAGGTCCCGTGGAACCCACCGAGCTGGGTCTTCGCCCCGGCCTGGAGCGTGCTGTACGTGCTCATGGGCGTCGCGGCGTGGCTCGTCTGGCGCCGCGGTGGCTGGGCGCCGGCACGCCGGGCGCTCCCGCTCTACATCGTCCAGCTGGCCCTCAACGCCGCATGGACGCCCATCTTCTTCAGCGGCCGGCTCGTGTGGGTCGCTTCCGCCGTCATCGTTGCGCTGGAGGTCGTGCTCATCGCCACGGCCGTCGCGTTCTGGAAGCACTCGCACGTCGCGTCGTGGCTCCTCGGCCCCTACCTGACGTGGGTGGCCTTCGCGACGACGCTCAACCTCGGCATCGCCGTCCTCAACTGACCGCCGGCACCACCCGCGGCCAGAGGTCTGCCTCGACGGGCGCCCACGATGCGGCGTCGGCGTCCACCTGCTCGCCGGAGCGGATGTCCTTGACCTGGTCGGGGGCGCCCGCGTCGTCGGCCACGAACCACACGAACGGGATCCCTCGGCGGTCGGCGTGCCGGATCTGCTTGCCGAACTTGGCCGCGGACGGCGCCACCTCGACGGGGATGCCGCGGGCGCGGAGAGCGGCGGCCACGGCGTCGGACCGGTCGCGGTCGTCCTCGTTGGTGACGGCCACCAGGACGGCGCTCGGCACGGACCGCGTCGCCGCGACGAGACCGCTGCCGATCAGTCGGGACACCAGCCGGGACACCCCGATCGACAAGCCGACGCCCGGGTAGGTCGTGGCGCCGTCGGAGGCGAGCGTGTCGTAGCGCCCGCCCGAGCAGATCGAGCCCAGCTGCTCGTGACCGACCAGCACGGTCTCGTAGACGGACCCGGTGTAGTAGTCGAGACCGCGGGCGATCTTGAGGTCGGCGACGACGACGCCGGGCGCGCGCACGGCAGCAGCGCGGATGAGGGCACCCAGCTCGGCCAGGCCCTCGTCGAGAAGCTCGTTGGTCTCGCCGGCGAGCTCCCGCACCCGGTCGACGACCGACTCGTCGGAACCGCTGATGGACGCGAGCTCGAGGCACTTGCGGGCCTGGTCCTGGTCGGCGCCGGCCTCGGCGACGAGGAGCGCCGCGACCTTGTCCGGCCCGATCTTGTCGAGCTTGTCGATGTTGCGCAGAACGGCCTCGACGTCCGTCAACCCGAGACCCCGGTAGAACCCCTCGGCGACCTTGCGGTTGTTCACCAGGATGCGCACCGGCGGCACGCCGATCTCCTGCAGCGCGCCCAGCGCCTCCGCCATCACCAGCGGCAGCTCGACCTCGTAGTGGTACGGCAGCGCGCCGGCCCCGACGACGTCGATGTCCGCCTGGACGAACTCGCGGAAGCGGCCGTCCTGGGGCCGCTCGCCACGCCAGACCTTCTGGATCTGGTAGCGACGGAACGGGAACGCGAGATGGCCCGCGTTCTCCAGCACGTACCGGGCGAACGGCACGGTGAGGTCGAAGTGCAGGCCGAGCGTCCCGGCGCGGTCCGGCTCGGCGCCGGCCTCCTCCTGGAGCCGACGCAGCACGTAGACCTCCTTGGAGGTCTCGCCCTTGCGCAGCAGCTGGTCGAGCGGCTCGACCGCACGCGTCTCGATGCCCGCGAACCCGTGCAGCTCGAACGTCCGCCGCAGGACGTCGAGCACGTGCTGCTCGACGAGGCGCCCCTCGGGGAGCCACTCGGGGAATCCGGACAGGGGGGTCGGTCGCGCCATGGGGCCCGATCCTTCCAGACGCTCGCAGGTGCCAGGGACCGGCTATCGACTCCTGAGGTACGGGTTGTCCGCGAGCTCGGTGGCGATGTCGCTGGTCGGGCCGTGCCCGGGTACGACGACGGTCTCCGACGGCAGGGTCGCGACCACCTCCCGCAAGGTCCGCGCCATCGTCGCGCCGTCGCCTCCGGGCAGGTCCGTCCGGCCGATCGTCCCCGCGAACAGGACGTCGCCGGTGAACGCGATCGCGTCCACCAGGTACAGCGTCGAGCCCTCCGTGTGCCCCGGGGCGTGGCGCGCCGTCACCCGCAGGTCCCCGAACGTGAGGACGACGTCGGTCGACCGTTCGTCGTCGGCGGACCCGAAGGTCTCGACCCGGCCCGGTGCGACGTACCCCGCCGGGTCCACGCCGACGGCGGCCAGCGCCTGCGCGAGCGGACCGGACGGGTCGTGCGTGGGCTCCCCCAGCCCGAGCGTCCCGAACGGGTCCTGAAGGCGGTAGGCGTCGGCGGCGTGGAGCACCACCGGCACGCCGAGGGCGTCGGAGAGCCTGCCGGCGTCCCAGGTGTGGTCGACGTGGCCGTGCGTCGCCAGGACCGCGGCGGGCCGCAAGCCTCGCGCGGCGACCAGCCTGAGGACCTCGTCGGTGACAGCGGCGCCGGCGTCGATGACGACGCACGTCCCGTCGTCGTGGACCAGCACGCTGCAGCGTGCGCCGAACACCGCGGAGACGACCGTGACGACCTGCATGACAGGCACGGTAGCCGCCCGACGTGGCCGGACTGTGATGTCACGCGGTGGCGCCGCTGGTCGCCGGAAGCCGAGGCTTGCCTAGACTGTCCCGGGTTCCCTACATGCAGTGCAGCAGGCGGACGACCTGCCGCACCGCACGACGACGCGAGGAGTGTGCGTGTCCAGCAAGCGCGAGCGTGAGTACGAGCGCCGCCGGTACGAGAAGTGGCAGGAGCGTCAGGCCAAGGCGCGCGCAGCGAAGCACCGCCAGCGGGTCATCGCCGGCAGCATCGTCGGCGCGCTCATCCTGAGCACCGGTGTGGTCGCGGCGTTCGCGCTGACTCGCAGCGACACGCCCGCCGCCTCGCCGAGCCCCTCGGTCACGTCCACCGCTCCCCCGGCGAACGCCGCCGAGGTGCCGGACCCGTCGCTCGCGCAGAACCGCACCTGGACCGGCGACATCAAGCTCACGCAAGGCGATCTCGGCATCGAGCTCGACGGCGCGGCGGCTCCGCAGGCCGTCGCCAACTTCGTCACGCTCGCCGGCTCGGGCTTCTTCGACACGACGAAGTGCCACCGCCTCACCGGCGAGCAGGAGGGTCTCTACGTCCTGCAGTGCGGCGACCCGACCGCCCTCGGCACCGCCGACCCGACCACCGGCGGCTCCGGCGGTCCCGGCTACACCTGGGGCCCGATCGAGAACGCACCCGCCGACGGCGTCTACCCCGCCGGCACGATCGCGATGGCACGGACCCAGAACGACGGCAGCTCCATGGGCAGCCAGTTCTTCCTGGTCTACAAGGACTCACCGATTCCCGCAGACAGTGCGGGTGGCTACACCGTGTTCGGCCACATCACGTCCGGGATGGACGTGCTGCAGGCCATCGCCGACGCGGGCACCGTCGAAGGGACCTCGGTCCCGGTGTCCGACGTCATCATCGAGGGAGTGAACATCCAGTGACTCAGACCCCGACCTCCGGACCCGAATCCGACGACTCCGTCCCGGCCACCGAGGCCGAGCAGCCCGAGACGGCTGCGGTGCCCGACGAGGTCGACGCTGCGGCTCCCGACACGGCTGGTGAGGACGCTCCCGACGAGGTTGCTGTCGACGAGGCCCCGGCCGACGAGGCCGCCGCCGAGGCTCCTGTCGAGGCTCCTGTCGAGGAGGCTCCCGCCGAGGTCGCTCCGGTCGACGAGGCCGCTGTCGAGGAGGCTCCCGTCGAGGTCGCTCCGGTCGACGAGGTAGCCACGGACGAGGCTCCCGTTGTCGAGGCTCCTGTCGACGAGGCGCCCGCGGACGAGGCACCCGGCGACGAGGCCGACGGCGACGTGATCGTCGGCGCCGGGACGTCGGCTGACGTCGACGAGGCCGTCGAGGCCCCCGCCGGCTGGGTTCTGCCCCAAGTGCGGCACCCACTTCGACTTCACGCCCGCGCTCAACCCCGGCGACGTGGTCGGCGGACAGTACGAGG
>NZ_JBFUAI010000009.1:0-165586 GCF_056406355.1 Cellulomonas sp. P1_C4 | reverse complement strand
CCGCGAGCACGACGGAGCCGAGGAGCAGCAGGGCCACCGCGGTGGACGTGGAGCCGCCCATGAGGGCCGTAGGAACGGTCAGCGCGGTGAGGAGGGCGTCCGCGGGGCCGGGGCCACCGAGACCGTCCGCCACCCATCCGCCCGTGGCTGCCGACCACAGGTCGCCCAGGCGTGCGGAGGCCGGCAGCAGGGCCGCGCCGACGAGGCGCGCTCCCCCGACGACGGGCGCGACGAGCGGCCCGAGAGCGACGGCCACCAGCACGACGAGCACGGCGACGACCGCGGCGAGACCCGCCCGGCGGCGCGTCGCCAGACCGGCCAGCTCCCCGAGCTCGAGCTCGCTCGGGGCCTGCACGACACGGCGCGCCTCGGCACGGGCGAGCCGGCGGTCGCGAGCCTGGGACCAGACGTCGCGCCACCCGGCCTGCAAGGGCCGCAGCGCACGCCGCGGGAGGCGCCGGCTGCGGGTGGCTCCGAGCCTGGCTCGCAGAACGCCGTCCGGCCGTGCCAGCGCGACGAGCACCGCCCGCAGCTCGTCGACGGCGAGCCCGGGCTGCTTGACGGCAAGCTGAGCCAGCGAGCGGACGACCGCACCGACCAGCGCGAGGACGGCGACGACCGGGACCAGCAGCGCCGGCGCGGAGACCAGCCGGCTGTGCACGAGTGCGCGCCGACGGGCCGCGAACGAGCGGCGCGGGTCGGCGCGGTCGTCCTCGCCGTCGCCGTCCTCGTCGACCGGAGCGCTCTCGAGGGCGGTGGAGCGCAGGCCGAGATATCCCGCCTGGGCGTGCCGCACGACCGCCGACGGCACGACGATCACCCGGTGCCCAGCCAGTCTTGCTCGACGGGACAGGTCGAACCCGTCGCCGAAGGGCCCGAGCAACGGGTCGGTCCCGCCGAGGTCGTCCCACACGTCGCGCCGGACCAGCGCGCCCGCGATGCCGACTCCGAGCACGTCCTCGCGGCCGTCGTGCTGGCCCTGGTCGAGCTCGCCCGGCTCGACGTCGGTCATCCGCCGCCCGGACCGTGACGTCCGCACACCCACCTCGAGCAGCCGCTCCGGGTCGGTCCAGGTCCGCTGCTTGACTCCAGCGACGGCCACCGACCGGGCATGGCTCACGGCACGGACGAGCTCCGCCAACGCCGACGGGGCCGGCGCGCTGTCGTCGTGCAACAGCCACAGCCACGTCGTCGCCGCGCCCTCGTCAGCCTGCATCCCGCGCCGGACCGCATGCCCGAACGTCCGCGCACCGGGTGCTTTCACGTAGCGCAGCGCGGGGGCACCAGGGCCGCCCGCAGCGGCGAACGTGCTGGTCAGGAGCTCCTCGACGGAGGCGTCCGCAGTGTCTGACACGTCCACGAGCAGTACCCGCATCGGTCGACGGGTCTGCGCGGCGACCGCCGCGAGCGTCGAGGAGAGATACGGGGTGCGACCACGCGTGACGACGACTGCGGACACCGGCGTCGTCACCGGTGTCGAGGAGGTCACGGTGGGGATGTCCACCGGCAGGAGCGTGTCAGTCATGCTCGGAACATCATGCCGTCGCGCGGGACGAGGCCCGCGCGCGACACTCCCACCCGGCGCAGCCGGTCAGACGACACGCCGCTTGAGCTTGCGCCGCTCCCGCTCGGACAGCCCGCCCCAGATGCCGAAGCGCTCGTCGTTCTGCAGGGCGTACTCGAGGCACTCGGAGCGCACGTCGCAACCCGTGCACACCTTCTTGGCCTCACGCGTCGAGCCGCCCTTCTCGGGGAAGAACGCCTCGGGGTCGGTCTGCGCGCACAGCGCGCGCTCCTGCCACCCCATCGGGCCCTCGTCCTCGAGGGCGCCGAAGATCGGCAGGACGTTGGAAGCGTGCGTCTGTGCACTCTTCCGTGCGTCGGACGGGAAGATCTCGTCGTTGTCGAGCAGGTTCCACATGCGTGCCTCCGTGCGGTCCTCGTGCTGTCTGCTGCTCGTTCAGGGGCTCGGCGTGCGACCCTCCGGGGAGGTGCCGCGAGTGGTGCTCGCTCATGAATCCGTTCTAAGGAATTACACGCGTGTCGTTCGCGTTGGTCAAGCGGAGCCGTGGTAGTTGTCCGATTTTGTCGGGTGAACTTGGCGCAGACGGGTGATCCGGGCGTGTCGATCTAGGCTGTGCCGGTGCCCGTGACGACCATCGCCGACCTGCTCGCCCTCCTCACGCGCGAGCCCGGGCGGCCGCGGATCACCTGGTACGGGGACGGCGGCGAGCGCGTGGAGCTCTCCGGCGCCGTGCTGGAGAACTGGGTGAACAAGACCGCGAACCTGCTGGTGGAGGAGTTCGACGCCGGGCCGGGGACGCGGGTGCTCCTGGACCTGCCGCCGCACTGGCGCACCGTCGTGTGGGCGTTGGCCACTTGGCGCGTTGGCGCGTGCGTCACCCTGGACGGATCTGCGGACGTCGTCATCTCCGACCGACCGGACCGGCATGTCCCGGGCGGCCACCACCTCGTGGCCGTGTCGTTGCCGGCTCTGGCCCGGCGTTTCGACGGCGCCCTCCCCGCGGGAGCGGTCGACGCGGCCAGCGCAGTCATGACCTACGCGGACGTGCTCGGGTGCTCTCCTGCGGTCGACGGCACCGCACCGGCGCTCACGGGTGGCGGGCCCGACGTCCGGTATGCGGCGCTGCTCGTCGCGCCGCCCGAGCCCGCCGGCCGCCGCCTGATCCCGCTGCACGGCGACGGCACTGGTGGTCTCCGCGACTTCCTCACGACGACGGTCGAGACGTTGCACGGCAACGGCTCCCTCGTCCTGGTCGACCGCGCCGGATCGTGGGACGACACCCGGCTGCGGCGGCTCGCCGAGACGGAGCGTGCGTCCTAGGCGCTCGTCGGCTGACGGAAGGTCACCAGCATAATGTCGCTCAGCCGACGCGAGTTCAGCAGTGGAGCCGCGAGCCAGCCGATGCCGACGGAGAGCACCGTCACCAGGGACGGTGACCGGTCGAAGTGTGCACGAGCCCACAGGCCCTTGCGCTCGATGCTCGGCAGGTGCGTGACCGTCACCACCTCGAGCCCGACCGACTGCCCGAGGCCGACGAGGCCCCGGTGGTCGAGGTACCAAAGGTGCGGTGAGGGCAGACCCATCTGCCAGAGCCGCTCGAACACGCTCGACAACCCGAGCCGGCGCGCCCGCGACGCCAGCCGGTAGACCACGCCCAGACGGTCCGGCATGTTGACCACGAGTAGCCCACCGGGCACGAGTCGGCGGGCGACCTCCTCGATCGCCTCCCGCGGGTCGGGCAGGTGCTCCAGGACGTCGTTGAACGTGATGGCAGCGAATGTCTCGCCGGGCTCCAGCGCGGACGGGAAGAACCCGACCCTGACCTCGTGGCCCAGCTCCACGGCTCGAGCCGCGATAGCGACGTCGGGCTCGATCCCGATCGCCGCGACGCCCGTGTCCGCGACCTGCGACAGGAACCAGCCGTGCGCGCAGCCCACGTCAAGCAACCGCCCCGCGGGCAACCCCCACTCGGACAGCCGCCGGACGATCTCGGCGTTGTTCTGATGACGAAGGGTCTTCAGACCCTCCTCGCGCAGCTCCTCGTCGATGGGGCTCCGCTCGTTGATCGTGACGCCGAGGCTCGAGCTCTCTGTGCCGCACGTGGCACAGCGATACCGCCATCGGGGTCCTGCCGTGGTCATCGTCGAGGCACACACGCAGCACACCCGCTCCGCCATGCCGGGACAGTACCAAACGGGCAGATCGACGCAACCATCCCTCGAGACGCGATTCTGAGCGTCGCCTCGGACCGTGCCCGCGTACGGCAGAATGATCGCCCATGCGCGGAATCATCCTTGCCGGCGGCTCCGGCACCAGGCTCCACCCGATCACCCTCGGCGTCAGCAAGCAGCTCGTGCCGGTGTACGACAAGCCCATGATCTACTACCCGCTCTCCACACTGATGGCAGCCGGGATCCAGGAGATCCTGATCATCACCACCCCGCACGACGCCGGGCAGTTCCGGCGCCTGCTGGGCGACGGCTCGCAGTTCGGGGTGCAGCTGAGCTACGCGGTGCAGGCGGAGCCGAACGGCCTGGCCCAGGCGTTCGTGCTCGGTGCGGAGTTCGTCGGCGACTCCAGCGTCGCGCTCGTCCTGGGCGACAACATCTTCTATGGGGCTGGCCTGGGCACCCAGCTCCAGAGGTTCCATGACATCGACGGCGCGGCCGTCTTCGCCTACCGCGTCGCCGACCCCACCAGCTACGGGGTCGTCGAGTTCGGCGAGAACGGCCGCGCGTTGTCGCTCGAGGAGAAGCCCGCGTCACCGCGATCGAACTACGCCGTGCCGGGTCTCTACTTCTACGACAACGACGTCATCGGCATCGCTCGCGACCTCGCCCCCTCCCCGCGTGGGGAGTACGAGATTACCGACGTCAACCGTGCCTACCTCGCCGAGGGCCGTTTGCAGGTCGAGGTCTTGCCCCGCGGCACCGCATGGCTCGACACCGGAACCTTCGATTCCCTGCTGGAGGCCTCCGACTACGTGCGAACCATCGAGCACCGCCAGGGCCTGAAGATCGGCGTCCCCGAGGAAGTCGCCTGGCGCCAGGGCTTCCTCACCGATGACGAGCTGCGCCAGCACGCCGGGCAGCTCGTCAAGTCCGGGTACGGCACCTACCTGCTCGGCCTGCTCGAGTCCGAGCGCCCGTAGGCGTGACGTCCGCCCCGGGCAGGCACGCCCGGCCGGCTCGCCGGGGCTATCGCGACGACATCCAGGGCCTGCGCGCGCTCGCCGTCGGCCTCGTCGTGCTCGACCACACCCTCGGACGACCGGTCGGTGGCTTCGTCGGTGTCGACGTCTTCTTCGTCATCTCGGGCTTCCTCATCACGGGACTGCTGATCAGGGAGCACACCGCGACGGGGCGCATCTCGGCCGTCACCTTCTACCGCAGGCGCGCGCGACGGATCCTGCCGATGTCCACCTTGGTGCTGGCCGCCACAGTCGCGGCGAGCGCCGCGCTGTATTTCGCGCCGCGTCTGGCCGAGATCCGCACGGACGCCGTGTGGGCGCTGCTGTTCTGCGCCAACTGGCGGTTCCTCGCCGTCGGGGTGGACTACTTCGGCTCGGCCGGGTCGCCGAGCCCGCTGCAGCACTACTGGTCGCTCGCCGTCGAGGAGCAGTACTACTTCGTGTGGCCGTGGCTGCTCGCGCTCTCGCTCGGGGTGATCTCGCGTGTGGCGCGGGAGCGACGCCGGCTGCTCGGCGGGCTCGCGGTGGCCGCCGCGCTGGTCGGCTTCTTGGGCTTGTCCCTGTACGAGTCCGGCTCGGCACCCATGACGGCTTACTTCTCGACGGCGTCGCGTGCGTGGGAGCTGCTGGTCGGCTCGGCCTTGGCTCTCGTCACACCCCGGCTCGTCCGACTGCCCACCGGCGTCCGCGGCATCCTCGGCTGGAGCGGGCTCGCCGCGGTGGTCGTGTCCGCGTTCGCCGTCCGGTCGGACTCGGCGTTCCCCGCTCCTGCAGGTCTGCTCCCAGTGCTCGGGACCGCGGCCGTGATCGCCGCCGGCTCGGGCGGGGCCGGGCCTACACTGGGTCCGCTGACCAACCCCGCCTCGCGGTACCTCGGCAGCATCTCCTACTCGCTGTACCTTTGGCACTGGCCCGCGATTATCCTGCTGCCCGTCGCGATCGGGTCGGACCGCACCTGGGTGCGCGTGCTCGCCGCCGTGCTGGCCGTCGGCCTGTCGGTCCTGTCGCACCATCTGGTCGAGGAGCCGGTACGGCGCTCGCGGTGGCTCGAGCGGCGAAGTGCCGCCCCGGCAGCGACCACGCGGCCGCGCCGCTCGAATCGGACCCCGTGGCTCCCCATCGCGGCGGGGTGTCTCCTGGTCGTCGTCGGGGTGGGCGGTGCGGCGGCTGCTGGGCAGCGCCCGGCAGACAGCATCGCCGCGCCGGCGACGGCAGCGCCACCGGCGGAGGCTGGACCGGCCGGTGACCTCGCCACGGCCGTCGAGCGGGCGACGCACGCGACCACGTGGCCCGCCACGACGACGCCCCCTCTCGAGGGGGTGACGGCGGACCGTGCGCCGCAGCTGACGGACCCGCTGTGCGTGAACGACTGGGGCACCGTCCATCAGCACTGCACGTACGGCGACGCGGCCGGCCGGCGCACCGCTGTGCTCCTCGGCGACTCCAACGCGATCAGCTGGCTGCCCGCACTGGAGGTGGGGCTCGGCGGCGCCGGTTGGCGCATCGAGTCGTACGGCAAGTGGGGCTGTCCGGCCGAGGAGGTGCGCGTGCTCAGCGGGGAGCGCGGCCGGTACGACGCCTGCGACGAGCACCGCGCCTGGGCCATCGGGCAGCTCGCCGCACTCGACCCCGACCTGGTCATCCTGGGCAGCGCGCAGGGCTACCTGCCCTCGCTCGCGAGCGGCAAGGTCGGCGCCGAGGCCGACGCGGAGTGGAGCGCCGGGCTGGTCAGGACCATCCGCGCGGTCGCGCCTTACACCCGGCAGGTCGTCGTCCTCGAGTCGCCGCCGTACGGCAAGGAGCTGCCGCAGTGCGCGACGCGGGGCAGCGTCCCCGCCGACTGCCTGTCCCAGGTCGCCGACATCTGGTACAGGACCACCGATGCGGAGCGCGCGGGGGTCGCCACCGCGCGTGCGGCGGGGCTACCGGTGACCTACGTGGCCACGGAGTCGTGGTTCTGCACCTCTGCCGGGGTCTGCCCTGCGGTCGTCGACGGGCTCGTAGTGCGCGGCGACACCAACCACATCTCGGCGACGTACGCCGGGCACGTCGAGCCCGCGCTCACCGCCGCCCTCCAGGGTGTGACCGGTCCGTCGTCCGGGACAGCAGGCAGCTGAGCCCGCGTCGCATCCTGACGGCACCCGCCTGCAGTGGTTCCACGACATCGACCAGCGCGGCCGGATCGGCTGGGCGCGTGGCGGACCGCACCGGCCGCTACGCGGCGCCGGCGCGACTCCAGCGTTGGTTCGTCCCGCCGTGGCAGGACCAGAGCTGGAGGGGGACGGTCCGGACCGCGTCGGGCCCGCTCACGTCCAGGCACCGGCCGGACTGCGGGTTGACGACCGTCCCGCCGCCTCCGGGCAACCACCGCTGCGCGCCCGAACCGTTGCAGGTCCACAACTGGATCCGAGCCCCATCGCCGCCCCCGCCGCCCTGCACGTCCAGGCAGCGGCCCGATTGCGGGTTGACGACGTTCTCGCCGGTCCCGACGACCCAGCGCTGCGCGGGTGAGCCGTTGCAGTCCCAGGTCTGCACCGGCGCCCCGTCGGCTCGGGCCCCGCCGGCCACGTCGAGGCACTTGCCGGACTGCCCGCTCACGAGCGGGGTCCCGGCACCGGTCGCCCAGCGTTGCGCTGGCGACTGGTTGCACGTCCAGAGCTGGACGGCAGCACCGTCCTGGTCGGCGCCACCGCGGACGTCGACGCACGCACCCGACCGGGGGTTGACCAGAGAGCCTGTGTCCGTCGGCAGCCACTGCTGCGCACCGGTGCCGTTGCACCGCCACAGTTGCAGCCGCGCGCCCGCGGCCGTGCTGCCGCCGGCGACGTCGAGGCACTTTCCCATGGTGGTCACAGCGTCACCCATCGGCGCCCAGGCCTGTGCGGCCGACCCGTTGCACGACCAGAGCTGCACCGGGGTCCCGTCGACCGAGCTGCCGGACTGCACGTCGAGGCAACGTCCGCCGAGCCCGACGCGAGGGTCGGCACGATCGGTGCCGCCGACGATCAGGGTGAAGTCGTCGACGTCGAACAGCCCGCCGCCGAGCCCGCCGAACCGCAGGACGAGCGAGCCGCCACCGTTGCCGGTCGGTGGGATGCCGACCAGGGGTGTCGCGACGTCCTCGTAGGTGTTCCACCCGCCCGTGTTGGCCACGGAAAGCGTCCCCTGCGGCGTCGGGCCGCCACCGTTGGCGTGGACGGCGATCGTGCCGCCGGGCCCGCCTGAGACGACCCGGGCCCGGATGCCGGTGACGCCGTCGAGCGCGACTGCGTAGCTGGCCCCGAACCCGGGGTCGATGAACCCGATGGTCCGGCCACCGTGCGCCGACGCCTTGTCGACGAGCTGGGTCCCGTCCAGGGCTGCGGCACTCTCCGCCTGGATAGGGGATCCGGTCGGGGAGTCGAGGGCCCGGACGTCCCGGAAGCTCACGCCGGTCCCGCCGTCGACCAGCCCGACGCGACCTGCGAAGGTGCCCCCGCGAGAACTCGGCACGACGTTGACGACGGTCCCGTTGAGCAGCACCTGGAGACCGAACTGCTCGATGCGCAGCTCCGTGTCGTTCCAGGCGGTGCCGCCGTTGCGCAAGGCGGCGGCGTCTCCGGGCGTCCCCAGAGCGGCGCCGGTGCTCCGGCTGGTCACCGCACCTGTGTCCAGCCGGACGTCGAACCCGCCGCCGGGACTCGCGCCCGCGCCGAGCCCGAGGCGCACCGTGGGCCGCGCACCGACGTCTGCGCGCCACGCCAGCCGCAAGGAGCCTGCGCCCACGGTGCGGGTGGATGTGACGAGCGCTCCGGTGCCGCCGCGCGACATCAGCGCCCCGTCGGCGTCGGTGAACCCGCCGGAGCCGACCTGGGTCCACCCGTCGGTCCAGCCGTCGTACAGGCCACGGGCGGCACCGTCGGGCGAGCAGTCGGCGGCGACCTGGCCCGCGGCCCAACGGATGCCCCCGCGGAGCAGTGTGCGTACGGCGGGCTCCGCGAAGCTCTCGCTGGTATGCCCGAAGCCCGTGTAGAACGAACGTCCTGCACCCAGGCCCTTGCACCACGAGATGGGGTGGTCGGCGCCCATGGCTCCGCCGGAGTAGCTCGACTCGTCCAGGCTGAGCAGGACGCGCGCGGTCGCGCGAGGGTCGGTTCGGTAGGAGTACCACTCGTCGCTGCGCCGCAGCTCCGCCGCGAGCCCGTCGGTCGCGGCGTGGGCGCGGTCCTCGACGAGGACCCGCGCCGGCTGGATCGCGGGGTGGGACGCGAACCAGGCACCCACAAGCTCGCCGTAGAACGGCCAGTCGTACTCGGTGTCGGCGGCCGCGTGCACGCCCACGTACCCGCCCCCGCCGCGCACGTACGCCTCGAACGCCGACTGCTGACCAGCGTCGAGGACGTCGCCGGTGGTGTTCAGGAAGACGACGGCGGCGACGTCGGCCAGGCCCGCGGCGGAGAACCGCGCCGGGTCCTCGGTGGTCTCGACCTCGAGACCAGCACCGCGACCCAGGTCGGTCACCGCCTGGACGCCGGCGGCGATCGAGTCGTGCCGGAAGCCGGTGGTCCGGGTGAATACGAGTAGCCGCGACGGGTCGCCCGCGGCCGCCTCAGCCGGTACGAACCCGCTCGTGACCACGACCGCGGCGACAGCCGCCGCTGTGCCGGTGCGGAACCAGGTCGCAGGCCCTCGCCGCCGGGCCAACGCACCGTAGACCATGCCTCACCGTAGCCGTTCAGCGCGCCCGACGCCCCCCGCGGCCGAGGCACCGTGGCCGGCGCGGCGCCGGTGCCACCCGATGGTGGGGCGCGCTGCTGCTACCCTCGTCCGAGTTCCGGCAGAGTTGCCCGTGCTCGGCCGACGCCCCTGAACCCCTGGATGCCCAGAGTGAGTGAAGTTCTGCACCTGCGGGCCACCGACGGCCCCACGGTCGTCGCCGTCGTGTGCGCCGGGACCCTGTCCGAGCCCTGGCGGGCCAGCGTGTCGTCGCTCGTCGCAGCCGGGTTGCCCGTGCTCCTCCTGGTCGACGAGGACGTCGCGAGAGCCGAGCAGGCGTTCGACGGCCGCGTGCAGGTGAGCTCGGCGTCCCTCGCCGAGGCCAGCACCGCGCTCACCAGCGAAGAATGGGACGCTCAGCTGGTCGTGACGAGCCCGGTGATTTTCCCCCACGATCCCGTCGGCCCGGCCCGCGACCTCGTCGGCGGCGACATCCGAGTCGGCACGGTCTCGTACCTGTCGAACGACGCGGGCTACCTCAGCTTCCCGGGGCGCACGGACCCGACCGACGCCCTGCCTGAGGGCCACGACGAGCAGACGCTCACCGACGTGCTGCGGGGGCTGCGCCTCGGCCAGAAGGTCGTCCCGGTGCCTGTTCCCGCTGGCGGCGCGGTCGTCGTCGCGACGCTCGCGCTGCGCGCGCTCGGCGGCCTGGACCCCGACGCTCCTCGCGCCGATGCGGCGGTCGCCGACCTCGCGCTACGGGGAGTACGGCGCGGCTTCCGCAACCTGGTCGACCCCACCACCTTCGTCCGCCGGCCGTGGCAGACCGGTGACCGCGACGTGCACGCCACGCCTGAGCTGCGCGAGTGGCTCGAGTCCCGCCACGCCTTCTACCCGGTGCTGCACGACCAGGAGCGGTACGCGCCAGACACCCCGCTGTCGGACGCGCTCGGCCTGCGGGAGGCGGCGGTGCTCGGCTTGACGGTCCTCTTCGACGGCAGCTGCCTGGGCGCCTACGAGATGGGCACGCAGGTCGCCACCCTGGCGCAGATCGACGCGCTCGCGAACGAGCCGCGTGTTCGCGAGGTCGTGGTCGGCACGCCGCAGGCCTCGATCCCGCCGTACGCGGCGCGGGTCCTGGTACGCGCGGGTGTGCGGGTTACGGACGTCGGCGAGTGCGACTTCCCCGGGGCCGGACGTGCCGACATCCTTCACCGGCCGTTCCAGCCGGACGGACCGCTGCCGTTCGAGCGCTGGCGCGAGCTCGCGCACCGGGCGGTGATTACGCTCCAGGACCTCATCGCGTACGACAACGGCAGCTATCACCCGACGCACTACAACTGGCTGTTCTACCGGCACTGCATGCAGGACGCGATGCACCAGGTGGACGCCGTCGTGGCCATCTCGCACGACACTGCGAGCTCGGTCGTGCACAGCCGGCTCGGCGTCCCGCGCGACGCGCTGCACGTCATCGAGAACGGGACGGACCACCTCGCCGCCGACCCTGCTGCCGACGCGCGTCCGCCCGAGGGCGTGATCGCGCGCGGTGCCGCCGCGGACCGATTCCTGCTTGTGCTGGGCGCGACGTACTCGCACAAGAACCGGGACCTCGCGATCCGCGCGTGGCAGGAGCTGCGCGACCGCGGGCACGACCTGCAGCTCGTCCTGGCGGGGCACCAGGTGCCGGTCGGCTCGTCGCACGACGACGAGGCCGCCGCGGTGGGCAGCGGGCCCGGCCCGATCACACTCGCCGCGATGACCACCAGCGAGCGGGACTGGCTGCTCGCTCATGCCGAGGTCGTGCTCTACCCCACGTCCGCTGAGGGCTTCGGGCTCATCCCGTTCGAGGCGGCGACGTTGGGGGCGCCGACGGTGTTCGTCGGCTTCGGTCCGCTCGCTGAAATCCTCCCCGACGTCCCCGTCGTCGCCCGCGAGTGGACGCCGTCAGCGGTCGCCGATGCCGTCGAGGCGCTCGTCACCGACGCCGAGGTCGCCCGCACGCAGGTGGAGTCGGTCCTCAAGGCCGGTTCGACGTTCACCTGGGCCCACTACGCGCAGCGCCTGGTCGACGTGTACCTGCACACGCTCGCCGCACCCATCCGCCGGTAGAGTCCAAGCGGTCCGACGAGAGGAACCGTGCCGTGAACGAACGCCCCGAGCGCACCCCTGACGCCTCAGCCCTGGTCGACCGCCTCGCACTCGAGCGGCTGGACCTCGAGCAGGCCCTCATCGACGTCGAGCTAGCGAACGCGCGAGTTGTCGACCTGACCGGGCGCGTGACGTCGATGTCGGGTGACCTCCTGAGCCTGCGGGCCGAGGTCGGCAACCTCCAGCTGGCCCTGGCCCAGGAGCGCGCAGAGGCGAACGAGCTGCGTGCGACGATTGCCGAGCTGCTCGACTCGCGGGCGTTTCGCGTGGCCCGCCGCGCCGGCGACCTCAAGGCGCGCTTGGTCCGCCGATGACCGCACGCGTCCTCGTGTGCCTCACGGCACACCACGGCCCCGATCGAACGCTGTCGAGCCTCGAGTCGGCCCACCGGCTGGGTGCCCGCGACGCCGCCGTCGATGTCCTGCTGCTCGACGACGACCCTGCCGACGCCGCTCCCCTGGCCGCGCGCTGTGCCGAGGTGGGCGTCGGCTACTACCGCAGTCGCCGCACACTGGGTCCCGCCCGCGCAGCGAATCTCGGGCTGCGCGCAGCCCTCGAGGGCGAGTACGACCACGTGCTCCTCGTCGAAGCCGGCTGCCTGCTCCCGGCCAATCTGCTGGACAGCCTGCTGCCCGCCGCCACGCAACCGGGCGTGGCGTGTGTGATGCCGTGGTCGAACGATGTCGGTCTGTACTCACTGGAGAACACGGCCCCCGCACGGCACCTCGCCGATCAGGAAACGGTGGACTGGCTAGCTGCCGCGCTCGGGTCCAACTTCGGCGACGTCGTCTTCGACGTCCCCGTAGCGACGGGCGGCTGCGTGCTCATCCCCACGGCCGCGGTCCGCGACGTCGGCCTGCTCGACCCCGTCTTCACGTACGGCTTCGGCCAGCTCGAGGACTGGTCGCTGCGCAGCAAGTCGTTCGGGCACCGCGTCTGCCTGGCCCCCTCCACGTTCGTCTACCGGCCAGCGCCCGATAGCGCGCCCAGCGCGGCGCGCGCGGCGGCCGTCGCCGACCACCGGGGACGCGCCCTGGTCGATCTCCGCTTCCCGCAGTTTCAGGACCAACTGGTGGCCTTCCGGTCGTCCGGGCTCGTCGAGGCCGCGCGGACCGGGGCCGCACGCTCCGTCATGGTCGAGGGGGCACGGACTGCGGGCTACACCGTCGATGTCGGGTGGCTGCCGCGCACGGTGCACGACGACTCCACGCGTGTTCGGTGCGTCGTCGCCCCGGACGAGGCGGGCGTCGTGCGGTGCGAGTTCCGCGGCTTCGTCTTCGAGCGACCGATCGGCGGCGTGGAGGAGCTCGCCGCCGCCCTCGACGACCTCTTTGGCACCCTTCCGGCTCAGGTGAACGTGTATGACCGGGGCCGCGTCGGCTCGGAGCTCGCCCTGCGCCTCGGGCTTGCGGCCGACCGGTTCGTCTACCCCACCCGCGTCTGACCGATCGGACACCGCATGATCTCCTCACGATCGATCCCGACCCCGCGCCACGCGCCACACGCCGACCTTCCGCCCCTGACGCGGGTGGACAGTGACGCGGGACCCTTGTGGATCCACGCGGACGACGGCATCATGCTGCCGTTCCTGCGCGGCAACGGGACGTGGGAGCCGGAGGAGGGCGGCCTGCTGCGCCGGATCGTGCGGCCGGGAGCGACATTCGTGGACGTCGGCGCGAACGTCGGGTACTTCTCGCGGCTCATCGCCACGGCGTGTCGACCGGGCCGGATCATCTCCTTCGAACCGCACCCGGCTCTGGTCCCGGTACTGCGGCGCAATGTCGCCGGTCTCGAACCTGCCGTCGAAGTTCACGCGTGTGCGCTGGGCGATTCGAGCACGACGGTCGCGCTGCACTCTGCCGCGCACAACATCGGCGACACCCGGGTGCGGGAGGTGTCGGAGGGGGACACCACCGCGCCGATGGTCCGGTTCGACGACGTCGTGCGCGGCCGGGTCGACGTGGTGAAGATCGACGTCCAGGGCTTCGAGGCCGAGGTCCTGCGTGGCATGACGCGCACCATCGCCGAGAACCCGCAGCTGGTCGTCGTCGCCGAGTTCTGGCCGGGCGCTCTCGAGGAGCGCGGCGTGCGGCCGGCCGGGGTTCTCGCCGAGTACCGCGGGCACGGCTTCGAGATCGGGCTCCTGCGCTACGGGGCGCCGCTGCGCACCACGGACGAGGAGATCTTCGCGTTCACGCAGAGCGTCGGGCCGGACGGACAGGCCAACCTGGTGCTCCGTCGCCCGCTCTGACCGGCGGGCGACGCAACGCCGCCTTCCCCTCGCTAGCGCCTTCGTCCGACCGCTGCCACGTACGCCTCGACATGTCGGCGCGCCGACGCGTCCCATGTGAACATGGCGCTGCGCTCCACTGCCGCTCGGCTCAGGTCGGCGCGACGCGCGTCGTCCGCGAGCAGGTCTCGCAGGACCGCGGCGATCTCGCCGCTCGACGTGCCGCTGTAGGCAACCGCGTCGCCGCCGACCTCGGGCAGGGACAGCTCCCGGGTGGTCAGGACGCAGCCGGCGGATGCCATCGCTTCGAGGACCGGGAGGCCGAACCCCTCGCCGAGCGCGGGGTAGGCGACGACGTCGGCCCCGCCGAGCAGCGGCGCGAGCTGCTCGATCGGCAGGTACCCCGGCACCACGAGACGCAGCCCCGCCGGTACGTCGCGTCGCACCGCATCAAGCTGGGTGTCCCAGCCGCGCGCCCCGGCGAGCACCAGGGCCGGCGGGGCGTCGAACTGCGACGCCACCATCGTCCATGCGCGAACGAGAGCCGGGACGTTCTTGCGGGGCTCGAGCGTGCCGAGGAACGCGACGTACCGCGTCCCTCCGAGCCCGAGGTCGTCGGCCAGGGCGCGGCACGCCTCGGGCGACGGCGGGAAGAACGTGTCCCGGTCCACTCCGTGATAGGCCACGTGGAAGCGGGCGGGGTCGCCACCGGCGTACCGCAGGACCTCGTCGCGGGTCGCCGCGGACGGGACCACGAGGGCGTCCGCGAGTCGGACCGCAGAGCTGATCGCGGCCCGGAAGACCGTCCGCTTCAGCGGCACGTGCACGTCGGGGAGGCTGAAGAACGTCGCGTCGTGCAGTGTGACGACTGTCGGCACTCGGCGCACGGCGGGCATCGTGTAGTGCGGGCTGTGCAGCACCTGCGCGCCGACGCGCGAGACCAGACGCGGAAGGCGGGTCTGCTCCCAGGCGGCACGGGTGGGTCGCGACACCCCGTCGCGCAACACGGCCAGCGGAGTCGCACCCGACGCCGCGAAGCCGTCGGCGTCGCGGTCCAGGCACGCGACGTGCAGATCCACCCCTTGCCGGACCAGGGCCGGGACGACGCCGTCGAGGTAGCGGCCCACTCCGCCGCGGTCGGCGGGAATGGCCGTGGCGTCGAGCAGCACACGCAGGGTCACGGGTCGTGATCCTCTCACGGATGCACGACCCGGCCCGCGCCGGCCCTACGCTAGGCGGGTGCGTTCGTCGACACTCCAGATCACGATGGTCGTCGAGCAGCTCTGGCAGCCCGTCCCCGGTGGCTCCGGTACCTACGTCCGGGAACTGGCCCGTGCGCTGACCGAACGGTCGGACGTGGCAGTGACAGGGCTGAGCGCCCGGCACCGCACCGGGCCACACCCCGACTGGGACCCCGGCATCCCCGTACACGCGTCGCAGCTTCCGCGCCGCGCGCTGTACGCCGGTTGGCAGCACCTGCGCCTACCGCGCGCCGAGACCACGGTCCGCGCGAGCGACGTCGTCCACGCGACCACGTGGGCCGTGCCGCCGACGCGTCGCCCACTGGTGGTGACCGTCCACGACCTGGCCTTCCTCGATCGACCCGAGCTCTTCACGCCGCACGGCAACCGGTTCTTCCAGCGGGCGCTGCAGACCGTCCGTGACGCGGCTGACGTCGTCATCGTGCCCTCGCAGGCGACTGCCGACGACTGCGTCGCGCACGGCATCGAGCGGGGCCGGGTACGCGTGGTCGCGCACGGGACGGACGTCCCGACGCTGACCGCAGGCGACCTGCAGGACGCAGCGGCTCGCCACGGCCTCGTCCGGCCCTACCTCATGTGGGCGGGCACGGTGGAGCCCCGCAAGAACGTCCCGCGGCTCCTGCGTGCGTATGAGGTCGCGCTCGCGTCGGACCCGGACCTGCCGGACCTCGTGCTCGTGGGCCCGTCCGGATGGGGAGCCGTGCCCGAGGTGCCCTCGGCGGTCAGGCCCCGCGTACACGTCACGGGGACGGTCTCCCGGCGCGACCTGCACGCGCTGCTCGCGGGCGCCCGGGCCTTCGTGTTCCCGTCCCTGACTGAAGGGTTCGGCCTGCCCGTGCTCGAGGCCATGGCGCACGGCGTGCCGGTCGTGACCTCCCGGCACACCGCGTGCGACGAGGTGCTCGGTGGGACGGGCGTCACCGTCGACCCGCTCGACGAGGGCTCCATCGCCCGCGGTCTGCTGGACGCCCTCGGCGCGCGATCATCCGCCTACGGCGCCGCGGGTCTGGCGCGGGCCGCACGCTTCACCTGGCAGGCCAGCGCGGACGCCACCGTCGGTGCCTATGCCGCGGCAGCGGGCGCGTAGGCGTCCTGCCGTCAGGCCCAGGTGCCGCCGAACGCGACAAGCCCGACGCTGCCGTCGTCGCCATCGGGGTGGACGACGAACTCGGTGGCCGCGGGAAGCTCATGCACGAGGTGCCCGTCGGACACTCGCGTGAACGTCGCGTCCACCGCATACCTGCCGGCGGCGCTGGGCCAGCGCGGTATGGCGAGCTCGAGCGCCCCCCTGCCGGAACGCACGGACAGCGGCCCGAGCGGCGTGGACCGGACGACGCCGATCATCACGCCGTCGAGGGTCCGCACGGTCAGACTGAGCTCGAGGTCGTTCGCCGACTCAGCCGCGTCCCAGCCAACCCGCAGGCGAACCGGGGAGTTGCTCAGCACCTCGCTTGCAGGCGTGCCGTCAACGACGAGTGCGACGTCCGTCACGGTCACCTCGCGACTGCCGACCGGCTTCTCGTCGGGCAGAGGCTCCGACATCGCCCCCGCGTATCGGCTGACGATCTCGTCGGTCTCGCCGACGCCGAGCAGGCGCCCGTGGTCGAGCCACGCCACCTCGTCGCACATGTCGCGGACGGAGCCCAGCGCGTGGCTGACGATCACGATCGTGCGCCCGTCGTCGCGGAACTCGCGGAACTTCGCGGCACTGCGACGCTGGAACTCCTCGTCACCGACCGCGAGGACCTCATCGACCAACAGGATGTCGGGCTCGACGTTGATCGCGACCGAGAAGCCGAGGCGCACGTACATGCCCGAGGAATAGTTCTTCACGGGAGAGTYGATGAACTGCTCCAGGCCGGCGAAACCCACGATGTCGTCGAACCGGGCGTCGATGTCGCGTTTTGTCAGACCAAGGATGGATCCGTTGAGGTACACGTTGTCGCGGCCCGAGAGCTCCTGGTGGAAGCCGGCCCCGAGCTCGAGCAGTGCCGAGACACGGCCGTTCGTGGTGATCCGACCCTGGTCGGGTACGAGGATCCGGGCGAGGCACTTGAGCAGCGTGCTCTTGCCCGAGCCGTTGTGCCCGACGAGGCCGAACGTCTTGCCGTGCGGGATCTGGAGGTCGACGTCGCGCAGGGCCCAGAACTCCTCGTACTGGGCCCGGCCTCGGCGCATCAGAGCACTCTTCACCGACTGGTTGCGCTCGTGATAGATGCGGAACCGCTTCGAGATGTCCTCGACGTTGATCGCGACGTTCATCACAGCTCCTCAGCGAGTCGGGGCTCGAGGCGGCGGAAGACGAGGTTGCCCACGAGCAGCGAGACAACTGCCCAGCCCGCCGCGAGGCCGAGGAACCGCCATTCGGGCGCCGTGCCGTTGTAGAACATGTCGCGGATCGGCTCGATGAAGGCGACGGTTGGGTTGAGCTCGTAGATCGCCGTGAGCGGGAACGAGGCCGCCCAGCTGCTGCCGTCCTCGAGCCCGGCGACGAGCGAGATGGGGTAGACGATCGGGGTCGCGTAGAACCAGATCTGCATGAACAGGCCGACAAAGTGCGCGACGTCGCGGAAGTAGACGTTCGCCACCGACAACGCGAGCGCGATCCCCAGCCCGAAGGCGGCAAACAGCACCATCACCACGAGCACCAGCGGGATCCACACCAGCACGTTCACGCCGAACAGCGCGAACACGAGCACGAGCACGCCCATCTCGACGAGAAACGTCACGAATGCCGATCCGATGTGCGACAGCAGCAGCAGTCGCCGGGGGAAGTAGGTCTTCTTGATGAGGTTGCTGTTGTCGAGCAGGACCGTCTGGCCGCCTTGCACCGCGACGGCGAGAAAGTTCCAGGGCAGCAGACCGCAGAGCAGGAACAGCGCATAGCTGTACAGGCCGTCGATGCCGACCGGCGGCTGCACCTTCATCACGAGAGAGAAGACGGCCGTGTAGATGAGCGTCGCGGCCAGCGGGTTGATCAGCGACCAGGCCCATCCGAGGACCGTGCCCTTGTACCGGCTTCGGAGCTCGCGGCGCACCAGGTTGCCCAGCAGCTCCCGCGAGGCCACCAGGTCCCTGGTCTCCTGCACGATCCCCATGCGACTCATCGCTGCTCCGCGTCGATCCAGCCGCACAGGCGCGCAACTCCTTCTTCCAACGTGACGGTGGGCATCCAGCCGAGCGCCTCGCGCGCGGCTGTCGGGTCGGCCACGGCGTACCGGACGTCTCCGTCCCGGAACTTACCTGTCGTCTGCGGCGCCGGTGCACCGTAGTGGGCCGCGACGATACCGGCGAGCGTGGCGACCGTGGTCGGTGTCCCGCTGCCGATGTCGTACGGCGACGCGGGTCGGTGACCGTGCTCGACGGCACGGACGAGGGCGACGGCGACGTCGTCGATAAAGACGAAGTCCCGGACGATCTGCCCGTCCTCGTACACGGGGATGGGCTCACCCGAGCGGGCCACCCGCGCGAACAGCGACACGATCCCGGTGTACGGGTTCGTCAGAGACTGCCCGGGGCCGTAGACGTTCTGCAGGCGCAGCGTGATGGTGGTGACCCCGAGCGCTGCCCCCCACACGTCCAGCACGTTCTCCTGCGCCAGCTTGGTCGCCCCGTAGACGCTCGTCGGCGAGGGATGGACCTTCGCCGAAGCGTGCTGGACGGGCACCAGCCCGTCGGGCTGCCAGACCCCCTGCGCGAGCTGCTCGTGGGACCTCTGCCCGGGGTACAGCAGGGCGTGACCGTCGCTCCAGGCGCCCTCGCCGTAGACGGCCCGGCTGGAGGAGAGCGCCACCGTCCGAGGCAGCGCGTCGTGCCGCACGAAGGCGTCGAGCATCTGCGTCGTCCCGAGCACATTGACCCGGGCGTGCCGACTGGCCTGCGTCAGCGACACCGCGGTCCCGGTCTCGGCTGCCAGGTGCAGCACCACGTCGGGACGGTGACGGCCGAGCAGCACGTCCCAGTCGGCGGCAGAGGTGACGTCACCGACGACCAACTCGACTCGGTCGTCGAGCGCTCCCGGCCGCTCGGCCCGGGCGTGCACCTCAGGGTGCAGCGAGTCGAGGGCGACGACCCGGTCGAACCGGTCCGCCAGCAGCGTCGACACGGCACAGCCGATGAAGCCCGCGCCTCCGGTCACGAGACACGTGGACATGGTCACCTCCTGGGCACAGCGGACAGTGGACGGCGTCGACGACGCAGGGCTAGCGCGAAGCTCGCTCGGAGGCGAGGATCTGCCGGATCTTGGTCGCGTCGCCCCAGACGGCCGGGGAGTCGTAGGCACGGTCCGGGTAGGCGCCGTACTCGAGGCGGATGTCGAGGCCGCGCCGGCGGATGAACTCCTCGACGCGCGCGCCGAGCGCCACCGGCTCGCCCGAGCAGCAGTTCACGACGCCGTCGACCGTCGACTGCAACGTCGTCGCGGCGATCTGCTCCGCCAGCTCGTCGACGTCGATGAAGTCGTACTGGGCGGTGCCGGAGGTGAACGGGAACGTGGCATCGCCACGCGCCGCGGCGTCGGCGATCTTCGAGAAGACCGACTGGCTGCGCTCGTCGTCGCCGTCGATGTAGTAGCAGCGCAGCCACTGGAACGTCGTCCCGGAGGCCGCGAATGAAAACGTCAGCGCCTCGCGCAGGGCGTTTTTCGCGACGCCGTACAGCGAGCGGGGCCGCGTCGGGGTCGTCTCGTCGATGGCCCCTTCGTGGTAGCCCACCTCGTGCATCGTGCCCAGGACGGCTATGTGCCCGACGCCCGCGTCCGACAGACCCGTCAGGAAGCGGAAGTGGTCCGACAGCCGCAGCATGTGCACCGGATCGTTGTGCACGAACCCCGCCTCCCAGGCGAGGTGCAGGCAGACGTCGACGGGCCCGGTCCGCTCGAGCAGGTCACCCTCGAAGATGTCACCCTCGACCCAGCGGACGGCGGCCGCGGMAGGGCTGGCCGGCGTCGGGGCACCGTGGCGGGCCACCGCCACGACGTCGGCGCGGCGGCGCGCCAGTGCGTCCACGACGTGCGCGCCGATGTACCCCCCGGCTCCGGTCACGAGAATGCGAGTCACGGCGCATAGTCTGCCGTACCCACGGCGCCCCCGTGCACGCCTCGGGCCCGCCGGGCGGGACGACGCTCCTGGCGTGCAGGCGCTCCCGCCGACCGCGACTACCCTGGACGGGGCGTCCCGCGGGGTCGTCGCGGACGGATGGAGCATGGACGTGTCGGGTAGCGGGACCGTGTGGTCGCAGCGGGTGCGTCGGCTCGCTCGCGAGCTGGTGGGCTTCGGGCTGGTCGGGGCCGTCGGCTTCGTCGTCGACGTCGGCCTGTTCAACCTCTTCGCGTACGGACCGCCGAGCCTGGACCCGACGCTCGCCAAGACGCTGTCCGTGGTCGCGGCCACGATGGTCACGTGGGTGGGCAACCGTTCCTTCGTCTTCCGGCACCGCCGCGGACGCACCGCGGGCCGCGAGGCCGCCCTGTTCGCGGCCTTCTCGCTCGCGAGCCTAGTCATCGCCGTGGGCACCCTGTGGGTGTCGCACGATGTGCTGGGGTTCACGTCACCCCTGGCCGACAACATCTCGGCGAACGTCATCGGTTTCGGGCTCGCCACTGCCTTCCGGTTCGTGACGTACCGCACGTTCGTCTTCCGTCCCGACCCGGCCGGGACAGCCGCGCGGAGCCGCGACGGCGCGAGCGTCACGCGCTGATCGCCGCCCCCCGAAGAACGCCACAGGCGCCCGCACCCCACGGTGTGCGGGCGCCTGCGCGCAAGACAGAACGGCTCAGGAGCGCCGGGCGATCCGGCGTGCGCCGCGGTACGCCCCGCGGCCAGCGCGGTAGAACGGACGCAGCGCCCGCGCCGCCCACGGCGCACCCGTGCCGAGCGCCACCTTGAGCTGGCCCAGCATCGTGGCGTCGGACACCTGGTGCAGGTAGTCGACCTGCTCCTGCGTGTAGGCAGGCAGCATCGAGCTGATGCGTTGGAGTTTGTACTCCAGGAACGCGTAGTTGATCGAGGCCCAGTCGCGGTTGATGATCGACCGCGTGTGGTATCCCGCGTTCATCGCGGCATACGCCAGCAGGCGCTCCTGCACGTGCGCCAGCCCGCCGTCGGCGTGCCCGGGCTCGGCCGGGTAGTCCTCCCACGCGAAGTCGTACTTGGTGAAGTCGCGCAGCGCGTCGGGACGGAACCAAAACATCGTTCCGTACGGCGCGACCGGAGTGCTGCGGTCGAACGTCGTGGTGATGCCCAGCCGCTCGGCCCACTCCTGCGCTGTCCCCCGGTTGGTGAACCAGGCGTGGCCGAGCGTCGGGAAGCCGATGTTCACCACCGGCGGGAACGCCATGCCGAGGGTGGGGTTCTCCTCGAACAGCCGCAGGACGTGCGCCACGTAACCCGGGCTGCACAGCAGGTTGTCGTACATGTGCCGCTTGAACAGCTGCCCGTTGTTGTAGTCGTTCTGCGGCGACTTCTTCGAGTGCACACGCAGCGCGTAGTCGTAGCCTCCCGACACGAGCACGTCACGGAAGGTGATGAACAGCGCACTCATGTCGCGCCCGCGGTTCTGCTCGGTGACCCGGACCTCGACACTCGGCACGGCGTACGGCTCGAGCGCCGCCAGGATGTTCGCCTTGCGCTCCTCGGTGCTCGTCGAGACGTACAGGTCGTACGGCACCGGAAGGTTGCGGACGTACGACATGACGTCGTCGACCATGTCGTCGTAGTAGAGGTGCGCGAGCACGGCGACACGGCGCTCGGCGCTCGGCCGCCAGCCGTCGTCCGCCTCGGGGAGCACCTCGAGCAGCGAGAGGTTCGTGTACAGCGTGCGCGGCTCGACCGTGCGCACGACGTTCTGCCAGATCAGGTCCGTCGGGTAATCCGTCTCCTCGAGGCGCTCGATCAGGCGCCGCGCGACGATCGCCCGTCGGTCCAGGTACGTCGGCTCGTGGAAGAAGATGCGCCGCTTGACGATCGGGCAGCGGTCGTCGAGGAGCAGCTGGAAGTCCTCGAAGATGGGGTGGTCGTCCGGGTACCGGTCGGCGGGGAAGAGGACCTCGTAGCGGAATCCGCGGTCGGCGAAGTGCTTCGTGAAGCGCGACTCGTGCTTGAGGATCGAGTCGGAGTACGACGTGATAGCGGGCATCGACGCCCAGTAGTCGCGGAACTCCAGCGACGTGAACATGCGGCGCCGGACGGCGATCCAGTGCGACTGGATGTGCAGCGGGAGCACGGGCGGCTCGGACGGCGTGAACGGGTTCGGGTCGACCTCCTTGTGGGACGTCAGGCCCCAGAAGTCGACGTCCGACGCCTCGACGCGGTCGAAGATCTCCGCGAACGGGAACACCGGCCCGAAGATCGTGTAGTTGAGCAGGATGAGCTCGTCGTACTCCTCCAGGCGGCTCTGGCCGAACTGCTCCATCGCCTCCTTGTATCCCCAGACGTCGAAGCCGACGTTCTCGCGCACCCAGACCGTGTCGGCCACAGTCTCGAGCTTGGTGCGGCCCTCAGGTGTCAGCATGGAGTTCGAGACCACGAAGATGTGCTCGACGTGCTCGCGCAGCGCGGAGAGCATGTACGGGATGTAGTCGTCGACGACACCCTGGTGGTCGTAGAACAGGTAGAACGCCACGCGACGCATCGACAAGGGCTCGACCTTTCTTGTTATCCGCACGGTCGCACGACCCGTCGCGCACCGCGGACAGCGGGGAGTTCGGACACCTCACGGGTTAGCTACGCCGGTCAGGGACGTGCCTGCGCGCAGACGGACCGACGCGCGAACGGCGAGCGTTGCCAGCATACTCGGCGCCCGCGCAGTCCGGACGCGCGTCCTGCGCCCGAACTCGCCCCGAGGGCGACACGCGCGGCCGCCACGCTCAGGGCTGTCGACCCGCGCGGTAGCCTCCCGGGATGCGTATGGTCCATCGGGGCACCCGTGCCCGGGCGCTTCACGGGCGCCGGGGCGCAATGGTGCGACGCCCCCTCGCCCTCCTCCTCACCCTGAGCGCGGTGCTGATCACCGGCCTCTTCCCCGCGACGGGCGCGGTGGCCGCGGACCGCTCCCAGTTCGACCCCGGGAACATCATCGCCGACGCGGTGTTCTTCGACGCCGGAGCCATGTCGCAGGCTGACGTCGCGGCGTTCATCGAGGCGAAGGGCGCAGGGTGCCAGGCCTCGTCCAACGGAACGCCGTGTCTCAAGGGCTTCTACCAGGACACGTGGACACGCACCGCCAGCGGGTGCCCGAACACCTACCAGGGCACGACCGGCGAGCACTCGTCGGCCATCATCTGGAAGGTCGCGCAGGCGTGTGGCGTCAACCCCCGCGTCCTGCTCGTGCTCCTCCAGAAGGAGCAGAGCCTGCTGACCGCCTCCGGCAGCGCGCTCACGTCGACCCGGTACCGCTCGGCGACCGGGTACGGCTGCCCCGACACGGCCCCGTGCGACGCGGAGTACTTCGGCTTCTTCAACCAGGTGTTCATGGCGGCGCGGCAGTTCAGGTTGTACGCCGTCAACCCGGCGCGCTACGGCTATGTGTCGGGCCAGAACAACACGATCCAGTTCCATCCCAATGCGTCATGCGGCTCGTCGGGCGTCATCATCAGGAACCAGGCGACTGCCGGCCTGTACAACTACACGCCCTACCAGCCCAACCGAGCGGTGCTCAGCGGTTCCCCGGACTCCTGCTCGTCGTACGGGAACCTCAACTTCTGGACGTTCTTCACCGACTGGTGGGGCACCACCCAGTGGCCCTACGCCGTGACCGGCGACTTCCTCACCCTGTGGTCGAGCCTCGGGTACAGCTCGTCCGTGCTCGGCCGCCCGACCACGACGCAGCAGTACGGGATCAAGGGCGGCGGGACGTACCAGGAGTTCGCGGGCGGCTCCATCTACGCGTCCTCGGCGTCCGGCATGCACTACGTGACGACCCCCTTCCGCTCCGCCTGGGGACGCGTGGCGTGGGAGGCGGGCCCGCTCGGGTATCCGGTCTCCGACCCGATCGGCGGCCTGCGCGACGGCGGCAGCTTCCAGAACTTCCAGGGCGGTGCCGTCCACTACTCCCCGGCGACAGGCGCGTACGCGACCCGCGGTGCCGTGTACGCACTCTGGGCGCAGACAAGCTGGGAGAGCGGGCCGCTCGGCTACCCGACCAGCGACCTGGCCCAGGGCTTGCGCGACTCCGGTTCCTACCAGGACTTCGCGGGCGGCTCGATCTACTCGGCCGCGGCGACCGGCACGCACTACGTCACGAAGCCGTTCCACGCGGCCTGGGGCCGCCTCGGCTGGGAGAACGGCCCGCTCGGGTACCCGACGGCAGAGCCGGTCGACGGCCTGACGAACGGTGGCACCTCTCAGGCGTTCGCGGGTGGGGCGATCTGGTGGTCACCGGCCGCCGGGGCGCACCCTGTGCTGCCGGCCGTCCAGCCGGCGTGGCTGCGCGTCGGCGCCGAGAAGGGCACCCTCGGCTATCCGAACAGCGACCTGAACACCGGCCTGCGCAACGGTGGCGCCTACCAGGACTTCACCGGCGGKTCGATCTACACCTCGCCCGCCACCGGCGCCCACTCCGTACCGACCCCGATCCACGCCGCCTGGGGCCGCGTCGGCTGGGAGAATGGCGCCCTCGGCTACCCCGCGACCGACCTGAACACCGGCCTGCGCAACGGTGGCGCCTACCAGGACTTCACCGGCGGGTCGATCTACACCTCGCCCGCCACCGGCGCCCACTCCGTACCGACCCCGATCCACGCCGCCTGGGGCCGCGTCGGCTGGGAGAGCGGTGCCCTTGGGTACCCCACGACGGACCAGATTGGGGGGCTGCGCAACGGCGGCAGCTTCCAGAACTTCCAGGGCGGGGCGATCCACTACTCGCCGGCCACCGGGGCACACGCGACGCGCGGCCAGATCTACGCGCAGTGGGCCGCACAGGGCTGGGAGAGCGGCCCGCTCGGGTATCCGACCGGCGACGCGGTCGTCGGCCGGTCGAGCATCACGCAGCAGTTCGAGTACGGCACACTGACCTCGCCGCTGGACTGAGACGCCGCGGTCCGCTGTCCGTCGAGGACGGCAGCGGACCGGGGGTGCGGCGCGGCGCGGTCAGATGGGCTGGGTCGGCGGGGCGGCGAGGTTGAGGTACGCCAGCCGCATCGCCTCGCGTCGCGAGCGCAGGACGCCGTCGAGAACCAGCCCGATCATCGCCGCGAGGCTCCCGAGCAGGACGAACGACGACGCGAGCACGGCCGTGGGCAGACGCGGTACCAGCCCGGTCTCCACGAAGTCGACGACGACCGGGATGCCGAGGACGATCCCGACGAGGAACGACAACGCCGCGAACAGGCCGTAGAGGAAGAACGGCCGCTCGTGCCTGAGCAGCGACATGACCAGGCGCAGGATGCGGAACCCGTCGTGGTACGTGCGCAGCTTGCTCTCGCTGCCGACCGGCCGGTCCTTGAACCCGACCTCCACCTCGACCTGCGGCAGGCGCATGCTCATCGAGTGCACCGTGAGCTCGGTCTCGATCTCGAACTCGCGGGACAGGGCGGGGAACGACTTGACGAACCTGCGCGAGAAGACCCGGTAGCCGCTGAGCATGTCGCTCACCGGCTCGCCGAACAGCCAGCCGACGAGCGCGTTGAACGCGCGGTTGCCGGTCTCGTGACCCGGGCGGTACGCGGTCCCCTCGTCCTCGCGCTGGCGGCGGACGCCGAGCACGTGGTCGTACGGCCCGGACTGCAGGGCGTCGATGAGCTGCTGCGCGGCGGACGCGTCATAGGTGTCGTCGCCGTCGATGAGGAGGTAGACGTCGGCATCGATGTCGGCGAACGCTCGCCGCACGACATTGCCCTTGCCCTTGCGCGACTCGGTCCGCACGATCGCGCCGGCGGCGGCCGCGACCTCGGAGGTGCGGTCGGAGCTGTTGTTGTCGTAGACGTAGATGTCCATCGACGGCACGGCAGCCTGCAGGTCCTTGATGACGGACCCGATCGCGACCTCCTCGTTGTAGCACGGGATCACGGCCGCGATGCGGGGCTCTTCGGTGGGCACTACGGGATTCCTCTCGTACGGCTCTGTCGCGCACGCCACGGCGGGCGCGGCGCCGGGTGCCCTGGCGACGTCGCCCGTGACAGGACACCGGCCGACAGCGTACAGGCCAGCCTCGGTCGCTCGGTCACGGGACGGTGACGCGCACGGCCTCCGAGGCTCCGACCGAGGCGGCCGAGGAGTAGGTCACGACCACGTCCCAGGTGCCGGCCGACAGTCTGTCGCCAGGGAACGCGACCTGACCGCAGGATGTGCCGGCGGCGTCGGCGACGGCCACCACGTCCGTGGAGGCCTCGACACCGTTCGAGCGCGCAGTCGCCGTGCACGTCCCGCCGTCCTCCACGACGCTCGGCACCGTTGCTGCCACCACGAGCTGGTGGGCGTCGGCGTCCCAGCCGGACCGCGTGATCTGGACACGGACCGCGGCGCGGCTGTCCCCCGCGCTCGCCGTGGGTTGGGCCGTGGCGGCACCGGGGGCGGTCGCGCCCGCCGACGCAGTGGCGTCCGCCTGCGCGGTGGCCTCGCCGACGACCGGCTCCTCGCTCGCCGACGGTCTGCCGGTCGCCGTCGACGTCGCCGCCGAGGTCGTCGCGGCGGCCGGGCCGGGCGCGTCGTCGCAGCCGGCGAGGACGAGAGCCACGGCCAGCGCGGAGGCGGCGACCCCCGCGACGACGGCCAGCGATCGCTGCGGAGGGGTCATGCAGGTACTCCTTCGTACGCGTGGTCACGGCGTCCCGCCGCGGTTCCTGGGGCGGACTTCGCCAGTACCCTGGAGCCCGCAGAGGCCTACCTTACGGAGGAAGTTCGTTGGACGTTCGACAGCTCGCAGTCCCCGGCGCGTGGGAGCTCACGCCCCGCCAGTTCCCCGACGCCCGAGGCCGGTTCCTCGAGTGGTTCACCGACGAGTCGTTCGCCGAGGCGACCGGTCACCGGCTCGATCTGCGCCAGGCGAACCTCTCGGTCTCGGCCGCGGGCGTCGTGCGCGGCATCCACTACGCCGACGTACCGCCGGGCCAGGCGAAGTACGTGACATGCGTCCGCGGCGCGGTGCTCGACGTCGCCGTGGACATCCGGGTCGGGTCGCCGACGTTCGGCACGTGGGACACGGTGCTGCTCGACGACCGTGACCGGCGCGTGATCTACCTGTCCGAGGGCCTGGGTCACGCGTTCATGGCGCTCGAGGACGACTCGACGGTCACCTACCTGTGCTCGACGGGCTACAACCCCCGCGCAGAGCACGGGATCCGGCCGGACGACGCTGCGCTCGGCATCGAGTGGCCGACGGTGGGCCGTGACGGGCGCGCGCTGGAGCCGCTGCTGTCGGACAAGGACCTGGCGGCCCCGACGCTGGCTGAGGCCCGCGAGCAGGGCAAGCTGCCCGACTACCTGGCCGTGCAGGCCTGGGTCGCCTCGCTGCAGGAGCGCTGACGCACGCGGCGCGCCGCCGCTCGAGGGCCGGCGGCGCGCCACGTCGGGTCGACGGTCAGTCCACCGCGTAGAGGTACTGGTCGACGCCCGACCACTCGAACTGGCCCGCGGGGGTCAGGCAGGAGTCGGTCAAGGGCTTGTCCGACACCACGTGCTGCAGCTCGGGGATCCGGTCGGCGACGGTGCACGGCGAGGTGTGCATGACGACGATGTCCGGAGACGGGTTCGTCCACGTGATCCCGGGGTCGGACGTCCAGTCGAAGTTGATGTACGTGCCGCCGCGGTTCCACGCGTCCTCATGGACGCGAGCGGGGTCGAGCCGCTCCCACTCGTCGACGTCGGGGCCGATCTGCTGGCGCGACGACAGCGCAGGCGTTCCGGTCGCGAACATGAGGGCGTCGACGTACGACGAGTTGCTGGCCCACAAGGAACCGTCCTCGCGCGACGCTTCCCCCTTCTCGAGGAACATTTTCGCTGCGTCGGAGTCCCGCAGGTCACCGAGCCCGATCAGGACCGGGTTGGCGCCGTAGGTCATCGCCGTCGCCGCGAGGCCCGCGGCGGCCAGCGACTGCCATCGATGCGGCCAGCGGACCAGGCCGAACACCGCGAGGGCGGCCACCGCGGCGCTGAACCAGATCATCTTGGTCGTCAGGCCTGGCAAGAACGACGCCCGCAGCGAAGCACCTGCGTACGCGGAGACCCACGCGGTCGCGAGCCCGGCGGTGATCGGCACGGCCCAGCGCGAGGACTTGCGCCACTGGGTCATGAACAGGCAGAACGCAAAGATTGCGACGAACCCGGTGCCGTGGCTGGCCCGGAACCCCGGCACGCGGTTGACGATCGGCAGATGCGCGCCGAGGCCGCCCCAGTCGATCGTGCACCAGGACAGCCAGAACAGCCCGACAGCGAACACGGGCCAGAACGCAGCCTGCGCCTCGCGGGTACCCCTCCAGGGCTGCGCCACGACCAGGAACGCCACGACCACGAGCAGCACGGTGAACGAGCTGGCGATCTCGGTGTGGTTAGTACCCACAGCCGTGCTTCCGACCGACTCGAGCCAACCGAAGTTCGTGGCGCCGAAGACGCGGCCGAACGGCAGCGACTCCGACGTGGAGGTGCGGGTGCCGGGGTACACGGTGTCGAGCCCCGCGCGGATCGCCGGCAGGTTCTCCAGCATGAGCGCGCCGGTCCACAGCGCGGCAGACAGCCCGAGCGCGCCGAGGCCGATCAAGTTGTCGCGCCAGCGGCCCGGCCGCGCCAGAGCCCACGCCGCCGTGGCGAAGACGACGGGGAAGCCGATCATGATCGCGAGCGGCTGGTAGTACGACGGGAACCGGGCGATCAGGATGCCGGCGCCGAGGAAGGCAAGAGTCGCACGCACCCACCGTCCAGCATCGACGTGTCGCATCGCGTAGATGCCCAGCGCGCAGCCGGCGAACATGAAGCCGAGAGTGTTCACGGGGCGCATCGACCACCACATGCTCGACGGCGACACGATCACGAGCAGCGCGCCCAGGTACCCCCACCGCAACGACCCCGTGACCTGGCGGAACCACAGCGGCATGCCGATCGCGAGCAGGAGGGCGGGCAGCCACCACTTGGCGGCGAAGAGTGTCCGATCGGGCAGCCACGGACCGAGCTCGAGCGCGGTGCCCTCGAAGAACACGACGGACGAGACGGGCCCGTCGGGGAGCTGCGCGAAGAAGTCGGGCGAGACGCTCAGCGGATTGACCGACTCGTGCGGGCCGAGAGCGAGCTGGCCGAGCCAGAGGGGCGACTCGGTGTTGTACTCGTCCGACCGCACCGTCGCCGACTGGCCGAGCTGCACGCCCAGCGGGTGCGCGGGGTCCTCCCGCAGCCAGTAGACACCGATGCTGGAGGTCGTGACGCCGAGCAGCACCAGCAACAGGTACGCGGCGATCGGGACGGTGAGCGGCAGTCCACGGCGCCAGCGCGCGGCCCGACCGTCCGGCGGCGCCGACGGTGCCTCCTGGCCCACCTCGGGGGCGGTGGTCGTCATGCCTGCTCCTGGCACGGAGCGTTGCTGCGGACTGCCACGTGCACCCTCCTTAAGCGCCTCGAGCGTCGTACCGCCCGGACGGGAGGCCGCCACAGTATAGAGGCGATGCCCCGACCGACCCGCCGACCTCAGCCTCACCGCGGCAGCATGAGACCATGCCCCGGTGAGGCTGACGCTGGACGCGACCCCCCTGCTCGGGGCCAGGACGGGCATCGGCCGCTACGTCGAGCAGCTGCTCGCGGAGCTCCCCGCGGCATTCGCCCGCGCGTCGGTGGATGCGGAAGTCCGCGCCGCCACGTTTACCGCCCGCGGCGCTGCGCTCACTGCTCTTCCGCCCGGCGTCGTGCAGGCCGGCCACCGCGTGCCCGCCCGGCTGGTGCGCAGTGTCTGGCAGCGCTCAACCTGGTTGCCCGTCGAGGCGGTCGTCGGGCGCACAGACGTCTTCCACGGGACGAACTTCGTCACCGGACCGACCCGTCGCGCCCGCGAGGTCGTGACAGTTCACGACCTCACCTACCTCGACCTGCCCGACACGGTGCGCAACGACGCCCTCGCCTACCGCGAGCTCGTCCACCGCTCGCTCGACCGCGGCGCGCTCGTCCTGACACCGAGTCACGCCGTGGCGGACGCGGTCCGCGACCGCTACGGGCTGCCCGCCGGGCGCGTCCGAGCCACGCCGCTCGGGGTCGACGCCGCATGGTCCGGGGCCGCGCCGGCGCGCGAGGGCTGGCTCGCTGACCACGGCCTGCCCCTCGACTACTTGGTGTTCGTGGGCTCACTCGACCCACGTAAGAACCTGGTGCGGCTCGTGCAGGCGCACGAACTGGCACGCGCCGAGGACGCCTCCGTCCCGGACTTGGTCCTGGCCGGACCCGCCGGCCGCGCAGCGCTGCCCGAAGGGCGCCCCGGGGTGCACCTCACGGGCTGGCTCGGCGACGACGAGCTGCGCAGCCTCGTCGCCGGCGCACGCGCGCTAGCCTTGCCGTCTCTCGACGAGGGCTTCGGGCTGCCCGCGCTCGAGGCTCTCGCCGCCGGGCGGCCCGTCATCCTGTCGGACGTTCCGGCGTTGCGGGAGGTCGCAGGCCCGCACGGATTCTTCGCGCCCGCGACCGACACGGGTCGGCTCGCGCAAGCGCTGCTGGATGGGGTCGGCGCGGAGGACTCCGACGCCGCCCGCGCCGCCCGCCGGACGTGGGCTGCCCGCTGGACATGGACGCGCACTGCCGACCTCACCGTCGACGCCTACCTGGCCGGCGCGGCATGACGATCCCCGACGTCACGGTCGTGACGGTCACCTACAACGCTGCCGACCTCGTGCTGAACTGCCTCGCGAGCCTTGCTGCCCAGCAGCTCGGGGGCTTGTCGATGCAGGTGGTCGTCGTGGACAACGGCTCGCACGACGGCACCGCCGACCTCGTTGAGCGCACGCACCCCGAGGTCGTCGTCGTGCGCGCCAGGCGGAACCTCGGCTTCGCGGCCGGTAACAACCTCGCCCTCCGCCACGTGCGCAGCAGGTACGTGCTGCTGCTCAACAACGACGCGACGGCCGCACCGACGCTGGTGCGCTCGATGGCCGCGCGGCTCGAAGTCGCCGACGAAGGCCTGGCGGCCCTCGCCGCGACCGTGCTGCTCGCCGAGCGGTTCCGCGCCGCCGGGCCAGCCGACGACCGCGCGGTCGCCGGTCCCGACGGACGGTGGGTGCCCGACCCGGGTGGCGACGTGCGGCTCGTGAACTCGACCGGCAACGAGGTCCGCGTCGATGGCTACGGGGTCGACCGGGGCTGGCTCGGCGACGCGCGCCGGCACCACCCGCCAGCGTCGGTCTTTGGCTTCAGCGGCGCGGCGGCGATGCTGCGCACGTCGGCGCTGCGCGACGTGGGGCTGTTCGACGAGCGGCTGTTCATGTACTACGAGGACACGGACCTGTCGTGGCGACTGCGGCGGGCAGGTCGGCGCATCGAGCACTGCCCGGAAGCCGTCGTGGAGCACGTGCACTCTGCCTCGTCGCACGAGGGCAGCGACTTCTTCCACTTCCACGACGACCGCAACCGGCTGGCCGTGCTCACCAAGAACGCCTCCCGGGAGCTCGTCCTGCGCGCCGTCGCCCGATTCGTGCTGACGATTGGCTCCGTGGCCCTGCGCCGCCGCGAGCCCTGGTCGCGGACCAGGGTCCGGCTGCGCGCACTGACGTCCTACGCGAGCCTGCTACCCCACCTATTGCGCGAGCGCCGGCGGGTCGAACGCACCGCAGTCGTGGCGCGCTCCCAGATCGAGCGGCTACTCGTCGACGGCCCTACGGTGGGCCCGTTCCGGGCTCCGGCCGTCCGGGCCGCTCGTCCGAGCGGCTAGGCTCTGGGGCGATCACGCGTACTGGAGGGCTTGTTCATGCACCTGCTCGTCACCGGCGGAGCCGGCTTCATCGGCTCCAACTTCGTCCACCAGACCGTGCGCGATCGCCCTGACGTGCGCGTCACCGTGCTCGACGCCCTGACGTACGCCGGCGACGAGCGCAGCCTGGACCCGGTGGACGGCAAGGTCGTCCTCGCCAAGGGTGACATCGCCGACCCGGACATCGTCGACAGCCTGGTCAAGGACGTCGACGTGGTGGTCCACTTCGCGGCCGAGTCGCACAACGACAACTCGCTGCACGACCCGTGGCCGTTCGTGCATACGAACGTCATCGGCACATACCAGCTTCTCGAGGCGGTCCGCCGGCACGACGTGCGGTACCACCACATCTCGACGGACGAGGTCTACGGCGACCTCGAGCTGGACGACCCGGCCAAGTTCACGCCTGACACCCCGTACAACCCCTCGAGCCCCTACTCGTCGACCAAGGCGGCCTCCGACCTACTGGTCCGCGCGTGGGCCCGCAGCTTTGGTGTCCGCGCCACGATCTCCAACTGCTCGAACAACTACGGTCCGTACCAGCACGTCGAGAAGTTCATCCCGCGCCAGATCACCAATGTGATCGACGGGGTTCGGCCCAAGCTCTACGGCTCGGGCGAGAACGTGCGCGACTGGATCCACGTCGAGGACCACAACAGCGCGGTCTGGGCAATCATCGAGCGCGGCCGCCTCGGCGAGACCTACCTGATCGGTGCAGACGGCGAGGAGAACAACAAGACGGTCGTCGAGGACATCCTCGAGATCATGGGCCAGTCCCCCGATGCGTACGACCTCGTGAGCGACCGCCCGGGCCACGACCTGCGCTACGCGATCGACTCCACGAAACTTCGCGACGAGCTGGGGTGGGCCCCGAAGTACGAGAACTTCCGAGCGGGGCTCGAGGCCACGGTGGCCTGGTACCAGGCCAACGAGGCGTGGTGGCGGCCGCAGAAGGATGCGACCGAGGCGAAGTACGCGGAGCTGGGGCGGTAGTCGTAGGCTCGGCCGGCAGCGTCACTGCGATCGGTCGCTGATCTGCACAGATCCTCCACCGCGTCGCTGCGCGCGCTCCCCCCCACAGCCGAAGTGCTCTCCTACGATCGTCGACGTGACCAACCGCCACGCCGCTGTCCCACGCCCCCGTGCTGCCCGGCACGCGCGATCCCTGCACACCCACCGGGTGTTCCGTGGGATCGCGCTCACCCTGGCCGCGGTCGTGGTGTTCGGGGCCAGTGGGGTCGCCGCGGTCGCCGCCAAGCTCAACGGCAACATGGACAAGGTCGACGTCTCGGCCCTCGTGCAGCCGATCCCGACCCAGTCGAAGGCGCCGGACCCGGACGACCCCAACGCCGGGCAGGCCGTCAACATCCTGATCCTCGGGTCCGACCAGCGTGACGGCGAGAACGGTGAGATCGGCGGCAAGGTCGAGGGCATGCGCTCCGACACCACCATGGTGCTGCACATCTCGGCCGACCGGTCGCGCGTCGAGCTCGTCTCGATCCCCCGCGACTCGCTCGTGGACATCCCCTCCTGCACCATGACCAGCGGGAAGACCACCCGCGCCACGCGCGGCATGTTCAACTCGGCGTTCGCGACCGGGTGGGACAACGGCGGCGACATGGAGTCCGCCGCGGCCTGCACGATCAACACCGTGCAGCAGAACACGGGCATCCCGATCAACCACTTCATCGTCGTGGACTTCGCGGGCTTCCAGCAGATGGTCAACGCGATCGGGGGCGTCCCGATGTGCATCCCGAACGACATGACGTCGAAGGACGCCGGGCTCTACCTCACGGCCGGCTACCAGACGCTCGACGGTCCCACCGCGCTCGCCTACGCCCGGGCGCGCAAGGGCGAGGGCGTCGGCGACGGCTCGGACACGAACCGCATCGGCAACCAGCAGAAGCTCATCGCGGCGATGGTTCGCGAGGTCCTCTCACGAGACGTCATCACCAACCCGCAGAAGCTCATCTCGTTCCTCAGCGCTGCCACGAGCTCGCTGACGACCGACAACACGATGTCGATCAGCAACATGACCGGCCTCGCCTACAACCTCCGCAACATCAACAGTGGCAACATCACGTTCATGACGATCCCGTTCGCGCCCGCGAAGTCGGACCCCAACCGGGTCGAGTGGACGTCGGCTGCCGACGCCGTCTGGGCAAACATGGCCAACGACGTGCCTGCGCTCGGCGAGGCCACCCCGTCGCCGACCACGGCAGCGACGACGCCGGCCGCACCGACGACGCCTGGCGCCACCGAGGCTCCGGCCCCGGCAGACACCCCGACGCCGACCGAGACGAAGAAGGCCGGCCACGAGGCGTTCACGGTCGACGACACGACCGACGTCTGCTGACGGATGAGTTCCGACGAGCGAACCACCCGCACGCCGCCTCCCAGCTTCGCGCCCGGCGCGCCGCGACGACCGGCCGACCCGGCGCCCGCCGCGGCGCCGATCGTCGTCGGGCGGCCCGCACGCCCACCGGCGCCGAGCCGCATGCCACGCCCGGATGCCGCTGAGCCGACCCGTCCCCCACTGGTTCAGGCCCGGCCCGCGACCGCAACGCCCTCGCAACGCGGAACCGACAAGCCCGCGTCCATCTCACCGACTGCGCCGTCCAGCCGCCCTCAGCGTCCCGCGGCCATCGAGGTGTCCGGGCGTTCCCAGACTCCGTCGACCGCCAAGCCCACATCCGCACCCGCCTCGCTCCCCCGGAGCACGTCGTCGCGACCTACAGCGGCCCGGGCGTCGACCACTGCGCCGTCGCGTCCCCCCGGGCCCCGCGGGGCCTCAGCGCCGCCACCGACGCCCCGGGACCGACCGACCGCCTCGGACGGGGCGTCGGCCGGTCGCCGCCACCGCGGCACGATCATCGCCGTCGTCACCGTCGTGGTGCTCGCCGCCCTGCTCGCGTGGCCCATCGGCCTGGCCGTGTGGGCGAACGGCAAGATCCAGCACACCGCGGCGCTGAGCGGCGCTGCGAACACGCCGGGCACGACGTACCTGCTCACGGGCTCCGACTCGCGCGCCGACGGCTCGGTCGGCGAGGACGGGACCGAGGGCGCGCGCACGGACACGATCCTGCTGCTGCACGTGCCCGAGCACGGCCCCACCGCACTAATCTCCCTGCCGCGGGACACCTTCGTCGAGATCCCCGGCCACGACCCCTCGAAGCTGAACGCGGCCTTCTCGTGGGGCGGCGCGCCCCTCCTCGTCCAGACCGTCGAGGGCCTCACCGGGATGACGGTCGATCACTACGCGGAGATCGGCATGGGCGGTGTGGAGCAGATCGTGGACGCCGTCGACGGCGTCAACCTCTGCTACGACGCCGACGTGAACGACGCCGACTCGGGCATGGTCTGGGCCGCGGGCTGCCACGACGTCGACGGGACGGCGGCGCTCGCCTTCTCCCGGATGCGCAAGTCCGACCCCACGGGCGACGTCGGCCGCGCCGAACGCCAGCGCCAGCTGATCGGCGCCGTCATGGCGAAGGTCCGGCCCACCACGCTGCTGGTGCACCCGGGACAGCAGGTCGCTCTGATCGACGCAGGGACGGCGGCGCTCACGGTCGACGAGGGCACGGGGATCACCGGCATGGCCAAGCTCGCCCTCGCGTTCAAGGCGGCCAACGGCGCGGGCGGCATCACGGGCACCCCGCCGATCTCGGACGTCAACTACCGACCGGGCGGCGTCGGCTCCACCGTCAGGCTCGACCCCGACGCGGCGCCCGCGTTCTTCGCCGCGATCCGCGACGGCTCTCTGCCGGCCGGGCCGGTGGGCGGGATGCCCAGCGCCTGAATGGTCAGGCCATCGCCTCGACGAGCCGCGGTCCGCGCATGACCCGGTCGAGCAGGGCAGACCGTGGGCGCTCCAACGCTGCCAGGGTCGAGCGGCGCAGCCACGGGCCGCACGGCACCTCGACGAACCTGTGGACCGCCCAGGCCAGTGCGGTCACGACGACGAGGGCCGCGGTGAGCGCCACCGCGGCCGGCACGCGGTCCGCCAGGGCGCGGATGACGGCGAGACCCCAGTACTGGTGCATGAGGTACAGCGGGTAGGTGAGCGCGCCGAGCGTCACGAGGCCGCCATACTGCCAGCGCGACACCCGGGTCAGGACGGCCACCGCGACGGCGACGACGCAGCCGACGACCGCGAGGCCGAGCAGGGTCGGCGAGGGCGTGTACCCGGTGGTCCGCTCGAGCACCGCCACCCGCGATGGGACGACGAGCGCGACGGCGAGCCCGGTGCTCGTCGCGACGGCGGCCCACGGCAGGACCGCCCGTGTCCCGGCCGCGCGGTCCTGCAGCAGCACGAACAGGGCCATCCCCGCCGCGAAGAGCGGCGCGTAGTCACTGATCAGGAGCGTGCCGAGCGCATCGGAACCGGAGCGCTCCGCGAGCAGCGCGACCCAGGGCCACGCGAGCGCGACGCCGAGCACGCGGCGCCGGGTGATGCCCACCAAGGAGAACACTCCGAGCAGGAGGTAGAAGCGCAGCTCGGTCCAGAGGGTCCAGTAGACGCCGTCGACGTGCTCGACGCCGAGGGCCGGCTGGAGCATCGTGAGGTTCACCAGGACCTGGTGCGGCGTGATCGCCTTGCCCTGCGGCCACAGGACCAGCAGGAGCAGCCCGGCGGACAGGACCGCGACCCAGTACGCCGGGTAGAGGCGACCGACGCGGGACGCGACGACCTGCGCGGTGGGTCGGCCCCACGCCGTCATGAGGATGACGAAGCCACTGATGACGAAGAACAGCTCCGGGCCGAGCGACCCGTAGGACGTCCACCGTCCGACGCCGTCCAGCTGCTCCGCCTGGTCCGGACCCCACGCGCTGCTGGTGCGTCCCGTGAAGTGGTAGAGAACCACCGCCGCGGCGGCGAGGAACCGCAGGGCGTCGAGAGCGGCGAGTCGCGGCCGGGGGGCGGATGTCATCCGCTCGACGCTAGGCAGGCGTCCAGGACCTCGCACCTCGAGAGGGCCCTCCCCACGGACCCTTCACACGGTCAGACGCTGAACCCCACGCTCGGTCGGGACGTCGTCTGCGCCCGGAGGCGCTCGCCCTTGCCATCTGCCTGCCCCTGCAGATCGTCCTGGAACGCGGCCATCGCGGCCCGCAGGCGCGCGGCCTGCTCGCCCTCGCTGGACGCCAGGATCCGCACGGCGAGCAACCCGGCGTTGCGCGCACCGCCGATCGACACGGTCGCCACGGGGACGCCCGCCGGCATCTGGACGATGGAGAGCAGCGAGTCCATGCCGTCGAGGTAGGCCAACGGGACCGGCACACCGACCACGGGGAGCGTGGTGACCGCCGCGAGCATGCCGGGCAGGTGCGCCGCTCCCCCGGCCCCCGCGATGAGCACCCGCAGGCCGCGGTCCGCCGCGGTCCGGCCGTACGCGATCATCTTCTCGGGCTGGCGGTGCGCCGAGACCACATCGATCTCGACGGCTACGTCGAACTCGGCGAGCGCCTCCGCTGCGGCCTTCATCACGGGCCAGTCCGAGTCGGAGCCCATGACGATCCCTACCTGGGCCTGCCCTGCCATCGTGGTCTCCGTCCAGCCGTCCGCGCCCCGGTGGCGCCGCGCCCATCATGTCCCAGCGGACGGGGCGATCGGCGATCTGTTCGCGTCAGGCGGACGCCTCGCCGCGCAGGAGCGCCGCCGCCGCGACAGCCCGCCGACGGACGTCGTCGAGATCGTCGCCGCTGACGTTGACGTGCCCGAGCTTGCGGCCGGCGCGCACCTCCTTGCCGTACAGGTGCACCTTGGCGCCGGGGTCGGCGCGCGCGACGTCGGCCAACGCGTCGGTCGGGTCATCCAGCGCGCTGCCCAGCACGTTGGCCATGACGGTCCACGCCGAGCGGGCCGTGGTATCGCCGAGGGGCAGGTCGAGCACGGCGCGCAGGTGCTGCTCGAACTGGCTGGTCACAGCGCCGTCGATGGTCCAGTGGCCGGAGTTGTGCGGGCGCATCGCGAGCTCGTTGACCAGAACGCGCGGGGGGCCTCCGGCCGTGCCGGGCACCTCGAACAGCTCGACGGCCAGCACGCCCGTGACGGCCAGGCCCTCGGCAATCCGGGTGGCCACGTCGAGTGCCTCAGCGTGGGTGGCGGGGTCCAGGTCGGGTGCGGGCGCGACGACCTCGGAGCACACCCCGTCCCGCTGCACCGACTCGACGACGGGCCACGTGCGCAGCTCGCCGGAGGGCCGCCGGGCCACGAGCACGGCGAGCTCGCGGGTGAAGGGGACCTTCTCCTCGGCGAGCAGCGGCACACCCGTTCCGGCGTCGACGGCAGCGAACCAGTCCGTCACCTCGTCCGCGCCGCGCACCACGCGGACGCCCTTGCCGTCGTACCCGCCCCGAGCCGTCTTGACCACGGCGACGCCGCCATGCGCGGCGAGGAAGACGTCGAGATCCCGCCGGGACGGCAGCTCCGCCCAAACCGGGACCGGAACGCCGAGCTCCGTCAGCCGGGTACGCATGACGATCTTGTCCTGCGCGTGCACCAGAGCGGCCGCATCCGGGTGGACCGCGACACCGGCGGCCTCCAGGCGGTCCAACAGCGCGTTCGGCACATGCTCGTGCTCGAAGGTCAGCGCGTCGGCGCCGTCGGCGAGACGGACGATCGCGGACTCGTCGGACGCGGCGCCGACCGGGGCGTCGACCACCACCTGCGCGGCCGAGGACGTCGGGCTCTCGACCAGGACCCGCAGGTGCAGCCCGAGCGCGGTCGCCGCCGGTGCCATCATGCGGGCTAACTGCCCACCACCGACCACGGCCACCACGGGTGCTGTCACGGGCGACGACTTTAGCCGAGCGCCGGTGCGCGCGCCGAAACGGTTCGTCCCGACGCCTGACAGGTGGCGTTCAGCATCGCGGGCTATCCTCGCGGGACGTCCGACACCGAGATCCCGAGGAACTCCATGAGCGCGAGCGACGAGCTGACCGCCCACCCGGTCGTGACGGCGGCGCCGATCGCTCCCGCTTCGCGGGCAGCCGCGTTGCGGGCACGCGCGTACGAGCTTGCCCGCTTCCTGTCAGTGGGTGGCATCGCCTTCGTCGTCGACCTCGGCCTGTTCAACCTGCTGCGCTTCGGGCCGGGCCACCTGCTCGAGCACAAGCCGCTCACCGCCAAGATCATCTCGCTGCTGGCCGCCACTCTCGTGTCGTGGGTGGGCAACCGCCACTGGACGTTCTCCCAGCAGCGCACCACGCAGCGCACGCGCGAGCTCGTCATCTTCAGTGGCATCAACCTGGTCGGGGCGATCGTCCCGCTGCTGACCCTGGCGTTCTCGCACTACGTGCTGGACCTGACGAACGCGTTCGCCGACAACGTCGCCACCATCGTCGGCATCGCGATCGGGACAGCGCTGCGCTACGTCGGCTACAAGAAGTGGGTCTTCACCGGCTCGGTATGACCCAGCCGCGTCAGGGCACGTCGGCCTGGACGATGACGCCGTCGCCGTTGGCGGTGAGTCCGCCGTCCGCCGCGGAGACGAAGACGGATTGCCCCCGCGTGAGGACAAACGTCCCGTCGCGCTCGGTCGAGACGGCGACCTCGCCCTCCAGGCACAGCACCACACGCGGGCCCCGACCAGGGATCCGCGTGGGTCCGTCGTCGGAGAGCCGCGAGACGGAGAGCTCGAAGTCGTCGACGGGTGCGTAGAAGATCCGCGTCGAGGTGAACACCCGCTCGGGGGCGATCCTGATCGGCGGAGCCGCGACGTAGTCGACATTGCTCAGCAGCTCGTCGGTGTTCACATGCTTGCTCGTCAGCCCCGCGCGCAGGACGTTGTCGGAGTTGGCCATGATCTCGATCCCCACCCCCCGCAGATACGCGTGCACGGCGCCGGCGGGCACGAACAGCGCCTCCCCGGGCCGCAGCGTCACCGGGTTGAGAAGTACCGAGGTCACCGCGCCGGGGTCGCCGGGATAGGCCGCCGCGAGGCGCATGACCGTCCGGTCGGTCCGCGGCGACGGCGACCCGTCGGCGAGGCGCCGCGTGCAAGCCTCAGCGAACTTGGCCACGTCGGCCTCGCTCGGCCGAGTCGCGGGCGTCAGCAGCCACTCGAACGCCTTCCGGACCCCCTCTGACGTGGGGTCGTCCACGAGCAGCGCGTGCAGGTCCGCCGCGAGCGGCGTGTCGAGGTCCGCCAGCAGCTCGGCGGCCCGACGCGGTGCACGGAACCCGACCATGGCGTCGAGCCTGGTCAGCGCGTAGACCAGCTCCGGCTTGTGGTTCTGGTCGCGGTAGCTGCGCTCGGGCGCGTCGACGGGGATCCCTGCCGCCTCTTCGCGCGCGAAGCCCTTGCGGGCGCGCTCGAGGCTCGGGTGCACCTGGAGCGAGAGCGGCGCGTCCGCGGCGATGATCTTGAGCAGGTACGGGAGCGCACCGAACCTCGAGGCGATCGCCGCGCCGAGGTGCCGAGCGGGATCCTCGGCGATGAGCTCGTCCAGCCGACGGTCGCCCTCGGCTGTCTGTACGGTCGACGGTGCGCTCGTGTGGGCGCCGAACCACGCCTCGGCCACCGGCCCTCCGTCCGGGACCGTCGCGAGGACGTCGGGGATGGCGGTCGTCGAACCCCACGCGTAGCTCTGCGTGCGGGGCGTGATCCGGTACACGGTGGCACTCTCCTGCGGCTCATCATCGGCAATGACGTCCTACGGTACGTGGGCGTCAGTCAACCGGGCCTCGACCCGGCGGGTCGTGCGTCACATTCCTCAGCGTCGGCGGCGGTCCGGCCGCGCCGACACGACAGCACCGAGCGGCAGCACGACGTCGGGCCGCATCGACGCAGGCACGCCGGACAGGAACAGCGCGAACACCGCGGGCCGGCGCTGGGCCAGCTCGAGCCGGCCCCCGTCGGCGGACGCAAGGTCCCGTGCGAGCGCGAGCCCGAGCCCCGTCCCCTTGCCGGACGTGACCTCGCGCTCGAAGATCCGGGGGGCCAGGTCGTCGGGCACCCCGGCACCCTCGTCGGCCACCTCGACAACGACGGCGCCGGACGGACCGCCGGGCCGGGACCGCACGGTCGTGGTGCCGGCCCCGTGCCGCAGGGAGTTCTCGATGAGCGTGGCGATGACCTGGGCGAGCGCGCCGGGCGTGGCGAGCACCTGGGTGGCCCGGTCGACCTCCACCACGAGTCGCCGACCGTGCGCCTGGAAGGTCGGCTGCCACTCCTCCTCCTGCTGATGCACCACCTCGAGCAGCCTGACCGCCTCGGTGGTGCCGCCCTGGAGCCGCCGCGAGCTGGCCAGCAGGTCGTCGACCACCCGCACCAGGCGTTCCACCTGCTCGAGCGAGATGCGTGCCTCCTCGCTCACGGCGGGCTCGTCGGTGGCGAGCATGATCTCCTCGAGCCGCATCGACAGGGCGGTCAGGGGCGTGCGGAGCTGGTGGGAGGCGTCGGAGGCGAACTGCCGCTCAGCGGCAAGGCGGCCGGCCATCCGGTCGGCGCTGCGCGCGAGCTCGGCGGCGACCAGGTCGATCTCCTCGACCCCCGAGGGCTCGAGGCGGGGGCGCACCTGGCCGGCGCCCAGCTGCTCGGCGGACGCGGCGAGGTACAGGAGCGGGGCCGTCAGCCGGTTGGCCTGCCAGATCGCCATCGCGATGCCGGCCGCGAAGGCCACCACCGCCGCGACCACGACGAGCGCGATGACCCGGGCGCTGAGCCAGAAGACGTCCCACCAGGACACGTAGAGCAGCACGGTCGCGCCGGTGTCCGAGTCGACCTTCACTGAGAGGGTGCGGCCGCGGATCCGGTCGCCGGCCTGGTAGACCTGGCCGTCCGGCGCCTGCACGACGACGGACGCCGGGATGTCTCCTGGCCCGCCCGCCGCGTTCTCGAACATGCGGTCGGACAGCGCGATGTCCTGCTCGACGCGGAAGTCGACCGCGCGCGCCGCGTCCGTGGCCCGCGACTGGAGGGCCTGCATCTCGTTCTCGCGGACCAGCTGAGCACCCAGGAACGCCAGGGGGAAGCCGAGCAGGACGACCGCGACGGTGACCGCCGCGATCGTCGCCTGCAGGACGCGACGACGCAAAGGTCAGGCCCGCTCGGCGCTGGCGCCGCCCGTCTCGAACCGGAAGCCCATGCCGCGCACCGTCGTGACGTACCGGGGGGCGTTGGCGTCGTCGCCGAGCTTGCGGCGGAGCCAGGACACGTGCATGTCGAGCGTCTTCGTCGAGCCCGTCGGGTCCGATCCCCAGACCTCGCGCATCAGGGTCTCGCGCGCGACGACCGTGCCTGCGGCACCGACCAGCACGCGCAGCAGGTCGAACTCCTTGGCCGTGAGGTGCAGCTCACGCTCGCCCTGGAACGCCCGGTGCGCGGCGACGTCGACGCGCACGTTCTGCGCGTGCAGCTCGTCCTCGTCGCCCGAGTCACCGACGCTGCGCCGCAGGAGGGCCCGGACGCGGGCGAGCAGCTCCGCCAGCCGGAACGGCTTCGTCACGTAGTCGTCGGCGCCCGCGTCGAGCCCGACGACGAGGTCGACCTCGTCGGCGCGAGCGGTGAGGACCAGCAGGGGCGTCGTGAGGCCGAGGTTGCGGATGGCGCGGGCGACGTCGAGGCCGTCCATGTCCGGCAGCCCGAGGTCGAGGACGACCAGGTCGGCCGCCGCGGCGCCGTCGATCGCACCTTGACCCGTACCTTGCACACGCACGTCATAACCTTCACGCCCGAGGGCGCGGGCCAAAGGTTCGGCAATCGCGGGATCGTCCTCGGCCAGCAGCACCTGGGTCATTCGCCCATGCTAGGTCATGGGACGGTCTTGACCGCCAGAGGGGCGCGCCTACAGGTCCACGTGAACCACCTGCGCCTGAGGTCGGACCTTGCGATGGTCCAGGTCGTCCCCCGGGGGCACTCCGCCGCGGTCGGCCGCCCCTACCCTCGTGGGGTGACCAGGTGGGAACGGCTGCTGCGGTGGGAGGAGGCGCACCGGTTCGCCGTCGACGCCACCGGCACCGGGTTCCTGCTGCTCCTCATGGTCGTGACGGCGACCGACATCCCGAGCTCGACGTCCGGCGCGACCCGCACGCTCGCGAGCGCGCTCCTGTCGGTCGCGATCGTCGCGCCGCTCGCCTGGCGCCGCGTCCGGCCCACCGCCTCCGCGGCGGCGGTGTACACCGCGGCGCTGCTTCAGGTCCTCTTCTTCACCCCGCTCGTGCTGCCGGCCGACATCGCCGTGCTGGTCGCGCTCTACTCGGTCACCGTGCACGGCCCGCGCTGGGCGCACCGCGTGGCGATCGTCGGGGCCCTCGTCGGCTCGGTGGTCCTCGGGGTCTCGATGAACGGCTGGTTCGACGCGCCGGGGGCCGCGTCCACCGCGATCTTCTCCGGCGTCGTCGCGCTGTCCGTCTGGGCCTTCGGCCTGGTCCGGCGTTCGCGGCGCGAGACGATCGAGGCGCTGGTCGACCGAGCGCAGCGCCTGGAGGTCGAGCGTGACCAGCAGTCCCAGATCGCGACCGCCGCCGAGCGGGCCCGCATCGCGCGCGAGATGCACGACATCGTCGCCCACTCGTTGACGGTGATGATCGCCCAGGCCGACGGCGGCCGGTACGCCGCCGACGCCGACCCGGCGGCGGCCACGCGGGCGCTCGGCACGATCGCGGAGACGGGCCGCGCCGCGCTGACCGACATGCGGCGCCTGCTCGGCGTGCTGCGCGGCGGAACCGACACCAGCGACGTCCCCGGACCGGGCGGCCTCTCGCACCCGGCAGCCCAGGGATTCGCGCCGCAACCCGCAGAATCGGACGTCGGCGCCCTGGTCGACCAGGTGCGGGCGAGCGGCCTGCGCGCGTCGCTGGTCCGGATGGGCGAGCCGCGGGCGCTGCCGCCGGGCACCGGCCTCACGGTCTACCGGATCGCGCAGGAGGCGCTGACCAACGTGCTCAAGCACGCCGGCCCGGACCCCACGGTGACGGTGCTCGTGCAGTGGCTGCCCGACGCCATCGTCGTCGAGGTCAGCGACGACGGCCGCGGCGCCTCGGCCGACTCCGACGGCCTCGGGCAGGGCCTGCTGGGGATGCGTGAGCGCGCCACGATGTTCGGCGGCACCGTCGCCGCCGGCCCCCGGCCCGGCGGAGGCTTCCGGGTCCGCGCCCAGCTGCCCACGCCGGGCGACCACACCACCCCACCCGAGAGGACCGCACCCGTGCCGACCAGTCAGGACGAGAACGCCCGATGAGCGAGACCCGCATCCGCGTCGGCCTCGTCGACGACCAGCAGCTGGTGCGCGCCGGCTTCCGCATGGTGATCGACTCGCAGGCCGACCTCGAGGTCGTGCTCGAGGCCGGCGACGGCGCCCAGGCAGTGCGCGCGCTCGACCCCGCGGCGCTGACGGCCACGGGTCCGGTGGACGTCGTGCTCATGGACGTGCGGATGCCGACGATGGACGGCTTGACCGCGACCGCGCAGATCACCGCGCGCGCGACCGAGGACCACCCGCCGCCCCGCGTGATCGTGCTCACCACGTTCGACCTCGACGAGTACGTCCTGGCCGCCATCCGGGCCGGCGCCAGCGGGTTCCTGCTCAAGGACGCCCCGCCGGAGGAGATGCTGGGTGCCATCCGCACCGTGCACCGCGGCGACGCCGTGATCGCCCCGTCGAGCACCAAGCGGCTCCTCGAGCACCTGGTGACGGCGCTGCCGCCCGACGAGCCTGGGGCACCGACCGACCCCGCGCGGCTCGCGGTCGCCGACCTCACCGACCGCGAGCGCGAGGTCCTCGTGCTCATGGCGCGCGGCCGCTCGAACACGGAGATCGGCTCCGACCTGTTCGTCGCCGAGGCCACGGTCAAGACGCACGTCGGCCGGATCCTGGCCAAGCTGCACGCGCGCGACAGGGTGCAGGCCGTCGTCGTCGCGTACGAGACGGGACTGGTCCGGCCGGGCTCCTGATGGGCCCGCAGGATGACGCACGACCAGTCCCGGGCCTGATGTGCGGGTGATGGCCCGCTCCGTAGCGTCGGAGCGTCATCACCGCCCTTCGAAGGAGCCCTCCCGTGGACACCACCGTCTTCCGCCCCCTGGAGACAGACCCGCCCCAGCCGGACGCCACGGTCGCCGTCAGCGCCCGGTCGCTGACCAAGGTCTACGGGCAGGGCGCCGCCGAGGTCCGGGCGCTGGACGGGGTCGACGTCGACTTCGCGGCGGGTGCCTTCACCGCGATCATGGGCCCGTCCGGCTCGGGCAAGTCGACGCTCATGCACGTGCTCGCCGGCCTCGACCAGGCGACGTCGGGCACCGCTCGCCTGGGGGCCACGGAGATCACGACGCTCGACGACGGTGCGCTGACCCGCCTGCGCCGCGACCGCATCGGCTTCGTGTTCCAGAGCTTCAACCTGCTGCCCATGTTCACGGCCGAGCAGAACGTCCTGCTGCCGCTCGAGCTGGCCGGCACCGACGTCGACCGTGAGTGGCTCGACACCCTCGTCGGCACCCTCGGCCTCGGCCAGCGCCTCACCCACCGACCGGCGGAGCTGTCCGGTGGTCAGCAGCAGCGGGTCGCGATCGCACGGGCGCTCATCGCAAAGCCGGAGGTCGTCTTCGCCGACGAGCCGACGGGGAACCTCGACTCACGCTCGGGCGCTGAGGTGCTCAGCTTCCTGCGTCGCTCGGTGCGCGAGCTCGGCCGCACGATCATCATGGTCACGCACGACCCGACCGCCGCGGCGTACGCGGACCGGGTGGTGCTGCTGGCCGACGGGCGGATCGCGGGCGACATCGCCGACCCGACGCCCGAGTCGGTGCTCACCGGCCTCGAGGCCCTCCGCACGCTGGATCAGGCGGCGATCTGATGCTTCGCCTGACCTTGGCGCAGATGCGCCGCAGCCTCGGCCGGCTCACGGCCGCCGCCGTCGCCATCGCGATCGGCACCGCGTTCCTGGCCACGACTCTGCTCGCCGGCAACATCATGACCCGCACGGGGTACGACGCCGTGACGGCGACCTACGCCGACGCGGACGTCGTCGTGCAGGGCAACATCCACGACGACCAGCTCGACGCCCTGCGCGCGCTCCCGGACGTCGAGGCTGCCGAGGTGCTCGCACCGACGGGCTTCGAGGTCCGCCGCGGCGGCGCGAGCCGCTACCAGTTGATGCTGCCGACGACGACCGACCCCCGGCTCAGCTCGCTGGTGGTCGAGGACGGCTCGGCGCCCACCCGGAGCGGCCAGATCGCGCTGCCGACGGCGACGGCGACGGCCCTCGGGGTCGGCGTCGGCGACCACGTGCAGGTCCGCTACGGGGTCTCGGAGCCGGCCGACGACGGGACCACCGACGAGGTGTGGCGCGCGGTCGACGAGGACGTCGTCGTGACCGGCATCGCGAGCGACCCGGCCGACGCGTGGTCGCAGTCGGGCGGCGCGGGTCTGGTCACCCCCGACGACGCGATCCGCTGGAGCGGGGTCGACTCACTCACGGAGCTGGGCACCGACACCCTGGTCGCCGCCCGGCCCGACGCCGACGAGCAGGCACTCCAGGCCGCCATCGTCCCGCTGGTGCCCGGTGCCGAGGCCCTCACCAAGGACGAGGCCGCCGCGAAGTCCGTCGAGGAGTTCTCCGACGGCGGCAACGTGCTCGTCACCGTGGTGCTCGGATTCGCCGCCGTGGCGCTCCTCGTCGCGGCGCTGGTCATCGCCAACACGTTCCAGGTGCTGGTGGCCCAGCGGACCCGCACGCTCGCGCTGCTGCGGTGCGTCGGTGCGGGCAAGGGGCAGCTGCGCCGGTCCGTGCTGCTGGAGGCGGCGATCCTCGGGTCCGTCGCCTCTGTGGCGGGGCTCGTGCTCGGCGCCGGCCTCGCGCAGCTCGCGCTGGTGATCCTCGGCCGCCTCGACCTCGGCGTCCCMCTGCCCGACACCATCCAGGTGACGCTCCCGGTGATCGTGTTCCCGCTGCTGGTGGGCACGGTCGTCACCGTGCTCGCGTCCCTGGTGCCGGCGCGCGAGGCCACCCGGGTGTCGCCGATGGCCGCGCTGCGTCCCGCCGACGCGCCGGCCGTGGGCGCCCGCGCCGGTCGGCTGCGGCTCGGCCTTGCGCTCCTGCTCATGCTCGGCGGCCTCGCGGTCATGCTGATGGCCACCGTCCTGTCCCGGACGGGCCGCGCCGACGCGACGGTGCTGCTCAGCGTCGGGGCGCTCGCCGGTGCCCTGTCGTTCGTCGGCGTGCTCGTCGGCGCCGTGTTCTGGGTGCCGAAGGTCGTGTCGTGGGCGGGGCGCGCGCTCGCCCGCACCGGCACCAGCGCACGGCTCGCCGCCGCGAACACCGTGCGCAACCCGCGCCGGACCGCGGCCACCAGCGCCGCCCTGCTCATCGGCGTCACGCTCGTCGCGATGATGAGCACGGGGGCCGCGAGCGCACGCGTGTCGCTGGCCCGGGAGCTCGACGAGCACTACCCGGTCGACCTCACCATCGACAGCGGCGTTCCCGACGGTGACGCGACGCTGACGCCGGACGTGGCCGAGGCCGTCGCCGGGGTCAACGGCGTCGAGACCGTGCTCGAGATGCGCACGGCACCGGTCAAGATCGGCGACAGCTGGTACACCGTGGCCGCGCCGGCCGACGGCTCGGTCGAGGACGTGCTGGTCGACCCGCGCACCGTGGACGGCCTCACGGACGGCACCCTGCTGCTGCCGAAGGCCCAGGGCGAACCCACGAGCCGGGAGGTCCAGGACGCGACGGCCTACGCCAGCAACTGGGACGACTCCGTCCCCGCGAACGGCGGCACGACCGTGCCGCTGCGACCGGTGGCCACCGACCTGGGCGGGCTGTACTCCCTGGTCACGCCGGCGACCCTGGACGCCCTGGACCCGCACGCCCCCGTCTCGATGGTGTGGGTCCGGCTCGAGCCCGACGCCGACGCGGCGCTCGTGCTGCAGGACGTGCGGGCGGCCCTGCCGGACACCGCGGCCGAGGTCAGCAGCGCCGGCGCGCAGCGGGCGACGTACGAGCGGGTGGTCGACACGCTCCTCGCGGTGGTCGTGGGGCTGCTGGGCGTCGCCGTGGTGATCGCGCTGATCGGTGTCGCCAACACGTTATCCCTCTCGGTCCTCGAGCGGCGCCGCGAGTCCGCGACCCTCCGGGCGATCGGGCTGTCCCGCCGCCAGCTGCGCTGGATGCTCGCTGTCGAGGGCATGCTCATCGCGGGGGTCGGCGCCGTCCTGGGTGCCGGGCTGGGCCTGCTGTACGGGTGGGCGGGTTCGGTCGTGCTGTTCGGACAGATCGGCGACGTGGTCCTCGTCGTGCCGTGGCTTGACCTGGCCATCGTGCTCGTCGTCGCGTTGGGCGCCGGGCTGCTGGCATCCGTGCTGCCGGGGCGGGCGGCCGCGCGCACCTCACCGGTGGCCGCGCTCGCCGTCGACTGACGGGGAGCCCACGGGCCCGCCGAGCCGACCGGCGGACCTGTGGGCGCGCGGCGTCGACTGTTCGGAGCCCGCCGGACCCCCGACCCGACCGGCGGTCCTGTGGGCGCGCGACCTCGTCCCCGTGTCGCCGGCTCCGGGTCTCGGGCCGACCAACCGCAGGGCAGGGTCGGGCGGTGCGTTTCACCCTGCTCCACCCCGACCCGGTCCGCGGTCCGGGTCTGCACCCCACCGATGTCGAGGCGGACCCGGGAATCGCGCTGAGCGCCATGCGGCCCGCACTGTCCCGTGTGAGCGGCTACGGCGGGTGGGTGGGCGCGGGTGTGTGCCTGGCGGTGGCCGACGTCCCGCTGGACGACCACCACGTGGTCGGACAGCCGCCGCTGGTCGAGGGGTGTGTCCTGCGCGTCGGCGTCGGTCCGCGCCCGCCGGCGGAGATCGCGGCACTTGCCCCGTGGCACGTCGCCGTCGTCGCGGGACCCGACTGCGGCAGTGTGCTCGCGCTCCCCGAGGGGGTCGTCACGACCCTCCGCCCGGGGGGCGGGGGCCCGGATGTGCTGGCGGTCCGCGACCCGACCCTCGAGCTCGTCCACGTCCGCCGACGCGGCGAGCGCGTCCGGCTCCGGGTCGGGCGCCGCGGCCGGTGGCGTCCCTGGCGCCCCGACGACCCGCGCCGATCGGGAGCGACGACCCTCGTCCTGCGTCGTGCGCACGGAGGCGCCGTACCGATCGAGTCGTCAGCCGACGAGCCGAGAACGTTCGGCAGCCTCACCACGTGGCTCACGTCCGCGGTCGGGTCCTTGGCGCTCGCCCTCGCGCTGCGGCAGCCGCTGCTGCTGCTCGCCGGCCTCGCCGCCCCGGCCGTCGCGCTCGCCACGGCGGGCCTCCGCGCCTGGCGACGCCGTCGGGCCGCCCCCGCCGACCCGGCGCCGCGGGACCCTGCCGCGCTCGCCGTCGCGACGTCGAGGGCACGGTACGTCGACGCAGAACCGGTGGTCGTGGAGCAGCCGTGGGACCCGGGAGGCTCGCTCGCCGTCGTCGGTCCGCGCCACCTCGCGCTGCCGGTGGCTCGGGCCGTGGTCCTCGGGGTGCTCGGCACCCATCTCGCCGTGCCGCTCACCGTGCACACCCGGCACGCCGACGACTGGGCGTGGGGAGTGTGGGCGTCCGACGGCCCCGGGCCTGGAGCCCTGGTCGTGGCCGACGACCCCGGCGACGCCGCGGCGTTGGCCCGCTGGAGGTCGTCGGCTCCCCCGGCCGAGCGCCTGCTGCTGCTCGCCGAGACGGCCGCCGACGTGCCCGCATGGTGCCGCGCCCGCCTCGAGGTGGGTCCCCGGTCGGTCCTCCTGCGGGACGCTGCCGGATCCACCCRCGCGGTCCCCGTGCACGCGGTMACCGCCGCGCACGCGGGAGCGCAGGTCCGCGCCGCGGCCGCCGCCCGCGCGTCCGCCGACCGCCGCGACACGCCCGGCGTCCTGCCCGGCCGGGCGTCGCTCGGGGCCCTCGACGGCATTCCCGCACCCGACCAGGTGGCCTCCTCGTGGGCGGTGCCACGCACGGGTCTCGTGGCCGCGCTCGGCGTCGGCCCGGACGGTCGCACGCTCGCCGTCGACCTGGTCACCGACGGTCCGCACGTGCTCGTCGCGGGCACCACCGGCGCCGGCAAGTCCGAGCTCCTCACCACGCTCGTCCTCGCGCTCGCGCTCACGCACCCGCCCGACCGGCTGACGATGCTGCTGGTCGACTTCAAAGGCGGCACGGGGCTCGGGCCCGTCGCCAGGCTCCCGCACGTGCTCGAGCACGTCACCGACCTCGACGCGACGCACGCCCGCCGGGTCCTCACCGCGCTGCGCGCCGAGCTGCGCCGACGCGAGCGCGTCCTCGCCGCGGTCGGCGCCCGCGACCTGGTCGACCTGGACCCCGCGGCCGCCGGCACGCCGCCGCGGCTGCTCGTMGTGGTCKACGAGCTCCGCGCGCTCACGGAGGACGTCCCCGACGCGTCCGGCGCGCTCGCCCGGATCGCGGCGCAGGGCCGCGCGCTGGGGGTGCACCTGGTCCTGGCCACCCAGCGCCCCGCGGGCGCGGTCGGTGCGGACCTGCGCGCGAACGTCGCGCTCCGGGTGGCCCTCCGGGTGGCCGACGTCGCCGACTCGACGGACGTCCTCGACGCGCCCGACGCCGCCCGGATCGACCCCACGACGCCCGGGCGCGCGTGGCTGCGCCGGGGCACGCKGCCGCTCGAACCGGTGCAGGTCGCCCGCGCCGTCGCGACGAGCGCCGTGCCGGTGGTCCGGCCGGCCCGACCGTGGCCCGAYGGCGCCGCCTGGACGCCTCGCGGCGGCGCTCCTCGCGAGGCGGCCGACGCCATCGCGGCGTGGGTCCGGGCCGCCGACGAGGCCGCGCGCGCGGGACGTCCCCGGGAGCGACCGCCCTGGTTCCCCGCGCTGCCCGAGGTGGTGCGCCGCGACGACGTGCCGGACGGTCCCGGACTCGCGCTCGCCGTCGCGGACCTCCCCGAGCAGCTGCGCCGGGCGGGCTTGCGCTGGGACCCCTCGGACGGGCACCTGCTCGCGCTGGGTGGGCCGCGCTCGGGCCGCAGCACGACGCTGCTGACCCTCGGCATCGAGGCCCTCGAGCACGGCTGGCACGTGCACGCCGTCGGCCTGCCCGCCGGCGCCGTCGACCGGCTCCGCGCCGGCGACCGGCACGGCGGGCTCGGGAGCRCCCTCGACACCGACGACGCCCGCGCCACCGCGCGGCTCCTCGAACTGCTCGCGGCGCCCACGGGAGCTCGGGCGCTGCTCCTGGTCGACCGCCTCGACCTCGCGCTCGAGTCGCTGGGCCGGCTCGCGCACGGCGCGGGTGCCGACCGACTGACCGCCCTGTGGCGGGGAGCGTCCGGCAGGACAGCGATCGCCGCGTGCGCCGACGCCGGCGCGAGCGCGCTGCAGCACGCGGGTGCCTTCTCGCACCGCCTGGTGCTGCCGCTGGCCGACCCGACGCTCGACGCGCACGCCGGTGTGCCCTCGGCGCTGGCGGGACCACGCCGCACCCCCGGCCGCGCCGTGCACCTGCACCCCGGCGGCGCGGAGCTGTGTCAGGTGGCGCTGCCTGCGCCGCCCACTGGCGACCCCGCACCCGCCACCTCCGCACGACGGCCCGTGCTCGTCCGCGCTCTGCCCGACCGTGTCGAGCTCCCAGAGGACCCGATCGCGCTGTCGGGCACCCTCGTGGTGCCGCTCGGCCACGGTGGGGACGACGCCGGGATCGTCCAGGTGGACCTCGCGCACGGGCTGCTCGTGGCCGGGCCACCCGGCTCCGGGCGCACCTCGACGTTGGCCGTGCTCGCACGCTCGCTCGTGCGTGCCGGCGGCAGCGTGCTCCGGGTGGTCGATCCGACCGTGCCGGCTCCACCCGGCTTCCCCGGCGTCGAGGACGTCGCGCTCGTCGACCTGGTCGCGGCGTGCCGGGACGCGAGCTCACCGCCGGTGGTGCTCGTCGACGACCTGGACGAGCTCGAGCGCAGCCACCCGTCGCTCGACGAGGTCCTCGCCGCCACTCCAGCCGTGGGCGTCGTCGCGACGGTCACCTCGGCCGCGGCGGCGCAGGCCTTCCGGGGCGCCCTGCCCGCGCTGCTGCGGCGCAGGCGCACGCTCGTCCTCGACGTGCACGACCCCGCGTCGGCGGAGCTCGCCGGTCCGCACGCCGCGTTCTGCGTGGACCCGCTCCGACGACCGCCCGGCCGCGGCGTCCTGCTGACCGGCCGGGACGTCGTGGTGGTGCAGGTCTACGCGGCGCCTACTCGGCCGGACCCTCACGGCGCCCCGTGACCGCGACGACCGGCGGCAGCAGGAGGCCCACGCCGACCAGCGTGGCGACGACGAGCACGACGACCCCCAGGACGGACGCCTGGGCACTCAGCCAACCCAGCGAGAGCACCACGAGCAGGATCTGCCACATGATCACCGGCGACCGGGCCCAGCGGCGCCCACGCCACAGGCCGCGCGCCGCAAGCAGGAGCAGGAGCGCGATGCCGACGCCGAAGGCGGCGAGGAACAGGCTCGCGGCCGGCATGGTCGCGGCGCCCCGGACGACGTCGGCGGTCCAGGCGACCCCCAGCCCGAGGAAGGCGGCGGCCTCGAGGGTCACGAGGGCGCACACGATCAGCAGCAGGGCGGGACGGCGCTCGGTCACACGCAGGAGCCTAAGCAGGTCGCGGCGCCGCGGCGGACACGCCGCCGACGACCGCGCGGTCCCCTGACCTGCGCGATCTCGAACCTGGGCCGTTCGACCTGCGATACCACGTCCGCGACGTGGTCCACGCCACGACGTGACGCCGATCACCCCTCCGAAACGGCGTGTTGACCTGGACATTTGTCCGACAATGCCCCTCACCTGCATCAACATGCGGGCTCAGGCCGCGCACGGGTGAATCACAGGTGTGACGAACGCCTCAGTCGTTACGGAGATGAAACCTTCCCGTAACCCMTTGTGCAGTCCCCGTACCGGTGCGAGCCTTGTGGAAGCAAGGAAACCCACCCCCGATCTCACGTCTAGATACGCGCGCCCTGACCCCCCGGGTGCCGCGCTGGCGTGTGCCTAGGAGATAAATCATGGATTGGCGCCACCGCGCATCGTGTCTCGACGAGGACCCGGAGCTGTTCTTCCCCATCGGGAACACCGGGCCCGCGCTGCTCCAGATCGACGAGGCGAAGGCCGTCTGCCGTCGCTGCCCCGTCGTGGACACGTGCCTCAAGTGGGCGATCGAGACCGGTCAGGACGCCGGTGTGTGGGGCGGGCTGTCCGAGGACGAGCGCCGCGCCCTCAAGCGTCGGACCGCGCGCCAGCGCCGCGCCAGCTGATCTCTCGCTCTGCCGTACCGGCCCCGTCACGTCGCACGTGGCGGGGCCGAGTCATGTCCGGCGCGGTGACGCGCCCGCGCGCACAGCTCAGATCAGCGAGCCCGCATCGCGAGGTGCGCGCAGCCTGGCCTCGATGACGACGGAGGTCCCGCCGCCCACGCGGCTCGCCCACTCGATGGTCCCGCGCATCTCGTTGGTCACGAGCGTCGAGACGATCTGCGTGCCCAGCCCGGTGCCGGCGCCCCGCTCGGTCGGCAGACCCGAGCCGTCGTCGGCCACCTCGACCCGCAGCTGGTCGTCCTGACGGTCGACGATGACCTCGACCGTCCCCGACTCCCGCCCGTCGAACCCGTGCTCGACCGCGTTGGTCACCAGCTCGGTGAGGATCAGGGCCAGCGCGGTCGCGTCCTCGGCGGGGATGGAGCCGAACGAGCCGCGCACGAGCGTGCGGACGTGCGCGCCCTCCGTGGCGACGTCGGCGGCGAGCCGCAGGCTGCGCCCGACCAGGTCGTCGAACGGCACGCTCTCGTCGAGCGTCTGCGACAGCGTCTCGTGCACCAGCGCGATGGTGGCCACCCGCCGCATCGCCTCCCCGAGCGCCTCCTTGGCCTCCGGAGAGTCGACGCGCCGCGACTGCAGCCGCAGCAGCGCGGCCACCGTCTGCAGGTTGTTCTTCACGCGGTGGTGGATCTCGCGGATCGTCGCGTCCTTGGTGATCAGCTCGCGCTCACGCCGGCGGAGCTCCGACACGTCGCGGCACAGCAGAACGGCGCCGACGCGCTGGCCGTGCTCGGTGAGGGGCACCGCGCGCAGGGAGAGGGCCACACCCCGCGCCTCGACGTCGACCCTCCACGGTGCCCGACCCATGAGCACCAGCGGCATCGACTCGTCGACGGTGTCGTGCTGTTCGATGAGCTCCGCGGTCACCTCGACCAGCGAGCGCCCCACGAGGTCGCCCACCACCCCGAGGCGGTGGAAGCAGGACAGGGCGTTGGGGCTGGCGTAGAGCACCTCGCCCTCGGAGTTGAGGCGGACGAGCCCGTCGCCGACGCGCGGGGCGCCGCGGCGCGGACCGGTCGGCGCGTCCGGGGCCGGGAACTCGCCGCGGCCCACCATGGCGAAGATGTCGTCGGCCGCCTCGACGTAGTTCAGCTCGAGCCGGCTGGGCGTCCGGGCGCCGCCGAGGTTGGTCTGCCGGGCGAGCACCGCGATCGCCTTGCCGCGCCGAACGACCGGCACGGCCTCCTCGCGGACCGCGTACGACCCGAACCAGCGCGGCTCGCGCGACCGCTGGGCCGCCCGCTCGTCGAGCGAACGCTGCAGCTGGGGTCGCTGGCCCTCGGGCGCGCTCGACCCGACGACGTCGTCGTAGTGCACGGTCGCGCCGGTCGAGGGCCGGCACTGGGCGATCGCGACGAAGTCGCCGTCCGTGGTGGGCAGCCAGAGCACCAGGTCGGCGAAGGCGAGGTCGGACAGCACCTGCCAGTCGCCGACGAGCAGGTGCAGCCACTCGAGGTCATGGGCGTCGAGCGCGGCATGACGAGCGGCGAGGGTGCTCAGCGTGGACACGGGGACCAGGGTAGGTGGAACCCGGGTTGTGCCGGACCGGAGAACCAGCGCGGGACGCCCAGGACGTGGGCAGATAACCTCGGACCACCACCTCGACCCTCGAAGGACCCGCCGTGCGACTGAGCGTGACGCTCGACCTGCCGACCGACGCCCGTGCCGCGGCCCGGCTGCTGGCCGACCCCGAGTACGTGCACGACAAGGTGCGCGCGACCGGCGCGCTCGAGCAGCACGTCGACGTCACGGGCTCAGCCGACGGGGCGTTCACCGTGACCACCCGCCGTGCCCTGCCCACCGAGCAGATCCCGTCGCACCTGCGCAGCTTCGTCGGGAACCGGATCGACGTGCGCCAGGTCGAGGCGTGGGAAGCGCCGGCCGCCGACGGGGCCCGGGTGGGAACCGTCGTCGTGGAGATCGCGGGTGCACCCGTGCGGCTCAGCGGGCGGACCTCGCTCACGCCGACGGCGGACGGGTCCACGGTCGTCGCGTACGACGGCGACCTGCGCGCGTCGGTGCCGCTGTTCGGCTCCGCGATCGAGCAGGCGACCGCGGGCGCGGTCCGCTCCGCGCTGACGGTCGAGCAGGATGTGGCGCGCCGATGGATCGCGGGTCACGGACCGGCGCCGCGGCCGTAACGATTCGGTAACACGGACCGGCGTCCAAAACGCTCTGACCTGCGGAAACACTGGTGTGGGATCGCTACCACACCAACGAGTCCACCGGCGCTCCTTGACACTGGAGGGGCTGCCGACGACAGTATCCGCAGCGCGTGGGAACGCTCCCGCATCACTGCGGATGGGAGCGCGACCATGCCGGGTCCACACGGCCCAGCCCGACGTCCGTCCGCGCCCCCTGCGGCGAGCGGCCGACGGGTGCCCTAGGGGTACGGCGAGGACGCCGTCCGACTGACAAGGGAGTCACAGTGCGCAAGACCACCAGCAAGATGTGGGCGGCCGCGGCGGGAGTCACGGGCATCGCCCTCCTCGCCACCGCTTGCTCCGGCAACTCGGACACGCCCTCCGACGAGGGTTCCGACGCCGGTTCGGAGAACATCACGCTCACGCTCGGCACGTTCAACGAGCCCGGCTACACGGACGAGATGTTCAAGGCCTACGAGGACGCCAACCCCGGCATCACGATCGAGAACAAGAAGGCCGCGACCTCGAACGAGGCCCGCGACAACCTCAACACGCGCCTCGCGTCGGGTTCGGGCGCCTCGGACGTCGAGATGATCGAGATCGACTGGCTCCCCGAGCTCATGCAGTACCCGGACAAGTTCGTCGACCTGACGGACCCGGCCCTCGACGGGCGCTGGCTCGACTGGAAGGTCGCGCAGGCCACGACGCCTGACGGCGTCCTGCTCGGCTACGGCACCGACATCGGCCCCGAGGCCATCGCGTACCGCTCCGACCTGTTCGCCGCCGCCGGTCTGCCGACCGACCGCGCGGCCGTCGCCGAGCTGCTCGGTGGCAAGGACGCCACGTGGGACAAGTACTTCGAGGTGGGCAAGCAGTACACGGGCGCCACGGGCAAGCCCTTCTTCGACTCCGCTGGTGCCATCTACCAGGGCATGATCAACCAGGTCGAGAACGCCTACGAGGACAAGGACGGCACGGTCATCGCCGCCACGAACCCCGAGGTGAAGGACATCTACGACGCCGTCACCACGGCCTCGGTCACCGACAACCTGTCGGCTCACTTCAGCCAGTGGACTGACGACTGGGTGGCCTCGTTCCAGAACGACGGCTTCGCGACCATGCTGGCGCCGGGCTGGATGCTCGGTGTCATCGAGGGCAACTCGGCCGGCGTGACCGGCTGGGACATCGCGGACGTCTTCCCCGGCGGCGCCGGCAACTGGGGCGGCTCGTTCATGACGGTCCCCGCCCAGGGCAAGCACGCCGAGGAGGCGAAGAAGTTCGCCGCCTGGCTGACGGCTCCGGAGCAGCAGCTCCAGGCCTACAAGAACAAGGGCACGTTCCCGAGCCAGACCGAGGCGCTGTCCTCGGACGAGCTGCTCAGCTCCACGAACGCGTTCTTCAACAACGCCCCGGCCGGCCAGATCCTGGCCAACCGCGCCGTGGGCATCGTCGCCCCCTTCAAGGGCCCGAACTACTTCGCCGTCAACGACGCGATGCAGTCGGCTCTGACCGAGGTCGACGTCAATGGTGGTGACACCGCTGCTCAGTGGGACACCTTCGTGGGCGCGGTCAACGCTCTCGGCTGACCCTAGCCAGGGGCCGGGCCGATGGGTCACCCAWCGGCCCGGCCCCGCCAGCGTAGGCTCCTTGCCCACCAGCACGAAGGACTCCTGATGGTCACCTCCACCACCCCGCCTCAGCTGGACCGTCCGCAGCCTGGCCCCGAGCGCCTGCCGCGCCGGGTCGGGTTCAGCCAGACCCTCGGTCGCTGGGACGTCAAGGTCTCGCCCTACCTCTACATCTCCCCGTTCTTCCTGCTGTTCGCGCTGACGGGCCTCTTCCCGCTCGCCTACACCGCCGTCGTGTCGCTCCACGACTGGAACCTCATCGGTGGCAAGGGCGACTTCGTCGGGCTGCAGAACTACCTCTTCGTCCTCCAGGAGCCCAACTTCTGGAAGAGCATCCGCAACACGTTCAGCATCTTCTTCCTGTCGACGGTCCCCCAGCTGATCATCGCGATCGTGCTCGCGGCCCTCCTCGACGCGAACCTGCGTGCCCGGACGTTCTGGCGCATGGGCGTGCTCCTGCCGTACGTCGTGGCGCCGGTCGCGGTCAGCCTCATCTTCGGCAAGCTGTTCGCCGACAAGTACGGTCTCGTCAACACGGTGCTCGGCTACATCGGCATCGACCCGATCCGCTGGCACGCGGACATCTTTGCCAGCCACGTCGCCATCGCCACGATGGTCGACTTCCGCTGGACCGGGTACAACACCCTCATCCTGCTGGCCGCGATGCAGGCGATCCCGCGCGACCTGTACGAGGCCGCCGTTCTCGACGGTGCCACGCGCGTCCGGCAGTTCTTCTCGGTCACGGTCCCGATGCTGCGGCCGACGATCATCTTCGTCGTCATCACGTCGACCATCGGCGGACTGCAGATCTTCGACGAGCCGCGCCTGTTCGACCAGACCGGCCAGGGTGGCCCGAGCCGCCAGTGGATGACGACGACCATGTACATCTACGAGCTGGGCTGGGGCAACCAGAAGAGCTTCGGACGAGCGTCCGCGGTCGCCTGGATCCTGTTCCTGATCATCGTGCTGATCGGCATCATCAACTTCTCGATCACGCGGCGGATCTCGTCCGACACCTCGTCAAAGCGGAAGAAGGTCTCCCGATGAGCGCCCCCTCGCTGCCGGTCATCCGGCAGACCGCCGGCCGCGGCGCCGCGCGTGCCGCCGGGCGCAGCCGCTCCACGGCCGCAGGCTCCGATCGTCGTCCGGGCTGGGTCACGTACACCCTGCTCGCTGTCGCCATCGTCCTGGCGATCGCGCCGCTGTACTACGCGTTCCTGCTCGCGTCGTCGAACTCGGCGTACATCGCGCAGCACCCGATCCCGTCGCTGATCCCGCAGGGAGAGTTCTTCACCAACGTCGGCAAGGTGCTGAACGGCGACATCCAGTTCTGGAAGGCGCTCACGAACTCGATCCTCGTCGGCACGATCACCGCGCTCTCCGTGGTGCTGTTCTCGACGCTGGCCGGTTTCTCGTTCTCGAAGCTGCGCTTCAAGGGGCGCAACGCCCTGCTCGTGTTCGTCATCGCCACCACGGCCGTGCCGACGCAGCTGGGCATCGTCCCGCTGTTCATCCTCATGTCCCAGCTCGGCTGGACCGGCAAGCTCATCGCCGTCATCGTCCCGGGGCTGGTCACCGCGTTCGGTGTCTTCTGGATGACGCAGTACCTCGAGTCGGCGCTGCCCTACGAGCTGGTCGAGGCCGCGCGCGTCGACGGCGCCTCGATGATCCGGACCTTCTGGCACATCGCCCTCCCGGCGGCGCGCCCGGCGGCCGTCATGCTCGGCCTGTTCACGTTCGTCGCCTCGTGGACGAACTTCTTCTGGCCGTTCATCGTCCTCGGACCGCAGAACCCGACGCTCCCGGTGGCCATCCAGCTGCTCCAGGCGTCCTACTTCAAGGACATGTCCCTGATCATGGCGGGCGTCACCGTCTCCACCATCCCGCTGATCATCCTGTTCTTCGTCGCGGGCCGTCAGCTCGTGGCCGGCATCATGCAGGGCGCGGTCAAGGGCTGAGCCCCGCAGACTGTCCCTCAGCAGGTACCTGACGTCGCGGTCGTCGCCGACCCGAGGTCCGGCAGACGACAGGGCGGGGTGCTCCCCGGCACCCCGTCCTCCGTCACCAGCTCGTCATCGCTGCTCCGGCAGCCACAGGAGGGAAGACCAACGGTGGTCGACAACATCCCGGTCCACGTGGACCCTGCGCGGCCCCCCGCGCCGACGCTCGAGCAGGTCGCCGAGCGCGCAGGTGTCTCGCGCTCGACAGCCTCTCGCGCCATCAACGGCGGGCTGCGCGTGTCTCCCGAGGCCCTCGCCTCGGTCGAGGCCGCGGTCGCCGACCTCGGCTACACACCGAACCGCGCCGCCCGCTCGCTCGTCACCAAGCGCACCGACTCCATCGCGCTCGTCGTCCCCGAGCCGGACGAACGGGTGCTGTCGGACCCGTTCTTCGCCGGCACGCTCAACGGCCTGAGCACCTCGCTCGCCGACTCCGACATGCAGGTGGTCCTCGTGATCGCCCGCCCCGGTGAGAGCGAGCGGACGGTGCGCTACCTGCGCAACGGGCACGTCGACGGAGCGATCGTGGTGTCCCACCACGCCAACGACGAGCTCGACCGGGCGCTGCAGATCTCGCACGTGCCCAACGTCTTCGTCGGCCGGCCGCTGTCCGCCGACGAGCGCGACGTCCAGTACGTCGACACCGACAACGTCGAGGGCGGCCGCCTGGCCACCCAGCACCTCATCGACCGGGGGTGCCGGCGCATCGGCACCATCGCCGGTCCGGCCGACATGTCCGCCGGCATCGACCGTCTCACGGGGTGGCGGAACGCCATGCACACGGCCGGGATGGCCGACGACGCGGTCGTGCACGGCGACTTCACGATGGCCTCGGGCACGATCGCCGCGCGCGAGCTTCTGACGCGGTACCCCGACATCGACGCGATCTTCATCGCCTCCGACCTCATGGCCGCGGGCGCGCTGACCGTGCTGGCGGAGCACGGGCGGGAGGTCCCCGGGGATGTCGCCGTCGTCGGGTACGACAACCTGGGCGTCGCGGCGTCGACCACCCCGCCGCTCACCAGCGTCATCCAGCCCGTCGTCGCCATGGCGCGGGCCGCCGGCGCGCGGCTGCTCGACCAGCTCAACGGCGCGCCCCCGTCGCCGCCGCTGATCTTCGCCCCCGAGCTGGTCATCAGGGCCTCGGCGTAGCGGGAGCGCCAGACGGACGCGAGGGCCCGGTGGGTGATCCCACCGGGCCCCCGCGCGTCCCGCACACGGGTCGGCCGCGGCGCGCGACGCCCCTCGATCAGGCGCCGCTGGCCCCCGGCGGAACGTGCCCGAAGCGGTGCAGCGTGCGGCTCACGGCCTGCTCCCGGACGACCGTGAGCAGCTCCCGGGCGCCGCTGGCCAGCACCGGCCCGTCGAGCACGGTGACCTCGCCGACGCGCGTGGCCGCCGCCTCCCGCAGCCCGGGTGCCGACCCGATCACCCGCACCCGCCCGGTGATGGCGCCCGTGCGGACGAGGTCCGCGAAGTCCGCGTGGGACTGCGCGGCGGCGTCGCTCACCGTCACCGGGACCCCGGCCGTGGACGCGGCGTGCCGCACGCGCGCGACGTCCCGGTCGCGGGCGTCCGACCCCACCCGCAGCACGAGGCCGGGGACCGGTCGGTAGCGCAGGATGTTCGCCTCGACGCGCAGGCCGGACGGGTCGTGCTCGACGGCGAGGTCGTCGGCCCACACGCGCGCGTCGTCCCGCGCGGCCCACGCGAGCCAGCCGGCGTCGTCCTGCGGGACCTCGGGTGCGTCCTGCCACCGGCCGATCTGCGCGACGTAGTGCGGTCCCCCGGCCTTGGCGCCGGGGCCGACGGCCGACGCCTTCCAGCCGCCGAACGGCTGCCGCCGCACGATCGCCCCGGTGATGTGCCGGTTCACGTAGGCGTTGCCCACCTCGACGCGCTCCAGCCAGTGGTCGATCTCGGCCTCGTCGAGGGAGTGCAGACCGCCCGTCAGGCCGAACGCGACGGCGTTCTGCAGGTCGATCGCCTCGTCGAGGGTCTCCACGCGCATGATGCCGAGCACGGGCCCGAAGCACTCCGTGGTGTGGAACCACGAGCCGGGGGCGACGCCGTGCTTCACCCCGGGGCTCCACAGCCGGCCCTCGTCGTCGAGCTGCCGCGGCTGCACGAGCCACGCCTCCCCCGCGTCGAGGGTCGTCAGCGCCCGCAGCAGCTTGCCCGACGCCGGCTCCGTGAGCGGTCCGACGGCGGTGCCGAGGTCGGTCGACGGCCCGACGCGCAGGGACGAGACGGCGTCCGCCAGCTGGCGGCGCAGGCGGTCCGACCGACCGGCGGAGCCGACGAGGATCGCGAGCGAGGCGGCGGAGCACTTCTGGCCCGCGTGCCCGAACGCGCTACGGACCAGGTCGGCGACGGCCAGGTCCACGTCTGCCGACGGGGTGATGACCAGCGCGTTCTTGCCGGACGTCTCGGCGAGGACGTCCAGGTCGGAGCGCCACCCGGCGAACAGCCGGGCGGTCTCGATCGATCCGGTGAGGACCACCCGGGCGACGTCGGGGTGGGTGATCAGGCGCCGCCCGACGTCTCCCTCTGGGCTCAGCACGACGGTGAGGATCCCGGCGGGTGCCCCGGCGGCGTCGAGACCGCGCTGGATCGCCGCCATCGCCGCCCGACCGCAGCGCGGCGTCTGCGGGGCGGGCTTGACCAGCACCGGGCTCCCGGCGGCCAGCGAGGCGAGCACCGACCCGACCGGGATGGCCACGGGGAAGTTCCACGGCGGGGTGACCACGGTGAGCCCGTCGGGCCGGTGCACGGCGCCGGGCACGACGCCGTCGGCGAGGTCCGCGGCGCGGTCGGCGTAGTAGCGCGCGAAGTCGACGGCCTCGCTCACCTCGGGGTCGGCCTCGGCGACGGTCTTGCCGGCCTCGTGGACCATCGTGGCGACCAGGTCGGCCCGCGCGTCCTCGAGCGCGACGGCGACGGCGTGCAGGGCGCGGGCACGCTCCGCCGGCGGCGTCGCGGCCCAGGCGGGCAGCGCGGCGGCCGCCTGCGCGACCACAGCATCGACCTCGTCGGTCGTCGTGACCTCGATCGCCCCGTCCGGCGTCGGCACGTCGCGGTCCACGATCCCCCGCGCCCACGCGCGGGCCACCCCGACCGCGGGGTCGGTGTCGGGCGAGTTCGCGAAGCCGCCGGTGCTCGGGGCGTCGGCGAACGGTCGGGCCGCGCGGCGGGCGGCGGTCGACGGCTCGTCGCGGTCGCGGAAGGCCACGCGGAACGCCTCCTCCTGCGCGTCCATGGCCTCGCCCGGGGCGAAGAGCGCGTGCAGGAAGTTCTGGCTGGCCGAGTTCTCCTCGAGGCGGCGCACCAGGTAGGAGATGGCGACGTCGAAGTCGTCGCGCGCGACCACGGGCGTGTAGAGCAAGACCGCGCCGACCTCGTCGCGGACCGCGCGCGCCTGGGCGGGTGCCATGCCCTGCAGCATCTCGATGTCGAGGGCCTCCGCGACGCCGCGCTGCTGGGCGATCAGGTGTGCGGCCGCCACGTGGAAGAGGTTGTGGCTGGCCACGCCGACCCGCAGCGCCGACGTCCGGGTCGGGTCGAGCGCGCGGTCCACCAGGCGCAGGTACGCCGCGTCGACCTCGGCCTTCGATCCGTACGGCGCCTGCGGCCAGCCGTGCAGCTCCGACTCCACCTGCTCCATCGCCAGGTTGGCGCCCTTGACCAGCCGGACCTTGAGCCGCGCGCCGCCCGCCTCCCGGCGCTCCTGTGCGATGGCCGTGAGCTCGTCCAGCGCGTCCGCCGCGTCGGGCAGGTAGGCCTGCAGCACGATGCCCGCCTCCGCGTCGAGGAGCTCCGGGTCCGACACCAGCCGCTCGAACACCCGCAGCGTCAGCGTGAGGTCGCGGTACTCCTCCATGTCCAGGTTGAGGAAGGTGCCGTGGCGCGCCGCGGTCAGATAGAGCGGCCGCAGTCGCTCCACCACCCGGCCGACGCTCCCCTCGGTGTCCCACGTCGACAGCTGGCTGGCCACGGCCGACACCTTGACGGAGACGTAGTCGACGTCGGGCCGCTCGACGAGGGCCTGCACCCGCGCCAGCCGCGCGGTCGCCTCCCGTTCCCCGAGGACCGCCTCGCCGAGCAGGTTGAGGTTGAGCCGGAAGCCCTCCGCCCGGGTCGCGGCGAGGTGCTTGGCCAGGCCCGGGCCGTCGTCGGCGACGAGGTGGCCCACGAGGCTGYGGAGCCGCTGCCGGGCGGCGGGGACGACCACGTCKGGCAGCACGGGCGCCACCAGCGCGCCGACGCCGAGCATCGCCCGGTCGAGCGGGCCGAGGAAGCCGGAGGCCGCGCCCGACGTCAGACCGGCGAGCTCGCGCGCCGCCACCCGCACGTCCTGCGGGCGCGCCACCCGGTCGACGAACCGCACCGCGAGCTCGAGCCCCGCGGGATCGGCGACGAGGGCCGCGAGCCGACCGGTGGTCCGCCGCTCCGTGGCCGTCTGGCCCTCCGCCGTCGCCGAGAGCCAGCTGCGGGCCAGCCGGACCGCGTCCTCGGTGACGTCGTCTGTCGTCGACATGGGTGCTCCTCGTCCTGGGTGGTGGACCGGGTCTCGGCCCGAGGCCAGTCTCTGCTGTCGCCGACGTCCGTGCGACGTCCGTCGCCCGGTTGCGTGCCGACGCGTCGATGAGCGCCCCGGCGGCTCCGTAGTCAAGCCCGTCGCAGGCTCGTTCGTCCTGTTCGCGCCACATCGTCCTGCCCGCCCCTCGGACACGCCCGGCTCGCTCCTCGGGCCTGACGTGCGCGCGGGCCTCGCGGTGACAAGGTGAGCACGTGACGGACCTCACAGCGGAGACCCCGCAGCAGACCACGCCCCTCGCCACCGCCCAGGCACAGCTCGCCGGGGCCGTCGAGATCCTCGGCTACCCCGAGGGGCTCCACCGCATGCTCGCCACACCCCGGCGCGAGATGAACGTCGCTGTCCCCCTGCGTCGGGACAACGGCGACATCGAGCTCTTCACCGGGTACCGCGTGCAGCACAACATCTCCCGCGGCCCGGGCAAGGGCGGGCTGCGCTACTCGGCTTCCGTCGACGTCGACGAGGTGCGGGCGCTCGCCATGTGGATGACCTGGAAGTGTGCCGTCGTCGACGTGCCCTACGGCGGCGCCAAGGGCGGCGTCACCATCGACCCCCGGCTGTACTCCCAGGCCGAGCTGGAGCGCGTGACGCGGCGCTACACCAGCGAGATCATGCCGATCATCGGGCCGGAGCGGGACATCATGGCGCCGGACGTCGGCACCAACGAGCAGACCATGGCCTGGGTCATGGACACCTACTCGGTGAACCTCGGCTACACCATCCCCGCCGTGACCACCGGCAAGCCCCTGGCGGTCGGCGGCTCGCTCGGGCGCGCGACGGCGACGTCCCGCGGCGTCGTGCACTCGGCGGCCGCCGCGCTCGGTGACGCGGGCGTCCGGCTCGACGAGGTCAGCGCCGCGGTGCAGGGCTTCGGCAAGGTCGGCTCGCACGCCGCGCGGTTCCTGTACGACGCCGGCACCCGGGTGGTCGCGGTCAGCGACGAGCAGGGCGGGGTGAGGAACAGCGACGGCCTGGACGTCGTCGCCCTGTTCCGGCACGTGGAGGCGACCGGCACGGTCACGGGCTTCGAGGGCGGCTCGCCGATCGACAACGCCGAGCTCCTCGCCCTCGACGTCGACGTGCTCATCCCGGCGGCCGTCGAGGGCGTGCTCGACGCCGAGGCCGCCGGACGGGTCAAGGCGCGCTGGGTGGTCGAGGCCGCCAACGGACCGACGACGCACGACGGCGACCGGGTGCTGGCCGAGCGCGGCGTGGTCGTCGTGCCCGACATCCTGGCGAACGCCGGCGGCGTCGTCGTGTCGTACTTCGAGTGGGTGCAGGCCAACCAGGCCTACTGGTGGACCGAGCAGGAGATCGAGGACCGCCTCGAGCACCGCATGGTGTCGGCGCACCGGTCGGTCGCCGCCCTCGCGGGGGCGGAGGGCATCTCGCTGCGCGACGCCGCCCTGACCATCGGGGTGCGCCGCGTCGCCGAGGCGCACCAGATCCGGGGTCTCTACCCCTGATCCCGTGCACGGGAGTACGGACGGGGGCCCGAGTGTTGCTGACGAGGTGACTCGTCCGAACCCCGTGCCCCTGTCCGTGCTCGACACCTCGCCCGTCGCCGTCGGACAGTCGTCCGGTGACGCGCTCGCCGCGACGACCGCCCTGGCCCGCGCCGCCGACGCCGCGAGGTACGCGCGGTTCTGGGTGGCGGAGCACCACGCGATGCCCGCGGTCGCCTCCACGTCGCCCGGCGTCCTGCTCGCCCACCTCGCCGCGGCGACGGGGCGCATCCGCGTCGGCTCCGGCGGCGTCATGCTGCCCAACCACCCCACGCTCGTGGTGGCCGAGCAGTTCGCGATGCTCGAGGCGCTGCACCCGGGTCGCATCGACCTCGGCATCGGCCGCGCCCCCGGCGCCGACCCGATGACCGCGGCCGCCCTGCGGCGCACGGTCGAAGGCCTCGGTGCCGAGGACTTCCCGGGCGAGGTCGTCGACGTCCTCGCCCTGCTTGGGCAGCAGCTGCCGGGCCGTTCGCCGTCCCTGCGGGCCACCCGGCTGTCCGCCACGCCGTCCGCGACGTCGACGCCGCAGGTCTGGCTGCTGGGCTCCAGCTCGTTCAGTGCCGAGCTGGCTGGCTCACTGGGCCTCCCGTTCAGCTATGCGCACCACTTCAACACGGGTCACACCCTCGAGGCTGCTGCCGCCTACCGCCGCGCCTTCCGCCCGTCGCCCGTGCTCGACGCGCCCCACCTCATGATCTCCGCGTCGGTCCTGGTCGCCGACTCCGACGACGAGGCCGCCTACCTGTCCGGTCCCAGCCGCGTCATGGCCCTGTCGCTGCGCACCGGCCGGCCGCTCGGGCCGATCGTGTCCCCCGAGGACGCCGCTCGTGAGCTCGCCGCGCTCGACCCCGTCGCCGCCGCCGACTTCTTCGCACGCGTCCCCGGCACCCAGGTCGCCACGACCGCCGACCGCGCCGTCGAGGAGCTCGCCGCACTGGTGGAGCGCACCGGCGCCGACGAGCTCATGATCACCGGGACCGCCTACGACGTGGCCACGCGCGTGCACACCCTGACGCAGGTGGCCGAGCGCTGGCCGGGGCTCGCGGTCGCCGCCTGACGCCGGTCAGACGGGCCGGTCGCCCGCGGTCGGGTCCCTGACCAGGCGGGCGGACCCGGCGCCGGCCAGCGCCAGGGTCTGGTCGTCGGGCGTCGTCACCGTGAGCGGTTCGCCCAGCAACCGGAACACCTGCTGCTCGCAGGCCATGGCGTCCGGCGGCCCCGCCATGAGCGTCGAGACGACGGGGCCGAAGGTCAACGTGTCGCCGGCCAGCTCCCACGTGCCCCGGACCCGGTTCACGCCCGCCATCCCGAACACGACGCCGTCACCGTCGAACGTCAGCCACGGCGTGGCGCGTCGGGGCCCCTCGACCTCGGCGCCCTCGAGCGCGGTGAACCGCCAGGTACCCGCCAGATCGACCATCCCTCGATGATGTCACCGACAGCTCAGCCTCGGGGCTGGCGGTCCGCCCAGGTCTCGAGCGTCACGCGCGGGCCGGTGTAGAACGGGACCTCCTCGCGCACGTGCAGGCGTGCGTCGGTGGCGCGCAGGTCACGCATCAGGTCGACGATCCGGTGCAGCTCCGGCGCCTCGAAGGCGAGGATCCACTCGTAGTCGCCGAGCGCGAACGCCGAGACCGTGTTGGCGCGGACGTCGGCATACCCGCGGGCCGCCTGACCGTGCTCGACGAGCATCCGACGGCGGTCGTCCTCGGGCAGCACGTACCAGTCGTACGACCGGACGAACGGGTACACGGTCATGTAGTCGCCGGCCGGCTCGCCCGCGAGGAACGCGGGCACGTGCGACCGGTTGAACTCGGCCGGCCGGTGCAGGCCGACCACCGACCACACGGGCAGCAGGTGGCGTCCGAGGTCGCTGGCGCGCAGCCGCTGGTAGGCGCCCTGCACCTCCTCGATCGTCTCCGCGTGCCACCACACCATGAGGTCCGCGTCCGCCCGCAGCCCGGCGACGTCGTACCAGCCACGGATCACGAGCCCGTCGTCGGCGACCGCGGCCTGCGCCGCGGCGATGAGCTCGGCGCGCTCGTCGTCGTCCTCGGGCAGCACCTCCTMGAGCGCGAAGACGGTCCACATCGTGTACCTGACGGTGGCGTTGAGGGTCTCGGGATCGTGCGTCATCGCGGGTGCTCCAAGGTGAGGGGTCAGGACCAGGGGTCGGTCGAGCAGGCGGCGGGGATGCCGGTGGGCTGGCCGGCGCGCATCTGGCAGCAGCCCGGGCGGCACACGGACCGCCACGGGGGCAGGTCGCCGACCGTCGCCTCGTCCACGGGTCGGGCGGCGGCGTCGGCCGCGACGTCATCCGTCACGGGCGCCGCGCCGGACGCGTCGTCATGCCGGGCCAGCGCGGCCCGCTCAAGCACGAGGTCGACGAGCCCGCGGACGAACGGCTGCCGGGTCCCGACGGTGTCCGCGCGGACGGCGGCGAGCCCGAGCTCCGCGGCCGTCGCCAGCGCCTCGGTGTCGAGGTCGAACGCGACCTCCATGTGGTCCGAGACGAAGCCGATGGGCGACAGCACCACGGCCTGCACGCCCTCGGCCGCGAGCGCGGCCAGGTGGTCGTTGACGTCGGGCTCGAGCCAGGGCTGGGTGGGCGGGCCGGAGCGCGAGCAGTACGTGAGGTCCCACGTCACGGGCCGACCCAGTCGCTGCTCGACCGCGGCGGCGACCGTGGCCGCGACGTCGCGGTGCTGCGCGCCGTAGGACGCGCCGCTGACCGTCGACGCCTCCTCCATCGTGTCCGGGATGGAGTGCGTGACGAACACCAGGCGGCCGTCGCTGCCCAGCGACTCGAACGCCTCGGTCACCGCGTCGACGTTCGCCTGCACAAACCCGGGGTGGTTGAAGTAGGAGCGCACCTTGTCGACGACCAGCGGGTGCTCGCCCTCGCCGAGCCCCACGTCGAGGCCGAGCTCGTCGAGCGACGCCCAGAGGTTCTCGCGGTACTGGCGGCAGCCGGAGTACGAGGAGTAGGCGCTGGTCACCAGCGCGACCATCCGCCGGGCGCCGTCGGCGTGCGCCGCCGCCAGGGCGTCGCGGGTGTACGGCTCCCAGTTGCGGTTGCCCCACAGGACCGGCAGGTCGATCCCCCGCCGGGCGAGCTCGTCGACGAGCGCCTTCTGCAGCGCGAGGTTCTGCCCGTTGATCGGGCTGGCCCCGCCGAAGTGGTGGTAGTGCTCGGCCACGACGGCCAGCCGCTCGTCCGGGATGCCCTTGCCGGCCGTCACGTTGCGCAGGAACGGCAGCACGTCGTCGGGACCGTCGGGGCCGCCGAACGAGAACAGCAGCAGCGCGTCGTACGGGGCGACGGGGCTGGTCTCGGACGAGGGCGTACGGGTGCTCACGGCAGTGTCAGGGGCCACCGTCCGATCATCGCACCGGCCGCGCGGCACCCCCGTGGCGAGCGGCCCGAGCGGCCCGTGAGATTGTCGAGACGCGGTGTCAGAAAGCGCCGACGCGTCGGGACGGGCGAACGCGGCGGACGCTCAGCCCTTGACCGCTCCCCCGAGCCCGGCGCCCCGCAGGAACATGCGCTGGAAGACCAGGAACATGAGGATCGGGATGACGGTCGCGATGGCGTAGGCGGCCATCAGCGTGCCCTTGTCGGTCGTCGCCTCCAGCGACGGCAGCCGCACGGACAGCGGCTGCAGGTCCGGGTTGCGCAGGACCAGCAGCGGCCAGAGGAAGTCCTTCCAGGACGCGATGACCGCGAACACGGACACCACGCCGAGGATCGGCTTGCTCATGGGCAGCACGATCGACCAGAAGAGCCGGAACGGCCCGGCGCCGTCCACGCGCGCGGCCTCGAAGATCTCGCGCGGCAGGTTGTCGAAGAACCGGGCGACCAGGACGACGTTGAACGCGCTGGCGCCCGCGGGGAGCCACACCGCCCAGTACGAGTTGACCAGCGAGTGATCGATCAGGGGCGGGTGCAGGATGATCAGGTAGAGCGGCACCAGCAGGACGACGGCCGGCACGAACAGGGTCGCGAGGACGAGTCCCTGGGCGTAGCGGGCCCACCGCGGCCGCAGCACCGAGAGCACGAACCCGCCGGTCGTCGCGACCAGCATCTGCGAGGCCCACGACCCCGCCGCCAGCACGACGGTGTTGACGAAGTACTTGCTGATGTTGATGTCGTACCAAGCCTCGTACAGGTTCGACCACTTGACGCCGTTCGGGAAGATCGCGAGCGGGGTACGCAGGATGTCCTGCGTCGGCGTGACGGCGAACTTGGCAAGCAGCAGGAGCGGCCCGACGCACCAGACGATGAGCAGGATGAGCAGGAGCACGTGCATCGTGTTCCAGGTGCGCCGTACGCGGGGCCGTCGCCAGTCGGAGGTGGAGACCGCGGTGCGGTCCTCCTCGGGAGGTGGCGTCTTCACGCCCTCGGCGGGTCCGGTCGGGACGTCGGCGGGCAGCACCGCCTCCGGCAGGGACGGGGTGGTCGTCGTCACGAGGTGCTCCAGCTGCGCGTGAGGCGGAAGTAGATCAGGGACATCACGGCGAGGAACACGGCGAGCATGAGCGACAGCGCCGTCGCCATGCCGTAGTTCCCGCCGAGGCTGTTCTGGAACGCGTACCGGTACACCAGCAGGAGCACGGAGATCGTCGCGTTCGCGGGACCACCGCCGGTGAACAGGTACGGCTCGAGGAACACCTGAGCGGTCCCGATGATCTGCAGGATGAAGGTGATGAGCAGGACGCCGCGCAGCTGCGGCATCGTGACGTGCCAGATCTTGCCCCAGACCGAGGCGCCGTCGACCTCGGCGGCGTCGTACAGCTCGGTGGGCACGGAGGTCAGCGCGGCGAGGTAGATGATCACGGTGCCGCCGGCCGCGGCCCAGGTGGCCTCCAGCACGAGGGACGGCATGGCCGACGTCGCGCTCTGCAGCCAGGGTTGGGGCGGTATCCCGACGTAGCCGATGATCGTGTTGAACACGCCCTCGGGCCGCGGGTCGTAGAAGAACTTCCAGAGCAGGACGGCGACCACCGGCGGGACGACGACGGGCAGGTAGGCCAGGGCCGAGTAGAGGCCCTTGGCGCGGCGCACCTCGCTCATGAGGACCGCGGCGATGAGCGGCACGGGGTACCCGAAGATGAGCGCCAGCAGCGCGAAGTAGGCGGTGTTGCGGACGGCCATCGGCAGCACGGGGTCGGCGAACACCCTCTGGAAGTTCTCGAGCCCCACCCACGACGTGACGATGAGGTTCGTCTTCTGGAAGCTCATCACGACGGCCTTGACGATGGGCGCCCAGGAGAACACCCCGAAGATCACCAGCATCGGCAGCGCGAACACGAGGGTGCTCAGCCCGCCACCGCGGACCCACGTGGCCGGGGAACGTCTCCTCGTCGGTCGCTCGACGACGGTGTCGGAGGTCATGCGGTCCTTCTCTCGGTACAGATCGTCAGGAACGTGCGATCGGGAGACGGCGGGATGCCCGGTCCGGGGACGGACCCGGACCGGGCACCCCGCACCACGTCAGCCGGCCTGGTCGATGAGGTCCTGCGACTGCGTGTTCGCGTCGGCCAGGAGCTTGTCCAGGTCGACGCTGGGGTCGGTCATCACGGCCTGCACGATCGGGAACAGCAGCCCGTAGGTCTCCTGCGTCGCGCGAGCAGCCTCAGGGATGACGGGCTGGGTGAACATGACGTCGGTGTAGCCCGTCATGTGGTCGAGCGGGACGTTGACGTAGTCCTTGATCCAGCCGAGCGACGTCTCGTACTGTTCCTTGCTGAAGATCGGGAGCGTCGGGGTGCCCACGGCCTGCGGGGGCGTCTGCTCCGCGAGGATCTTGGCGTCCGCCACGGCCTGGTCCTGGTCGACCAGCTTGGACAGGTACCAGAAGTCGATCCACTTGACGGCGGCGTCCTTCTCCTCGTCCGACGCCTGCGGCGCGACGGCGGCGTACGTGCCACCGCCGAGCGTGCCCGAGTCGTCGCCCTCGTTCGGGAGCGCGGTGAGCCCGTAGTCCAGGTTGTCCGCGGTGACCCCGTTGTTCTGCACGAGAGCGGTGTAGATGTCGGAGCCCGAGGTGTACATGGCGAACTGCCCGGCGGCGAAGCCCTCGTTGATGTCGCCCCAGCCCAGCTGGGAGTTCTCCAGCAGCGAGCCGTCCGTCTTGAGGTCGCCCAGGAACTGCAGCGACTCCTTGACGGCGGGGTCCGTCAGCGTGGCCTTGTACTTGTCGCCGTCCAGCACCTGGGTGCGGCCGCCGCGCGAGTAGGCCGCGGCGGTCAGCTGCCAGCCACCCGCGTTGTCTAGCGCCATCATGGCGTAGCCCGGCACGCCGGTCTTGTCGTGGATGGTCTTGGCGTCCGCCCGGACCTCGTCCCACGTCGTCGGCGGCTTGTCGGGGTCGAGCCCGGCGTCCGTGAACAGCTTGCGGTTGTAGTGCAGCGCGACGGCGTAGATGGACTTGGCCGGGACCGCGTACACCTTCCCGTCGTCGCTCAGGCCGGCCGCGAGGACCTCCTTGTTGAAGTCGTTCGCGTACGAGAGCTTCTTGACCTGCTCGTCGATGTCGGCGATCTGGCCGTTCTGGATGAGCACCTTGGTGTCCGTCGCCGGCACCTCGAAGACATCGGGCAGGGTGCCACCGGCGAGGTCGGCCGCGAAGGTCGACGCGAGCCAGTTGTACTCCTGCGTCTCGATCTTGATGTCGGGGTACTTCTCCTCGAACTGCTTGACGCGCTCGTTCAGCGCGTCGACAGCCGTCTGCTCGGCGCCGGGCTGCAGGCCGGCGACCGTGATGGAGACCTGGTCGCCTCCGGCCGACGACGAGTCGCCCGAGGGCGTGTCGTCGCTGCACGCGGCCAGCAGGCCGATCGAGAGCACACCGGCCATGGTGAGCGCGGTGGTGCGTGAGGACCTCATCGTCACTCCTTCGTGAGGGAACGCTCCTGACAGAGTGCCAGGTCGCGATCGGGTTCTGCGGTCGGGATCAGTGCGGGTCGAGCTGTGGTGCGGTCGGGTCAGGCGGGGGTGCGCAGCCACGCGGCGGTGTCGCGCGGCAGCAGACCTGCGTCGAGCGGGGAGCTCGCGAGCAGGACGTCGGTGTGGGCGGGCAGGACGGCGGGTTCGTCGCCCAGGTTGACGATGCACACGAGGTCGCCACGGGCGAACGCGAGCACGTCGTCGGCGGAGTCGATCCACGTCATCGGTCCGTCGCCCAGGGCGGGCTCGGACCGACGGATCGCCAGCAGGTCGCGGTAGAGGTGCAGGGTCGACGCGGGGTCGGCCTCCTGCGCCGCGACGGTCAGGTCCGCCCAGGCGGCCGGCTGCGGCAGCCAGGGCTGCGCGGCGGTGCCGTCGGGGCTGAATCCGTAGGGGGCCGACGAGCCGGCCCAGGGCATCGGCACGCGGCAGCCGTCGCGGCCCGGGTCGACGCCCTCGGAGCGGAAGTGCATCGGGTCCTGCAGCACGTCCAGCGGCAGGTCCTCGACCTCGGGCAGCCCGAGCTCGTCACCCTGGTAGAGGTACAGCGAGCCCGGCAGGGCCGCCGTGAGCAGGGCGGCGGCGCGAGCCCGGCGCAGGCCGACGGTCAGGTCGGTCGGCGTGCCGAACCGCTTGGCCATGAACGAGAACGACGTGTCGTCGCGCCCGTACCGAGTGACCGGCCGCGTGACGTCGTGGTTCGAGAGCACCCAGGTGGCCGGCGCCCCGACGGGGCCGTGCGCGGCCAGCGTGATGTCGATCGACTCCCGCATCTCCTTGGCGTCCCAGGGGCGCGCCATGAAGTCGAAGTTGAACGCCGTGTGCATCTCGTCGGGACGCAGGTACTGCGCGAAGCGCACCTTGTCCTGCAGCCAGACCTCGCCGACGAGCACGCGCGTGCCCTCGTACGAGTCGGCGACCGCGCGCCAGCCCCGGTAGACGTCGTGCAGCTCGTCGCGGTCGACGTGCGGGTGCGCACCCGGTCCCGGCTGCGGCGGGACCTCGGGCAGCGACGCGTCCTTGACCAGCAGCGCGGCCGAGTCGATGCGGATGCCGGCGACACCCCGGTCGAACCAGAACCGGAGCACCGACTCGAACTCCTCGACCACCTCCGGGTGCGACCAGTTCAGGTCGGGCTGCTGCGGCGCAAAGAGGTGCAGGTACCACTCGCCCGGGGTGCCGTCGGGGTTCGTCGTGCGCGTCCACGTGCTGCCCTGGAAGTCGGAGACCCAGTGCGTGGGGATCTGCTCGCCCTGCTCGCCCTTGCCGGGGTGGAACCAGAACCGCTCACGCTCCGGCGAGCCGGGCCCGGCGGCCAGGGCGGCCTGGAACCACTCGTGCTGGTCGGACACGTGGTTGGGGACGACGTCAATGATGGTCCGGATACCGAGGGCGAGCGCCTCGTCGATGACCTGCTCGGCCTCCTCCAGCGTGCCGAACGCCGGGTCGATGGCGCGGTAGTCGGCCACGTCGTACCCGCCGTCCGCGAGCGGGGACACGTACCAGGGCGTCACCCAGATCGCGTCGACCCCGAGGTCCCGCAGGTACGGCAGGTGCGCCCGCAGGCCCGCCAGGTCGCCGGTGCCGTCGCCGTTCCCGTCGGCGAAGCTGCGCGGGTAGACCTGGTAGATCACTGCGCCACGCCACCACTGCGGGTCGGTCTGCGGCTGAGCCTGCGCCACTGCGGTCTCGTCTCTCGTGGGCCGTCGTCGTCGACGGGCCGGTTGTCCGGTCTCGGCGGCCGCGACGTGCTGCGCGGCCCGGAGGACCACCGCGAGACGTCGATGTCGCGTTCCAGACACTAAAGGATGCGACGAGAACCACGCAAGAAACTGACAGGACAGTTATCGAAGTGTGACCGAGATGCCATCGAATCTCGATGAGGGCCCTTCACGACGAAGGCCCCGGCCCACCCTGACGGGCGGAACGGGGCCACTGCGCCGTGCTCGGGTTCAGCTCGCGACCGCCACCGGCTGCACAGGCGCGGGGCCGGTCGAGCCGCGCACGACGAGCTCGGGCTCGAACAGCAGCTCGTCCTGGGGCACCGCTCCCCCGTGGATCTGGCTGACCAGCAGGTCGATCGCGGCGCGTCCCATCGGCTCGATCGGCTGACGCACGGTGGTCAGCGGCGGCTCGGTGCAGCTCATGAACGCGGAGTCGTCGTACCCGACGACCGAGATGTCGTCGGGAACTCGCAGGCCCGCGCGCCGGGCGGCCCGGATCACGCCGAGGGCGAGCGGGTCGCTCGCGCAGACGATGCCGGTCACGCCCTCGCGCAGCAGGCGGTTGCCGGCCGCCTGGCCGCTCTCCAGCGAGTAGGCGCTGCGGACCACCTGGTTGGCGGCGAGCTCGAGACCCAGCCGCTGGGTGATCGCCTGCGCGGCGCGCAGCTTGCGCTCGGAGGGCACGTGGTCGATCGGGCCCAGGACCAGGCCGATCTTCGTGTGGCCCAGCGAGGCCAGGTGGCCGACCGCCTGCTCGATCGCGACCTCGTCGTCGCACGAGACCCGGGGGAACGGGAGCTCCTCGATCGAGGCGTTGATGAGGACGACCGGCAGGTTGCGGCCGGTCAGCCGCTCGTAGTGCCCGTGCGTCGCGTCGCGCTGGGCGTAGTGGCCGCCGGCGAAGACGATGCCCGAGACCTGCTGCCCGAGCAGGAGCTCGACATAGTCGGCCTCGGACACGCCGCCGGCGGTCTGCGTGCACAGCACGGGCGTGAAGCCCTGCTGCGCGAGCGCGCCGCCGACCACCTCCGCGAACGCCGGGAAGATCGGGTTCTGCAGCTCGGGCAGGACGAGCCCGACGAGGCGGGCACGCTCGCCGCGCAGCTTGGTCGGTCGCTCGTAGCCGAGCACGTCGAGCGCCGTGAGCACGGCCTCCCGAGTGGACTCCGAGACACCGGGCTTGCCGTTGAGCACGCGGCTGACGGTCGCCTCCGAGACGCCGACCTTGCGTGCTACCTCTGCGAGTCGCCGTGACATGATCGTCACTCTACGTCGCTCGGCTGCAAGTCGCTTGCATATCGCTGCAAACGCTTTACCGGCCGCGTCACCCGTTTGGCGCCGTTCGACCACGGCCGACATGCGCGGTCCGCGGGGCCCTTCTACCGTCGGGGTTGCCCCGCACCTCACCAGACAAGGTCCCCCGTGCCGCTACTCGTGTCCCACTCGCCGGCGAGCCCCGCGCTCGGCCGGCGCTACCACCTGGAGCAGCAGCTCGGGCGGGGTGGGTCGGGCGAGGTGTTCCGCGCCACGGACGAGCGCCTCCACCGCGCGGTCGCGCTCAAGCTGTTCGCCATCGGCTCGGCCTCGCCGGACGAGATCCGCCGCTACGCGTACGAGGCGCGCGTGCTGTCCTCGCTCGCGCACCCGAGCCTCGTCGCGCTGCTGGACGTCGGCGCCGACGTGCTGCCGGACGTCGGCCCGGTCGCGTTCCTCGTCATGGAGCTCGTCGACGGCCGGACCTTGCGCGACACCATCGCGGACGGGCCGCTCTCCCCGGGGTTCGCGGCCGACGTGGGCCGGCAGCTCGCCCTGGCGCTCGACCACGCCCACGCCGCGGGCGTCGTGCACCGCGACGTCAAGCCCTCCAACGTTCTCGTCGCCACCGACCGGGCCGAGAGCGGCCACCGGGACGCGCCGTGGCTCCCGGTGGTGCTCGCCGACTTCGGCATCGCGGTGACCACCGTGCACTCCGCCGCGACCCAGCCCGGGACGTCGGGCACGGCGGGCTACCAGAGCCCCGAGCAGGCGCTGGGCATCGCCGCGGGGCCGGCGAGCGACGTCTACTCCCTCGGCCTCGTCCTGCTCGAGTGCCTCACGGGCGAGCGCGCGTACCCGGGTGACCCGCTGACCAGCGCCCTGGCCCGCCTGCTCGAACCGGTCCACATCCCGGAGCACGTCGGCCGGGACTGGACGCGCCTGCTGCGCGCGATGACCGCGGAGGATCCGGCCGCGCGTCCCGTGCCGGCCGTGGTCGCCGCGGAGCTGCGAGCGCTCAGGGTCTGACGGCGACCGGGGACGGGTCCGGGATCTCGGCCTGCGCCGCGCGCAGCTTGTCGGTGAGCCGCTGCAACGTCGCCAGCTCGTCGCTGTCCAGCGCCCCGCCGACGAACCGCCGGATCGAGCGCACGTGCCGCCGCCCGATCTCCCGCTGCACGCGCGACCCCTCGGCGGTCAGGCTGACGGCGACGCCGCGGGCGTCGCCCACGACCGGACCTCGCTGCACGAGCCCGGCGGCCTCGAGCCGTTCGACCATCCGCGACAGGCTGGGCTGGGTGAGCAGGCTGCCCTCCCCGAGGTCCTTGAGCCGGGCCGTGCCGTCCGGGCAGCCCGAGAGCGTGAAGAGCACGTCGTACTCCCGGATGCTGAGCTCGCCCCAGACGTCGTCGCGCTGGAACCTGCGCATGAGGGCGACCTGCGCGCGGAACAGCGACTCCCACGCCTCGGCCGCCTCGCGCGCGCCTGGCAGCTCCCGTGCTCCGTCGTCCACCGACTGCCTCTCTGCTCACCTGCGGTCCATGCAAACGTATTGATCTCAACGCGCCGTCGAGCGCCCCTGTTCCGCGGCGGTATCGAAACACCCGCTGCGGCGCGACTGAAACGCTTCGGTACCTCGCGGCCCCGGGCCTGCGGCGACCACTCTGCGATCCGGCACTGGCTCAACGAGGAGGACCCCCATGCCTGTCGCACCCACCCCCCGCCGCTCGGCGCTCCGCACCGCGGCCGTCGCCCTCGCTGCGACCATCGTCGTCGGCGCCGCCGTCGCGATCCCCGCCCAGGCGGCATCGACCCTCAAGGACCTGGCCACCGCGGCCGGCAAGGACATCGGCTTCGCGCTCGCACCCGACCGGCTCTCCGAGTCGGCGTACAAGTCGATCGCCGACAGCGAGTTCACACTCGTCGTGCCCGAGAACGCCATGAAGTGGGACGCCACCGAGCCGTCCCAGAACTCGTTCAGCTACGGCACCGGCGACCAGGTCGTCAGCTACGCCGCCTCGAGCGGCAAGAAGGTCTACGGCCACACGCTCGTCTGGCACTCCCAGCTGCCCGGCTGGGTCACCAACCTGTCGGCCACCGCCCTCCAGTCCGCCATGACCAACCACATCACCAACGTCGCGACGCACTTCCAGGGCAAGGTCGTCGCGTGGGACGTGGTCAACGAGGCGTTCGACGACAACGGCTCGCGGCGCGCGTCGTCGCCGTTCCAGCAGAAGCTCGGCGACGGCTACATCGAGACGGCGTTCCGGACCGCCCGGGCGGCCGACCCCGCCGCCAAGCTCTGCATCAACGACTACAACACCGACGGCATCAACGCGAAGAGCACCGCGATCTACAACCTGGTCAAGGACTTCAAGGCCCGCGGCGTCCCGATCGACTGCGTCGGGTTCCAGGCGCACCTGATCATCGGGCAGGTGCCCACGGACCTGAAGGCCAACCTCCAGCGCTTCGCGGACCTCGGCGTCGACGTCCGGATCACCGAGCTCGACATCCGCATGACGACACCGTCCGACGCCACCAAGCTGGCCACCCAGGCGGCCGACTACACGAAGGTGTTCCAGGCCTGCCTCGGCGTCATCCGCTGCCAGGGCGTGACCCTCTGGGGCATCACCGACAGGTACTCGTGGGTCCCGAGCACGTTCCCGGGCCAGGGCGCGGCATTGGTCTGGGACGACGGCTACGCCAAGAAGCCGGCCTACGACGCGATCGCCTCGGCCTTCGGCCAGGTCCCGCCCGCGACGACGACGCCGCCGGTCACGCCCAGCACGCCGCCGGTCACGCCGACGACGCCCCCGGTGACCCCCACCACCCCGCCGGGCGCCGGTTGCCAGGTCACCTACGCCGTCAACCAGTGGAACACCGGCTTCACCGCGAGCGTCACGGTGAAGAACACGTCGTCGACCGCGATCAACGGCTGGTCGCTGAGGTTCGCCTTCCCGTCCGGGCAGGCGATCACGCAGGCGTGGAGCTCTGTGGCCACGCAGTCGGGTTCGGCCGTGACCGTCACGAACGCCGCGTGGAACGGCTCGATCCCGGCCGGCGGGAGCCAGCAGATCGGGTTCAACGGCTCGCACACCGGCACCAACGCGGCGCCGAGCTCGTTCACCCTGAACGGCACGACCTGCACGACGGCCTGACCCCGCCCCAGCCGGCCGGGGTCCCCCGCGTGGGACCCGGGCCGGCTCGCGCCACCTGCGGATACGCTGACGCGATGACGACCGAGGCGGCACCGCGCACCACCTACCTCCTGGTGGACGGCGAGAACATCGACGCGACCCTCGGGTCCTCGATCCTCGGCGGGCGCCCCACCCCGGAGCAGCGACCCCGCTGGGAGCGCGTGCTGACGTTCGCGCAGCAGACGTGGAACCAGCCCGTGAAGGCGCTGTTCTTCCTCAACGCCTCCAACGGCTCGCTGCCCATGTCGTTCGTGCAGGCCCTGCTGGCCATCGGGTTCCAGCCGATCCCCCTGTCGGGCGAGTCGTACGAGAAGGTCGTCGACATCGGCATCAAGCGCACGCTCGAGGCCATCTCCGGCCGCGGCGGCGACGTGCTCCTGGCCAGCCACGACGGCGACTTCGCGCCCGAGCTCGAGGCGCTCGTCGACGACGAGGACCGCCGCGTCGGCCTCCTCGCGTTCCGGGAGTTCACCAGCACGCAGCTCTCAGCCCTCGTGGCCCACGGGCTGGAGACATTCGACCTCGAGGCCGACGTCGCGGCGTTCAACGTGCAGCTGCCCCGACTGCGGATCATCCCGCTCGACGAGTTCGACCCGCTGCGCTACCTCTGAGGGCCGACCGCCGCGCCCAGGTCACGGCGCCATAACGATCTACCTGCTACCGGTCAGGTTTTACCTAGTACCGCGTGGCTCAGATGCTTTGTGCGCTGGTAGACAGTCGCCTGGTTCCGCCCGAGAAGTCCGCCGAGCTGCGCCGTCAACGGCGACGGTGCAGGTCAGCGGCTCTTCGGGCGGCCATCTATCGGCAGCACCGACCGGGCGGTCCCCTCCTCCCGGCGGTCACCACGACGAGGTGGTCATGAAGCGTCACATCCTGGCGGGGCTCGTCCTCGCACTCCTCACGACGGCGATCGTGCTGTTCTCCGGGCCCGAGCTCCAGGGCGTCGCCCTGCTCGGCGCCGCGCTCGGCGGGGCCCTCGGCCTCGTGCCCGACCGCTCCCCCGCCCAGCGCGCCGGCGGGTTCGCCGTCGGCTTCGCCGCCGCGTGGCTCGGCTACGCGCTGCGGGCGGCCGCCCTGCCCGACGCCGCCGCCGGCCGCGCCGTCGCGGTGCTGATCGTCCTGGTCCTCTGCCTCGCCGTCGCCGGGCTGTCGCGCGGGAGGCTTCCCCTGTGGTCGACGCTCCTGGGCGCGGCCGCGATGGCCGGCGCCTACGAGGCGACCTACTCCGCCGACCCCGCGGCGTTCGTCACCTCCTCGGCCACCACCGCGACATCGATCCTGCTCGCCGCCGGTGCCGGGTTCCTCGCCACGTCGCTGCTCGGCGTCGTCGTCGTGCAGGACCGCGAGGAGGAACGCACTGAGGAGGCCTCGCTCTTCACCGAGGCCGAGCAGCCCGCCGCCGTCTACGAGGGCGCGGCGACCTTTGCCGAGACCCCGCGTGGCGTGCCCGCCACCCGTCCTTTCGACCCCCAGGAGGCCTGACGTGCGCCGCACGACCACCACGGCGGCCGCAGCCGTCGTCCTGATCCCCCTGCTCGTGTGCGCCGCCGGCTCCCCCGCGCTCGCGGCGGCGGACTCCGGCGACGTCGCCGTGACCAACACCGAGACGGTCCAGGCCCGCCTGTCGGCCACGGGCGCGTTCAAGGAGGCGCGCGTCTACGACCAGCTCGCCCTCAGCGGCCACGGCACGACGACCGTCACCAACCCCGTCTCGACGAAGGGCCTGCGCAACCTCGACGGCTTCGGCGGCTACACGGTGGTCGACGGCAACCTGGTGAGCACCCTCAGCGTCGACGGCGAGCGCCGCGAGCGCTCGGTGAGCACGTACGACAAGGACCTGCCCCTGCGGGTCGAGGTCACCTACACGCTCGACGGCAGGCCGGTGCAGCCGGGCGCCGTCGTCGGCAAGAGCGGCACCCTCGGCGTGCACTACACGGTCACGAACACGACCGGCAGGACGCAGGACGTCACCTACGACGACGGCACCGGCGCGCAGGCCACCGCCTCGGCCCGCACCGTCATCCCGATGATCGGCCAGCTGGTCACCGTCCTGCCGGCCACGTTCACCGACGTGCAGTCCGACGAGGCCGGCATGGCCGGCGACGGGCACGGCGGGACGCGGATGCAGTTCCAGATGACGCTGTTCCCGCCCATCGGCTCCGCCACCGCGGAGTTCGGCTACACCGCGACGGTGAGCCACGCGGTCGTGCCGAAGGCCAACCTCACGTCGATGCCGGTCTCCCCGCTGGACTACCCCTCGTTCAAGGGCGGCGCCGAGAGCTACAAGTCCGGTGCGCAGAAGGGTGTCGACCTCACCGGCGGCGCCCTGCAGATCGACGACTCGGTCCTGCAGCTGCACGACGGCGCGGCCCAGCTGCTCGCCGGTCTGCTCCAGCTGCGCGATGGCGCCGCGACGCTGTCCGCAGGCCTCAACGACGAGGCCGCTCCCGGCGCGGCCGAGCTCGCGGAGGGGCTCAACGACGAAGCGGCCCCGGGCGCCGCGGAGCTCGCCGCAGGCCTCAGCGGGAGCGCAGCACCCGGCGCCGCGCAGCTGGCGGCCGGGGCCAAGGCGCTCGACGCGGGTCTCCACGAGGCGGGCGCGAAGGCACCGGCGCTGATCGCGGGCCTCACGCAGGTCAACGCCGGTCTCGCGGACGTCGACAAGGGGCTCGACACCCTTTACGCGAAGGTCGGCGCCGCCGGCCAGGAGGCCGCGCCGCTGCGGGCCGGGATCAAGAAGCTGCGGGACAGCATCGGCTCCACCGCGACGGCCGGCACGCTCCTCTACGGCGTCGACCAGCTTCGTGTCTCCGTCGGCACGGACGCGCCGTACCTCCTCAGCCAGCTCGCTGCCGGCGTCTACAGCACGAGCCCGACGGCCCCGGGTGCCTACCAGCAGCTCGCGTGCGCCATCACGGTCCTCACGGATGCCAAGGACGGAGCGTCTGCCCTGCCGGCCGGCGCCCACCCGTGCTACGCACCCGGGCCCCGTCCCGCCATGGTGGGACTCACGACGAGCGACCCGGCGGCAGCGGCGGTCGTCGGCGGTCTGATCGCCAAGCTGTCGGCCGGGCAGGCCAGGCTCGCCAACCCCGCAAGCCTCGGCGACCCGACCTCCGCGGCCTTCTACGGCTCGGACCTTGCCACCACCGCCAACCTCCAGCAGGGGCTCACCTACCTTCAGGGCCGTCTGACCAACGTCGCCGGGCCGACGCTCGCCGCGATCGAGTGCGGGCTGTCGGGCAGTCTCGCGATCTGCCCGCTCGACAGCGCCACCGGGAAGAAGCCGCTCGGGATCCTGGAGGGCGTCAACGCCGTGGATGCGGGTGTCGTCCTGCTCGTCGACACGGTCCAGAAGGGCGTCGGCGACGCCGACGACGTCGCCAAGGACGGCACCCTGCGCGGAGGCGTGCACAGCCTCGAGGCGGGCGCCGGCCAGCTGAGCGCAGGCGGGGGCACGCTCGCGTCCGGGCTGAGCCAGCTCGGGGCGGGCGCCAAGCAGCTCGATGCGGGGGCGGGGTCGCTCTCGGCCGGTCTGCAGAGCGCGGCGACGGGCTCGAAGGAGCTCGCTGCAGGCCTCGCCGTCGCGGCGGCTGGTTCGCAGCAGCTCTCGGACGGTCTCCAGACGGCCGCCGACGGGTCCACGCAGCTGTCGGACGGCCTCGACACCGCGGCGGAGGGTGCGCCCCAGCTCGTCGACGGCACGCAGCAGCTCTCGGACGAGGGCACCTCGCAGGTCGTGGTCAGCGGGCAGGCCACGGCCGAGGACTTCGGCGTGAAGTACGCGGTGCTCAGCGCCGGCGCCGAGCGGGCGTCGACCGAGGGCATGGCGTACGGCGCACCCGCCGGTGCGGTCGGCGCGACGGCCTACTCGATCGACATCGCCGGGGTCGACGGGTCCGGGATCAGCTCGCTCGGGCGGTTCATCGCGGCACTCGTGCTGTTCGCCGCCGGCATCGGCGTCGCGACACTGGCACGGCGGCGCTTCGTCTGACCGTCACCGAAGGCGTGCGGCCCATCCCGGGTCGCACGCCTTCGGGCTGTCTAGCCGCCGAACCCCGCGGCGAGCGCGTCGTCGATCGCCTGCTCGACCTGGGCGCGGTGCTCGCCGGCGAAGAGAGCAACGCCGTGCGCGTCGCCCGTCAGCTCGACGAACGTGCTCGGGTCGTCGGGCCGCGACACGAGCTTCGACGACAGCGCCGTGACGTTCCGGTCGTCGGCCGAGGCGATCACGAGCAGCGGTCCGGTGTAGCGGCTGCCGGCCGCGCGGGCGTCGTGACCGTCGTACTGGGCGGGCGGACCGAGCGCGACGACGGTGACCGGGTCGAGGTCGTCGGCGAGCGCGGCGGCGTACATGCCGCCCTTCGATGCGCCGACGAACGCGACGTCCGTCGCACCCTGGCCCTCCAGCACGTCGACGGCGTCCCGGAAGGACCGCTCGCCGTCGCTCGACCAGGTGAACGTCGCGACGAGGTACCCCTCGTCGACCAGCCGCTCGAGCTGCCGGGCCCACTGGCACACGTCGCCGTCGCTCTGCGGTCCCAGCACGACGCCGCGCGCACCGGACCCGGCGATGCCCACGAGGGTCGGGTCGCCCTCCGGTCCCACGTTCACCGCCGAGGCGCCGTCGGGCAGGCACAGGGGCACGTCGGCGGGGCGGATCGTGGCGACCGACGAGGGGGTCGGCGTCGTTTCCCCTGCGCCGTCGCCGCACGCGGGCAGCGTCACCAGCACGGCGAGCACGCCGAGAGCCGCGCGAACATGCACCATCCCCTGTTCCTAGGCCTGCCGGCGGCCCGGGGGCAAGGCGTGTCTCAGGTCGCGGCGTCGTACCGGTCGAGGACGATCTCGACCAGCCGGTCGTCCGGGGCCAGCGGCGCGGCGACCGCGTCGGCACCGGCCTCGAGCACGCGGTCGTAGAAGTACCCGGGCGCCAGGAGGTAGGAGGCGATGACGACCCGGCCGCCGGGCGGCAGGTCGGCGCGCGCGGTCTCGACCGCTGCCGCGACCCGGGGTTCGGCGCCCGCGCCGTACCCGATGGTCACCGGCTGCGGCACGCGGTCGGCCAGCCCGGCGGCGACCGACTCGACGGCGAGCGCGGCGGCGGGGTCGGTCGACCCGGCCGCGGCGAGGACCACGGCGTCGTCGGACGCGAGCCCGACGGCCTCCAGGCGGTCCACGAGGATGTCGACGAGGCGCGGGTCCGGGCCGAGCGGGGAGGCCGCCGTGGCGCCGGGCTGGTCGACCGCGCGTGCGATGTCGACCTTGACGTGGAAGCCGATGGACAGCAGCAACGGCACCACGACCGCCGCCGACGCGTCGTTCTCGAGCGCGTGCGCGACCACGTCGGCGACCTCGGGCTGCTGCACGTCGACGAACGCCTCGCGCACGTCCAGGTCAGGCCGGGCCGCGGAGACGCCGGTGAGGATCGAGCGCACGGCCGCGCGCCCGGACAGGTCGTCCGTGCCGTGGGAGCAGCCGACGAGCACCGGACCGTCGAGGTCCAGTGCGGGACGCTCGGGAACCGGGCCGCGCGCGTGCAGGGCGTTCGTCATCCGACCTCCTCCAGCTGGAGACGGTAGCCCCTCTTCACCACGGTCCGGATGAGTACCCGGCTGCCGGTGGCCTCGCGCAGGCGTGCGATCGCGACCTCGGCGGCGTGGGGGTCGCGCGAGTCTCCCGGCAGCGCAGCGAGCACCTGGTCCCGCGGGACGACGGCGCCGCCGGCCGCGGCGAGCAGCCGGAGCACCTCGAGACCCGTCGGCGTGAGGGCGAGCACGTGGCCGTCGAGCACCGCGGTGCCGCGGTGCACCTGGAGCGGGCCGGCGATGGTCTGCAGCGCTTGCAGCCCGCCGTAGTGCCCGACGAGCGCGCGGACCAGCGAGCCGAGCCGGCCCCGGTCCGGCACGAGCGGCTCGATGCCGCGCTCCAGCAGGGGCTTGGCGGTGATCGGGCCGACCGCGGCCATCACGACGCTGCCGCGTCGAGCCAGCGCGGCGATCTTGTGGGAGACCCCGGCGTCGTCGGCGGCCGCGAGCCACGCGGCCGCGCCCGGCGCGGAGGTGAAGACGACGGCGTCGATCTCGCCCGCGGCGACGGCACGCACCGAGGCCTCGACGACGGCCGGGTCCGGAGGGGGTCCCCAGCGGTAGACGACGAGGCTACGCACCCGCGCCCCCGCGGCGGCGAACGCCTCGTCGAGTCCGTCGGCGCCGGCCCCGTGGTGCTGCACCGCGATGTCGCGGCCCGCGACGCCCTCGTCGAGCAGCACCTCGGCGATCTCGGCGCTCGTCTCCGACTCGGCGACCCAGTCCGCCGTGAGGCCGGCCGCCTGGATGGCGCCGCGCGCCTTGGGTCCCCGCGCGACGATGCGGGTGCCCCGCAACATCTCCACCAGCGGCTCGTCGAGACCGGCTGCGTCCGCCGCCTCGATCCAGCCGCGGAACCCGATGCCGGTGGTGACGACGACCGTGTCCGGCGGGTCGGCCAGCAGCGAGCGCGTGCCCGCGAGCAGCGTGGCGTCGTCGATGTGCGGCACCATCCCCAGCGCGGGCGCGTGCCGGACGGCGGCGCCGCGGCGGCCGAGGGCTGCGGCGAGCTCGGCCGAGCGGCGGTCGGCGGTGATGAGCACGACGAGGCCTGCGAGGGTCTGGTCGATGGGTTCGCTCACGGCGCCATTGTGACGGGCGCGGCGGCCGTCGTGTCACCCGGCTCGAGCAGGTCCGCGGCCGCCACCGCCCCCAGCACGATCACGGCGGGCGCACGCACGCCGGCCGCGGCCGCGACGTCGACGACGTCGTCGAGGCGGGCGCGCGTGACGCGCTGGCCCGGCAGGGTCCCCTCCTCGACCAGCGCGACCGGCGTGGCCGGGTCGGCGCCGGCGTCGAGCGCCTCGGCCGCCAGCATCGCCAGCGCACCGACGCCCATGAGGACGACGACCGTGCACGAGGCGTCCCGCAGGCCTGTCAGAGCCGCGGAAGACCAGCCGTCGTGCCCGTTCATCACGTGCACGGCCCCGACCGTGCCGCGGTGCGTGAGCGGGATGCCGGCGACGGCGGGCGCGGCGAACGCGCTGCTCACCCCCGGGACCACCGTCACGTCGACGCCTGCTTCGCGGCACGCGAGGACCTCCTCGCCGCCCCGCCCGTACACGAACGGGTCGCCGCCCTTGAGCCGGACGACCGTGCGGCCGCGCTGCGCCTGCTCGACCAGGATCCGGCCGATCTCGTGCTGCGGGACCGGGTGGTGGCCGGGTGTCTTGCCGACGTCGATGATCCCGACGCCCGCCGCCAGCTCGTCCAGCACCGCGACCGGGCCGAGCCGGTCGGTGACCACCACGTCCGCCTCGGCGAGCGCGCGGCGGCCGGCGAGCGTCAGCAGCCCGACGTCCCCGGGACCGCCGCCGACGAGCACGACCCGCCCCTCGTGGGATCGCCGGTGCCGCAGGTCGACGCGCCCCTCGCGCAGGTGCTCCGCGAGGGCGTCACGGACCGCGACGGTGCGCCGGGGGTCGGGCGTGCCGGTCGAGACGACGCCGACGAGCACGTCGCCCTGCTGCGTCGTGGCGGGCATGCGGGCCGAGCCTTGCGTCCCGGTGCCGGCGTCGACGCAGAACGTCTGGCGTTCCTCGGCCCAGCCGACGACCGCGGCATCGGTCCCCCGGTCACCCGTGGCGGTGTGCACCAGCCAGGCGCCGTCGAGGTCGGCCTCCTCCACCTCGCGCGCGCGCCACTCGATGAGGTCCCACCGGTGCAGGTCGAGCAGCACCTCGCACAGCTGGGGCGCGACGACGACCACGCGCGCGGCGTCGGCGAGCAGTCCCTGCACGCGCCGCGCGGCGACCGGTCCACCGCCGACGACGAGCACGCGGCGGCCCGTGAGCTGGAGCCCGAGCATGGTCGTCATCGCCCGACCTCCACGCGTCCGTCGCGCACCCGCACCGGCCAGGTGCGCAGGTCGGGGTCCAGGCCGCGCGCCGGTTCCTTGCCGGCCACGTCGAGGCACCGGCCCGTCGTCAGGTCGAACACCTGCTTGTACATCGGGGAGGCGACGGTCGGGACCTCGACCCCGACTCCGGCCTCGTGCACGGCACGTGAGCCGACGATGCCGCGGGAGATCACGTGCGCGTCACTGAACGGGTCGTGCTGCTGGACGGCCAGCACGCGGCCGTCGAGCAGGCGGAACAGGGCGACCTGCTCGCCGTCCAGGAGCGCGGCGGCGCCCCGCTCCGGCGCGAGGTCGTCGAGCCCGCAGACCGTCGTCCACACGCTGGTCTCGAGCAGGGTCATGAGCGGACCTCCAAGGTCGTCCCGGCAACCAGCACCGGCTCTCCGCGAAGGGCCGCGGCCCGCTCGTCGGACGTGGCCGGACGCGACTGCCCCCGCTCCGGCACGTACGCCAACGACGGGTCGGGGGTGTCGGGGGCGTTGACGAAGCTGGCGAACCGGCGCAGCTTCTCGGGGTCCTCGAGGGTGGCCCGCCACTCGTCCTCGTACTCGTCGACGTGCCGGGCCATCTGGGCGTCGAGGTCCGCCGCGATGCCCAGGGAGTCCTCCAGGACGACCGCCCGGACGCCCTCCAGCCCGCCCTCGACGTCCTCGATCCAGGGGGCCGTGCGCTGCAGCCGGTCCGCCGTGCGCACGTAGTAGAGGAGGAACCGGTCGATGGTGCGGACCAGCGTCTCGGTGTCGAGGTCCTCCGCGAGCAGCTGCGCGTGCCGCGGGGTGAAGCCGCCGTTGCCGCCGACGTAGACGTTCCAGCCCTTGTCGGTGGCGATCACGCCGACGTCCTTGCCGCGGGCCTCCGCGCACTCGCGCGCGCAGCCCGAGACTCCCAGCTTGATCTTGTGCGGCGACCGCAGCCCGCGGTAGCGCAGCTCGAGCATGACCGCGAGCGCCACCGAGTCCTGGACGCCGAACCGGCACCACGTCGACCCCACGCACGACTTCACCGTGCGCAGCGACTTGCCGTACGCGTGGCCGGACTCGAAGCCGGCGTCGACCAGGCGCTGCCAGATGAGCGGGAGCTGGTCGATGCGGGCGCCGAACATGTCGATCCGCTGACCGCCGGTGATCTTGGTGTACAGCCCGAAGTCCTTGGCCACCGCGCCGATCGCGATAAGTCCCTCGGGCGTCACCTCGCCGCCGGCGATGCGCGGGACCACCGAGTACGAGCCGTCCTTCTGCAGGTTGGCCATGACGTGGTCGTTGGTGTCCTGCAGCGCGGCGCGCTCGCCCTCGAGCACGTGCGCCGGGGACGTCGTCGCCAGGATCGACGCGACGGTCGGCCGGCAGATGTCGCAGCCGCGCCCCTCGGCGCGGGTGCCGAACCGCTCGATGACCTGCGTGAACGACGAGACGCCCGACACCCGGACGGCGTCGTAGAGCTGCGCGCGGCTGAGGGCGAAGTGCTCGCACAGCGCGGTGCTGACGGCGATGCCCTGGGTCGCGAGCTCGGTGGTGACCAGCTTCTTGACCAGCGGGAGGCACGAGCCGCAGCTGGTGCCGGCCTTGGTGCACGCCTTGACCGCGCCGAGGTCGGTGCACGCGTGGTCGGTGACCGCGCCGCGGATGGTGCCGGCCGAGACGTTGTTGCAGGAGCAGACTGCGGCGTCGTCGGGGAGCTCGAGGTCGGGTGCTCCCCCGCCGCCCTCCGGCAGCAGGTAGGCGGCCGGGTCGCCCGGGAGCTCGCGGCCCAGCATCGGGCGCAGGCTCGCGTACGCGCTGGCATCGCCGACGAGCACGCCGCCCAGCAGCGTCCGGGCGTCGTCGGACATCACGAGCTTCTTGTAGACGCCGCCTACCGGGTCGGCCCAGACGATCTCGAGGGCGCCCGGCGTGACGCCGAACGCGTCCCCGAAGCTGGCGACGTCGACGCCGGAGAGCTTGAGCTTGGTCGCCGTGTCCGCGCCCGGGAACTCCGAGACTCCGCCGAGCAGCCGGTCGGCGGTGATCTCGGCCATCGCGTAGCCGGGTGCCACGAGCCCGATGCAGGCCCCCTGGATGCACGCGACCTCGCCGACGGCGGAGATGTCCGGATCGCTGGTGAGGCAGGTGTCGTCGACGACCACGCCGCCGCGCTCGCCGATGGTCAGGCCCGACGCCCGTCCGAGTTCGTCGCGCGGGCGGACACCGGCGGCGATGACGACGACGTCGGCGTCGACCCGACCGCCGTCGGCGAGGTCCAGGCGGCCCACGCCGCCGCGGCGGTGCGGGCGGATGCGGGTCGTCGTGGCGTTGAGCCGGACGCCGACGCCCAGCTGGTTGATGAGCCGGCGCAGCGCCTCGCCGCCGCCCAGGTCGACCTGCGCGGACATGAGGTGGGTGCCCACCTGCAGGACGGTCGTCGTCGCGCCGAGCGCCTGGAGCGCACCCGCCGCCTCGAGGCCGAGCAGGCCGCCGCCGAGCACCGCGCCCTTGACGACCCGGTCCTGCGCGAGCTTCTCGACGTAGCCACGCAGGGCCGCGACGTCGTCGACCGTGCGGTAGACGAACACGCCCGGCAGGTCGGCGCCCTCGAGCGGCGGGACCCACGCCGACGAGCCCGTCGCCAGCACCAGGTGGTCGTAGTGCTCCACGCGGCCGCGGCCCGTCGTGACGGTCTTCGCGTCCCGGTCGATCTGCGTCACCGCGTCGTCGCGGACCAGCGTGACCAGCGGGTCGGACCAGAGCGCGGGGTCGCCGAGCGCGAGGTCGTCGGCGTCGCGACCCGAGAAGTAGCTGGTCAGCGCGACGCGGTCGTAGGGGCGCCGCGGCTCCTCCGCCAGGACCGTGATGCGCCAGGCACCAGCGGCGTCGCGGTCGCGCATCGCCTCGACCAGCCGCTGCGCGACCATGCCGCCGCCGACGACGACGAGGTGCTGGTTCATGGGGAGCTCCGTCTGGCTGGGGTCCGGGGGCACCTCCCACGCTAGGAACGGCGTGTTTCCGTCGGGGGTGCTGCCCCGTTACTCCGGAGGAACCTTTCCCGCACACGCCGCGGGTGCGCGGTGTGAGAGTGAGGGCATGAGCCCCGTCATCGCCCTCCTGCGGGCCGCCAACGTGGGCGGCCGCACCATCAAGGCGGCCCAGCTGCGGTCCGCCGCCGAGGGACTCGGTCACACCGAGGTCGCCACCTACGTGAACAGCGGGAACCTCGTGCTCGTACCCGCCGGTGCGGCCGCCGATGTCGGTCCGGGGCTGTCGGAGGCGTTGTCCGCGTCGCTGGGCTTCGACGTCCCCGTGCTCACGCGGACGCTGGCGCAGTGGGACGCGATCGTGGACCGGCTGCCGTTCCCCGACCAGGCAGAGTCCGACCCGTCGCACCTGGTCCTGTACTGCTGGGACGGGGCGCCGAAGGACACCTCGTTCGACCCGACGCCCTACGGCAACGAGACCGTCGCGTTCGCCGGGCACGAGATGTACGCCTACTTCCCCGACGGCATCGGCCGCTCGAAGCTCACGCTCCCGATGATCGAGAAGTCGACCGGTCGCCGCGGCACCGCCCGGAACTGGAACACCGTCCTCGCGCTGCAGCGGCTCGCGCGCGAGCGCGCCTGACTAGCGTGGGCGCCATGAGCACCCTGTTCACCAAGATCATCGACGGCGAGATCCCCGCGCGGTTCGTGTGGGCCGACGAGGTCGCCGTCGCGTTCGGCACCATCGCCCCGATCACCGACGGCCACGTGCTCGTGGTGCCGCGCGAGGAGATCGTGCAGCTCACCGACGCCCCCGACGACCTGCTGGCCCACCTGATCGCCGTGGCGAAGACCATCGGGCAAGCGCAACAGCACGCGTGGTCCGCGCCGCGCGCCGCGCTGTTGGTCGCCGGCTTCGAGGTCCCGCACCTGCACCTGCACGTGCTCCCCGCGTGGGACGAGGCCAGCCTGACGTTCCGCAACGCCCGCACCGACGTCCCGGCAGCGCACCTGGACGCTGCTGCGGAACGCGTCCGCGCGACCTTGGTCGACCAGGGCCACGGCGCCCACGTCCCGACCACGCTGAGCTCCCCCGCCCTCTGACCCCGGCGCAACGTCCGAGGAAGTGCGGGCTATAGCCCCCCGGTGTTCGGACGTTGCTCATCCAGACCCGCAGCGTCCGAGCAAGTGCGCGCTATAGCCCCAAGGTGTTCGGACGTTGCGCATCGTTGTGCGCGGACCTTCGAGGCACGGGCGCGTGGGCCAGCAGTCCCTCGGGCGTTCCGCCTCGAACCCCCCGGCATCGGGCGGGCGGGCCGCGGTGTTGTGGTTGCGCAAACGCACAGGTGTCGGGTGACGACAACCGGGCTCCGGCGCGGCAGAGTCAAGGCACCACCACGGGAGGCAGGCAGCGATGGCCGGACGTCCTGACAAGGGGCTGCAGACGGGGCTGGCCGCGCTGGCGGGGGTCGCCGCGGGGGCCGTGACGCTCGGCGTCGGTTCGATCGTCGCGCTCGTCACCGGCCCGACGTCGGACCCGCTCGTGGCCGTCGGGTCGGCGTTCGTCGACGCGACGCCCACCTGGCTCAAGGACTTCGCCGCCTCGACGTTCGGCACGGCGGACAAGCTCGTGCTCCGGCTCGGCTCCGTGGTGGTCGTGCTCGCGCTCGCCGCGCTGGCCGGGGTGCTCGCCGCGCGGCGGTGGGCCTGGGGCGCGACGCTTGTCGTCGTCCTCGGGGCGGTCGCGGGCCTCGCGGCGATGGGTCGGCCCGACGCCGGGACGCTCGCCGCGCTGCCGAGCGTCGCGGGCGCGATCGCCGGCCTCATGACCCTGCGTGCCCTCGTRCGACGGCTCCCCGGTGCCCCCAGCCAGCGGCCACGGCCTGCGGCCGTCGAGCGCCGCGCGTTCCTGCAGGCCACGGCCGCGGCCGGCGCGCTCGGGGTGGTCGGCGTCGTGATCGGGCGGGCCGTCGGCGCCGGTGCCCGGGGTGCCCAGGCGGCGCGTGCGGCGATCCACATCCCCAGTCCGAGCACGACGGCGGCACCGGTCCCCGCGGGGGTCGACGTCGGGGTGGACGGCGTCGGACCCTGGCAGACCCCGCCCGGCGACTTCTACCGGATCGACACCGCCCTCGTGGTGCCGCAGGTCGACCCGAGCACGTGGAGCCTGCGGGTGCACGGCATGGTCGAGCAGGAGATCACGCTCACCTGGGACGAGCTGCTGGCGAGCGACCTGGTCGAGGCCTGGGTGACGCTGGCGTGCGTGTCCAACCCGGTGGGCGGCGACCTCATCGGCAACCAGAAGTGGCTGGGCCTGCCCATCCGGGAGCTGCTCGCGCGCGCGAAGCCGACCGGCGACGCCGACATGGTCCTGTCCCGCAGCGTCGACGGATTCACCGCCTCGACGCCGCTCGCGGCCCTCACCGACGACCGCAACGCGCTGCTGGCGATCGCGATGGACGGCGAGCCGCTGCCCGTCGAGCACGGCTTCCCGGTGCGGATGGTGGTCCCCGGGCTCTACGGGTACGTGTCGGCGACGAAGTGGGTGACCGACCTGAACGTCACGCGGTTCGCCGACGCGACGGCCTACTGGACCGACCGCGGCTGGTCCCCCGAGGGCCCGATCAAGACGCAATCGCGCATCGACGTGCCGAAGTCGGGCGCCTCGGTGTCCGCCGGGTCTGTCGTCGTGGCCGGCACCGCCTGGGCGCAGCACCGCGGCGTCACCGGCGTGCAGGTACGCGTCGACGACGGCGCGTGGAACGACGCGACGCTCGCCGACGACGGCGGCATCGACTCGTGGCGCCAGTGGTCGTGGACGTGGGACGCCGAGCCCGGCGACCACGACCTGTTCGTCCGGGCGTCCGACCCGGTCGGCCCGCAGACCGGCACGCCGGCCGACGTCGTCCCGGACGGCGCGACCGGCTACGACACGATCCGGGTCAAGGTCTCCTGACGAGCCTCGGCCGGCTGGTCCGGGTCCGACTTGCGGAGCCAGTCGACGATGCCGCAGACGGCGTCCGTGCAGCCGCCGCAGCCCGTGGTCGCGCGGGTGGTCGCGGCCACGTCCTCGACCGACCGTGCGCCGTGGCGCCAGCACCCGACGATGTCGCCCTTCGTGACCCCGTTGCACCGGCACACGACAGCCCGGTCCGGCATCATCGTCGGGCTCGCGGCGGGGACCGCGACCCCCGCGACGGGCCGCATCAGCAGCTGCGCGGGGTCGGCCGGGGCCGGCGTGCCGCGCGTGTAGGCCGCGACCAGGTCGGCAGCGACCGGTCCGGCGCCCACGCAGGTTGCGCCGACGACGCGCCCGTCGGCCACGACGACCTCGACGTGCCGGCCGCCCTCCGGGTCGCTGAGCCGGACGCGCCGGCCCCCGGTACGGGGACCGCAGAGACCCATGGCGACGACGTCGAGCCCGACGCCCTTGACCTTGACCACGTCGGTGCCGACGGTCGGCAGGGGTGAGTGGTCGCGCGCCGCGGCCGGCTCGGTGAGCAGGGTGGCGAGCCGTCGGGCCTGGTCCCAGCCCTGCGCGATGAGGCCGGACCCTCCCTCGGGAGGTTCGGCGCAGTCCCCGATCGCGAACACCCGCGGGTCGGCGGGCGACGCGAGATCCTGGCCGACGACGATGCCGCGCGCGACGTCGAGCCCCGCGCGCTGGGCCAGCCCGACCTCGGGAGAGGTGCCCGCGGTCAGCACGAGCAGGTCGGTGGGCAGGACCTCCCCGCCCTCGAGCCGCACGCCGGTGACCCGGCCGTCGCTCACGAGCGCCTCCTCGGTGCGGGCGCCCACCCGGACCGCGATGCCGAGCGACGAGAGCCGCGCCGTCGCGACCGCGGCGGCAGCGTCGTCGAGCTGGCGGTCCATGAGGTGCCGTCCACCGTGCACCACGGTCACCGGCACGCCGCGGTTCGCCAGCCCGCAGGCGACCTCGAGCCCCAGCACACCCCCGCCGACCACCACCGCGCGGTGCGCGTTGACCGTGGCGGCGACGATCTCGCGGGCGTCGTCGAGGGTGCGCAACGCGTGCGCGCCGGCGGGCAGGCCGTCGTCGTCGCGGCGGCCGAACAGGTCGGGGATCCGCGCCCGCGCACCAGTGGCCAGCACGAGCACGTCGTACGGGTGCCGCTCACCGGCGTCGTCGTGCACCACGCGCGCAGACCGGTCGACCGTCACGACTCGCGTGCCGGGCAGCACCTCGCTCGCGGTCCTGTGGGCGCCGCTCGGCAGGGTGATCGACGCGACGTCGAGCTTGCCGGCGACCACCTCGGAGAGCAGCACGCGGTTGTAGGGCTCGTACTCCTCGGCGCCGAGGACGAGCGTGCTGAACCGGCCCGACCGGTCCCGCTGGTGCAGGTCGTCGACGAAGCGCGCGCCGACCATCCCGTGGCCGACCACGACCACCCGCACCGGACTCATGAGACCCCCAGCAGCGTCGCGTCGTCGAGCACGTCGACCGACCCCTCCCACCGGCGCACGTCGACCGCGCAGACCTTGAACTCGGGCATCCCGGAGATCGGGTCCGTCGCGTCCGTGGTCAGCCGGTTCGCGCTGCTCACGCCGCTCCAGTGGAAGGGCAGGAACACCGTGTCGGCACGCACCGCGTCCGTGACCCGAGCCCGGACCACCCCGCGGCCGCGCGCCGTGTCGAGCTGCACCAGGTCGCCCTCGGCGATCCCGTGCAGGTCGGCCAGCAGCGGGTGGATCTCGACGTACGGAGCCGGCGCGCTGCGCACCAGCTCCGGCACGCGCCGCGTCTGCGCGCCGGACTGGTAGTGCGCGAGCACGCGGCCGGTCACCAGGAACAGCGGTGCGTCGCGGCGCAGGTCGTCGGACGGCCCGCGGTGGTCGACGGGAACCAGGCGGGCGCGGCCGTCGGGCGTCGGGAAGCGGTCGAGGAACATGCGCGGCGTGCCCGGGTGCGGTGTCGGACCGGCCGGGACGGGCCAGAACAGGTCGGGCTCGGCGTCGAGGCGCGCGTGGCTCAGTCCGCTGTAGTCGGCGCGACCGCCGGCCGACGCGCGCGCGAGCTCGTCGAACACGGCGGACGGGTCGGTGTCGAAGCGGACGGTCGAGCCCAGCCGGTGCGCCAGGTCGGCGAGGATCTCGAGCTCGCTGCGCACGCCCGGCGGCGGGTCCAGCGCGCGCCGCCGCCGGATCACGCGGCCCTCGAGCGACGTCATCGTGCCCTCCTCCTCGGCCCACTGCGTGACCGGCAGGACGACGTCCGCCAGCAGCGCGGTCTCGGACGGCAGGAAGTCGCAGACCACCAGCAGGTCGAGCGACGCCAGCCGCTCGCGCACCCGGTCCGCGTCCGGGGCGCTGACCAGCAGGTTCGACCCGTGCACCAGCAGCGCCCGCGGCCCGTCCGGGGTGCCGAGCGACCGCAGCAGCTGGATCGCGGGCATGCCGGTGCGCGGCAGGTCGGCGGGGTCCACGCCCCACACCCCTGCCACGTGCGCCCGCGCCGCCTCGTCCTCGATGGACCGGTAGCCGGGCAGCTGGTCGGCCTTCTGCCCGTGCTCGCGACCGCCCTGCCCGTTGCCCTGGCCGGTGATCGCGCCGTAGCCGGACCCGACGCGCCCGGGCAGGCCCAGCAGCAGCGCGAGGGTGATCGCGGCGGTGACGGTGTCGGTGCCCTGCGTGCTCTGCTCGACGCCGCGCCCGGTGAGGACGTAGGCGCCCGTCCCACCGCGCGACGGCGACGCGTTGGCCAGCAGGAACGCGATGCGGCGCAGGGTGGCCACGGGGACGCCCGTGACCTGCTCGGTCCGCTCGGGCCACCAGAGCGCCGCCGAGCGCCGGATCTCCTCGAGACCCGTCGTCCGCTCGGCGAGGTACGCCAGGTCCGCCAGCCCCTCCGCGAGCACGATGTGCGCGAGCCCGAGCAGCAGGGCGAGATCGGTGCCGGGCACCGGCTGCAGGTGCACCCCGCCGTCGTCGGCGGTCAGGTCCGCGGTCGCCGAGCGCCGGGGATCGACGACGAGGACACCGCCCACGGACCGGGTGTGCGCGAGGTGCTGGACGGCCGGCGGCATGGTCTCCGCGAGGTTCGAGCCCAGCAGCAGCACGGCCTGCGCCCCGCCGAGGTCGGCCAGCGGGAACGGCAGCCCGCGGTCCAGGCCGAGGCTCCGGTTCGCGCCGGCCGCCGCGCTCGCCATGCAGAACCGGCCGTTGTAGTCGATGTTCGGCGTCGCCAGCACCGTCCGCGCGAACTTGCCGAGCGCATAGGCCTTCTCGTTGGTGAGCCCGCCGCCGCCGAACACCGCGACGGACGGCGGCCCGTGCGACGCGCGCAGGTCAGCCAGGCGCGACGCGACGAAGCCGAGCGCCTCGTCCCAGGACACCGGCGACCCGTGCAGCAGCGGCGTGGTCAGGCGGTCCGGCGCCCGCAGCAGCGTCGGCGACGTCCAGCCCTTCTGGCACATGCCGCCCTTGTTCGTCGGAAAGTCCCGGCCCGCGGCGGTGACGGCACCGTCGAGAGAGGTGTGCAGCGTCTGCGCGCACTGCAGCGCGCAGTACGGGCAGTGGGTCGCCGCGGGCCGAGACATCAGATGACCGTCGTGCCGTAGGCGCCGGAGCGGCGCTGGTACACGAACCACGTGGTGGCGCCCATGACCAGGTACAGCCCGACGATCACCCAGAGGGCGCCCTGGATGTTGCCGGTGAGCGCGGTGGAGATCGCGAACCCGCGCGGGATGAGGAACCCGCCGAACGCCCCGACCGCACCGGCGATCCCGAGGCAGCCCGCCGCGGCCTTGACGCGCCGGGCGCGGTCCGCGTCATCGGTGGTACCGAACCGGAAGACCGCGGGGATCATCCGGTAGACCGAGCCGTTGCCGGCGCCCGTGGCGATGAAGAGCACGAGGAACGACGCCAGGAACGGCCAGAACTCGTGCGCCCGCAGGGCGAAGATCGCGCAGACGACGCCGATCGCCATCGCGGAGAACGCGACGATCGTGACGCGGGCGCCGCCGAGCTTGTCGGCCAGCATGCCGCCCAGGGGCCGGGCGATCGAGCCGACGAGCGCCCCGGCGAACGCGATGGAGATGGTCACCTCGGGGAACTGGCTCTTGAGCAGCGTCGGGAACGCGCCCGAGAAGCCGATGAACGAGCCGAAGGTGCCGATGTAGATGAACGAGATGATCCAGGTGTTCCTCGACCGGGCGGCGACGCCGTAGGAGCGGGGGTCCGACTTGGCGTTGGACAGGTTGTCCATGAACCGCCAGGCCAGCAGGGCCGCGATCAGCACCAGCGGCACGAACATCAGCCCGGCGCGCTCGAGCTCGAGGCCCGCGGCGCCGACGATGACCAGCGGCACGGCGAACTGCACCGCGGCGGTGCCCAGGTTGCCGCCMGCGGCGTTGAGGCCGAGCGCGCGGCCCTTCTCCCGCTCCGGGTAGAAGAACGAGATGTTGGCCATCGAGGACGCGAAGTTTCCGCCGCCGACGCCGGCGAGCGCCGCCACCGCGAGCAGGGCACCGAAGCCCAGGTCGGGGTTCTGCACGGCGACCGCGAGGCCGATCGTCGGGACCAGGAGAAGCAGCGCGGAGACGATCGTCCAGTTGCGGCCGCCGAAGAGCGGCACCGCGAACGTGTAGGGGATGCGCAGCGTCGCGCCGACCAGCGAGGGCACGGCGATGAGCCAGAACATCTGGTCGACGCTGAGGACGAATCCCGCCGCGGGGAGCTGGGGGACCACGATGCTCCACGACGCCCAGACGGCGAACCCGAGGAACTCGGCGAAGACCGACAGACCGAGGTTGCGTCGGGCGATGACCCGGCCGACGGTGGCCCACWGGCCACCGTCCTCGGGGTTCCAGCCGTCGATCCAGCGGCCGGGCCGGTGCGTGAGCGGAGTGGGTGCGGTGTCGAGGACCGGTGCGTCGGTCGCGAGCTGGGTCGCCATAGGGACCTCCGGGGGACGGGTGGGGTCTGTGTCGACGACGACGCTAGGGAGCGCATGTTTCGACCGACCTGCCCGCTCGGTTGCGCGTTCGGATCCATTCGCGCACCGGTTGCCGCGGCGGCCTGTGAGATCAGGCGAGCGGTCGCACCCGCACGTGCTCGCTCGGGACGGCGAGCCGGACGGTCGCGCCGACGTGCAGACCCAGCAGCGCGACCCGCGCCGGCGGCAGGTCGACGAGCACGTCGCCGGTGGTCCGCAGGCGGACCCCGGTGGTCCCGGGCTCGAGGTCGACCACCCGCGCGCTCCAGCCGCCCTCGCCGCCGACGACCACGGCCCCGGGCGGGAACGTCACCTGGGCCCGCCCCCCCGGCGCGGCGTCGCACGGCACCAGCAGGCCGTCGGGTCCGGCCAGCACCGTCCCGCCGCCGGCACCGGCCACGAGCGTGCCGACGACGAGGTTCACGCCGGCCAGCGCCGCCGTGAACGGGTGGACGGGGTCGGTGAGCACGTCGAGCGGCCGACCCTGCTCGACCACCTGACCGTCGTGCAGGACGACGACCCGATCCGCCAGCGTGACGGCGTCGAGCACGTCGTGGGTGACCAGGACGGTGGCGGTGCGCGTGCGCCGGACCTGCTCGCGCACCAGCTCGCGCAGCTCGGCGGCCGTGCGCACGTCCAGCTGGGCGAAGGGCTCGTCGAGCAGGAGCACGTCGGGCTCGGCCGCKAGCGCACGCGCGAGGGCGACCCGCTGGCGCTGCCCGCCGGACAGCGCGTCGGGGCGACGGTCGGCCAGCCCGCCGAGCCCGACGGCGGTGAGCCACTCGTCGGCCGTCTCCCGGGCCTCCTTCGTGGGCACACCGGCCGCGCGAGGGGCGAAGGCGACGTTCTCGCGCGCGCTCAGGTGCGGGAAGACCAGCGGGTCCTGGCCCAGCAGGCCGACGGACCGGCGCTCGGGACGCACGTCCGTCTCCACCCGCCCGTCCCAGACGGCATTCAGTGTCCGGTCCCCCACCCGCACCACGCCGTCCGCGGGGACCAGGTGCCCGGCGAGCACCGCGAGCAGCGTCGACTTGCCCGCGCCGTTGGGGCCGAGCACCGCGACGATCTCGCCGGGGTGGGCGGCGATCGTCACGTCGAGCGCGAACGTGCCCCGGCGGACCGCGACCTCGGCGTGCAGGGACGTCATGCGGCCCGCCCGGGCCGCCAGGCGCGCGCCGCGAGGAGCACAGCGATCGCCGCGAACACCAGCAGCAGCGACAGTGCGACGGCCGTGCCCTGCGTGACGCCGGCCCCGTTGAACGCCGAGTAGATGGCCAGCGGCATGGTCTGCGTGACGCCCGGGGAGTTGCCGGCGAACAGCGCGGTCGCGCCGAACTCCCCGAGCGCCCGCGCGAAGCACAGGACCGTGCCGCTCACCAGGCCGGGCATGACCAGCGGGATCGTGATGCGTCGCAGCACGGTCCACGGCCCCGCCCCGAGGCTCGCGGCGACGACGTCGAACCGGGTCCCCGCCGTCCGCAACGAGCCCTCCACGGAGAGGACCAGGAACGGCATGGCGACGAACGACTGCGCGATGACCACGGCCGCCGTGGTGAACGGGATCGTGATGCCGAACCACGTGTCCAGCGACTGCCCGACCAGCCCCCGCCGCCCCAGCAGGTAGAGCAGCGCGATCCCGCCGACCGTCGGCGGCAGCACGAGCGGCAGCGTGACCAGCGCGCGCAGCACGTCGGACGACCAGCCGCGCGCCCGCGCCAGGACGACCGCCAGCGGGACGCCCAGCACCAGGCACACGACCGTGGCCGCGACCGACGTGGTCAGCGACAGCCGGAGCGCGTCCATCGCGGCCGGCGTCGTGATGTCCGCCGGCAGCGTCGACCAGTCGGCATGCAGAACGAGGGCGACGACAGGCAGGACCAGCAGGCCGGCCGCGAGGGCCGCCGGCAGCCACAGCAGGCCCGGGATGCGCGTCGGTCTCACGGCGCGGTGAACCCCAGGTCCGTGAGGATCTTCTGCCCCGCTTCGGAGAGGACGAGGTCGACGAACGCCCGGGCGACGTCCTCGTTCTCGGTGGTCGTCAGCATGACGATCGGGTACTCGTTCACCGCCGTGGCTGCCTCGGCGAACTCGACGCCCTCGACGGAGTCGCCGGCCGCGAGCACGTCGGTCCGGTAGACCAGGCCGGCATCGGCGTCGCCGGTCTGCACCTTGGTGAGCACGGCCTTGACGTTCTGCTCCTCGCTGACCGGTGTCAGCGTGAGGCCCGCACCGTCGAGGACCTTCTGCGCCGCCGCGCCGCAGGGCACCTCGGGGGCGCAGAGGACGACCTTGCCGCCCGACGTCGACAGCGCCGCCAGGTCCGCCAGCGACGTGATGTTCTTCGGGTTGCCCGGCGCCACGACGATCTCGAGCGTGTTCCTCGTGAAGACCGTCGGCGTGCCGTCGGCCAGGCCCGCGTCGGTCACCGTGGCCATGTTCGTCAGGTCGGCGGACGCGAACACGTCCGCCGCGGCCCCGCCGACCAGCTGGGCCGCCAGCGTGGAGGAGCCGTCGTAGGTGGTCGGGTGCACCGTGACCCCGGGGTTCTGGGCGGCGAGCTCCTGGCCGATCGCGTCGAAGGCACCCTGCAGCGAGGCCGCGGCGAACACGGTGAGCTCGCCGGTCAGCTGGCGTGTGGGCGTCGAGGTGCTCTCGGCGGCAGGCGTCGCCGACGAGCACCCGACGAGCGCGAGCAGCACGGCCGCGATGCCGACGAGCGCGCGGGTCCTCATCGCTGCGCCCGCGGGGTCTCGACGAGCACGGTGGTGGCCTTCACAACCGCGGTCGCGCGTGATCCGACCTCGAGCCCGAGCTCGCGGACCGCCTCGCTCGACATCAGCGACACCAGCCGGAACGGTCCGGCCTGCAGCTCGACCTGCGCCATCACGGTGTCGCTGAGGATGTTGGTGACCAGACCGGGCAGCCGGTTGCGCGCCGAGCTGGTGCCGGCCGCGGGGTCCTCCGGGGTCCGCGCTCGCTCCACGGCCAGCGCCGCGAGCTCGACGCCGCCGACCACGCTCCGCCCCGCATCGTCCGTCCGGGCCGCCAGCGCACCGGAGTCGACCCACCGCCGCACGGTGTCATCGCTCACGCCCAGCAGCTCCGCCGCCTCGCTGATCCTGTAGTCGGTCACGAACGTGATCGTAGTGCCGCATGTACGGCCGTCCAGGGCCTTCCGGTCCGCGGATGCGGAAGCTCGGCGCGACCACACCGCGGGCGGTACGGTCCGTTCATGGCGAAGAAGTCAGGCAAGAAGCGCAAGGGCAAGATCCCGAACGACGTCTACGAGGCCGAGCTCTTCCGCCTGCAGGCCGAGCTGGTCAAGGTCCAGCTGTGGGCCAAGGAGACGGGCGCCCGGGTCGTCGTGATCTTCGAGGGCCGCGACGCCGCCGGCAAGGGCGGCACGATCAAGCGGATCTCGGAGTACCTCAGCCCCCGCGTCGTGCGCATCGCCGCGCTCCCCACACCGACGGAGCGCGAGAAGAGCGAGTGGTACTACCAGCGCTACGTCGCCCACCTGCCCGCGGCCGGCGAGATCGTGCTGTTCGACCGGTCCTGGTACAACCGCGCCGGGGTCGAGCACGTCATGGGGTTCTGCACGCCGCAGGAGTACAGCCGGTTCATGAGGCAGACGCCGATCTTCGAGCAGATGCTCATCGAGGACGGCATCCTGCTGCGCAAGTACTGGTTCTCGGTCTCGGACACCGAGCAGCTCAAGCGGTTCCGCTCCCGCCTGAACGACCCGGTGCGGCAGTGGAAGCTCAGCCCGACGGACACCGCGTCGCTCAGCCGGTGGGAGGAGTACTCCAAGGCCAAGGACGAGATGCTCGTGCACACCGACGTGCCGGCCAGCCCGTGGTTCATCGTGGAGTCGGACATCAAGAAGCACGCGCGCCTCAACATGATCAGCCACCTGCTCTCGACGATCCCGTACACCGACGTGCCGCACGAGAAGGTCAAGCTCCCGGACCGGCCCCCTGCCACCAACAACTACGTCCGTCCGCCGCGAGAGCTGTCGACGTACGTCCCCGACCACGTCCTCGAGCTCATGGGCGACCCGGAGAAGTACCTCTGACGCCGACGGCGAACGACCGTTGCGTCGCGGCCGATGACCTGCGACGTTGATCCGCATGTCGACGACCTCGACCTCCCCGGGCCCCGCCCTGCGGGTCTCGCTGCCCGGCCTCCAGCCGTCGGTGCGGGACTTCCTCACCAACGAGGCCGGCAGCGCCGTCTACCTGCTGGCCGCCACCATCGTCGCGATCGTCTGGGCGAACTCCCCGTGGGCGGACGCCTACGAGTCGATGTGGTCGACCATGGCCGGCTTCCACATCGGAAGCTGGGGCATCGAGCTCGACCTGCACGGCTGGGTCAACGACGCCGCGATGGCGATCTTCTTCGCGGTCGTCGGCCTGGAGATCAGCCGCGAGGCCACCACGGGAGACCTTCGGGACAAGCGGACCGTCGCCGTGCCGGCCCTCGGCGCGATCGGTGGCCTGCTCGTCCCGGTGCTCATCTACCTGGCCTTCAACGGCGGCACCGACGCCGCCCACGGCTGGGGCGTCGTGATGTCGACGGACACCGCGTTCCTGGTCGGCATCCTTGCCCTCTTCGGCCCCAAGTGCCCCGACCGGCTGCGGCTGTTCCTGCTCACGCTGGCGATCGTCGACGACATCGGCGCGATCACCGTGATGTCGGTCTTCTATACGGCCGAGGTCGACATGGCCGCGCTGGCGATCGCCGGGGCGATCGTCGTGGGGATCGTCGTCCTGCGCTGGCTCAACGTCTGGCAGCTGGCGCCCTACGTGATCGCCGGCATCGCTCTGTGGTTCGCCGTCCAGGCGTCGGGCGTGCACGCCACCCTGGCGGGCGTCATCGTCGGCCTGCTGGTGCCCGCCCGGCCCGCGGACCAGGAGACGATCGACGAGGTCGCCGGGTACGGCCGCGAGCTGATCGACGACGCCACCGCGGAGCGCGAGCACCTCGCGGAGCTCGCCGCCCGGGCGGCGGTGCCGACGAACGACCGGCTGCAGCGCCTCCTGCACCCCTGGAGCGCGTTCGTCGTCGTGCCCCTGTTCGGGCTGGCCAACGCGGGGATCGTGCTGAACGCGGAGTCGATCCAGTCAGCGGCGAGCTCCCGTCTGGCCATCGGCGTGGCCGTCGCCCTGGTGCTGGGCAACGCCATCGGCATCACGGGCGCCTCGACGGTCGCGCTGCGGCTCGGCCTCGGTGAGCTGCCCGGCCGCGTGCGCTGGGGACACCTGCTGGGCGGCGCGGTGCTGGCCGGCATCGGGTTCACCATCTCCCTATTCATCGCCGGCCTGGCCTTTGACGACCCCCAGCAGCTGGACGACGCGAAGATCGGGATCCTCGCGGGCTCGCTGACAGCGGCCGTGCTCGGCTCGATCCTGCTGCGGTGGCTGGGCGAGAAGCTGCCGCTGTGCTCGCCGCTCAGCGACGCCCCGCCGCCCCTGCCGCCGCTGCCGTGGCGGGCACCGGTCTAGGTCGACCACGGCCGCCGGAGGAGCCGCCGCCCCGGCGGCTCCTCCGGCGGCCGGATCAGCCCTCCTCGGTCGCCGTGGGCTCCGGCGTCGGCTCCGGTGTCGGCTCCGCCGAGGCGCCCTCCTTGGCCCCCGCGAGCGCCGCCTGGAACGCCGCGATCGTCGCAGCGTCCACCGTGCCCGTCACCGGGACACCCAGGTCGGTCTGTGCGGCCCCGACGGCGGCCGTGAGCTCGTCCGACCACGTCCCGTCGACCGGCCCGTCCCAGTAGCCCGCCAGCTTGAGCGTCTGCTGCAGAGCAGCGGTCGCCGCCGCCGACGCCGCGGCCGCCTCGGCGCCCTTCGCCTCGAGGGCTGCCTGGAGCGCGGCGTTGGTCGCCTTGTCCATCGTCCCCGTCTCGGGCAGCCCGCTCGCCTTCTGCAGGGCCTGCACGGCGGCAACCGTCTGCGGGCCGTACACCCCGTCGACCGAGCCGGGGTCGTACCCGGCGTCCTTCAGCGACTGCTGGAGCGCCGCCGTGTAGGCGCTGACGGTGGCGCTCGCCTCCGCCTGCCGCTCGTCCGACAGGCAGCCCGCGTCGGCGAAGAGGCGGAGCCAGGACATCTCCAAGGCCACAGCCGCCGAGTTGAACTGCTCGGACGCCTGCACCAACGGCGTGTCCGCGGTGATGCTCCCGCGAGCGGACGAGAAGTCCTCCTCGGCCTGCTGGACCCGGGTCACGCTGGCGGCGGGGACCGTGGGCTCCGGGCTGGGCGACTCCTCGGTGGGCTCGGGCGCGGGTTCACCGGCAGCGGCCGCCTGGGCGACGGCCAGCTCGGCCTGCGCTTTTGTGAGGTCGTCTTGCGCCTGGACGACCGCGTCGCGGGCGTCGACGGCGCTCTGGGCCGCGTCCTTCGTGTCCGCAGCGGGCTCGGCGAGGTCGTCGCCGGCCGTCTGGACGTCGCCGACGGTGACCGCCGTCTGGTTCAGCACGTCGCCGTAGCGGTCCAGGGCCGTGATGTACGTCGAGCTCGCGTCGCAGAACGCCGCGCCGGCGTCGGTCGCCGCGGCCTGCGCGGTGGCCAGGGCCTCTTCCGCGTCCGCGACGTTTGCCTGCGCGACCTCGACGTCGGACTTGGGCGTCTCCTGTGGCCCCGACGTGTCCCCGGTGCATCCCGACAGGGCCAGCAAGAGACCAGCGCCGACTGCAAGGGCGACGGTCCGCGACGCGCGACGACGCCCAGGCGCTACGAGAACTGCGCGGCGGCTCATCGGACGATGTCCCGACCGTGGACCGTGAGTGCCCAGATCACGAAGATGTCGAGCGCGATGATCACGAGGCTCCACCACGGGTAGTAGGGCAGCCAAGCGAAGTTGAGCAGGATGCTGAGGAACACCACGGCCACCCCGACGGCCCGGGCCCACACCGCCCCGGTGAGCACGAAGAAGCCGGCGAGCACGACGACGAGGCCCGCGACGAGGTGGATCCAGCCCCACGTCGTGACGTCGAACTCGAAGATCCATTCCTGGCCCGCGACGTAGAACGTGTCGTTGGCGACCGCCACCACTCCCTGCACGGCGTGCAGGACGCCGATGAGGATCATCATCGTCGCGGCGAACACGGTCAGGCCGACGGCAAATCCACTGCGCTGCTCTGTCACGTTCGGATCCCTCTCTTGATGTGGCGCTGACTCACGAGCGGTCGACAAGCTGCCCGTCGCGTCACGCGACCCTTCCCTGGATCGGCACGAGAAATCCCCGTGAACAGGATCATTGCGGCGAGCGAGGCGAAATGCCAGCACCCACGAGGGTGGCGCCCGAACTGGATCCGGCCGCCTCAGCGACGCCGACGCCGACGTCCTCGACCACGTGGCGGCCGCCCGAGCCGTCAGAACCGACCGACCGACAGCCCCGCCCGTCGTGCCGCGCCGGACCCCAGCGCGATGCCCGCGAGCACCCCCAAGGAGATCGCCACCATCGTGGTGCCGGCGGTGACGACCGTGTTGAGCGCCTGCGCGTCGGCGCCGAGGATCGAGGTCACTCCCACGAGCCCCAGGGCACCGGGCACGAGCAGCCAGAACCCCGGCAGGAAGCCCACGAGCGCGGGCGGGCCGGTCGGGCGGGTCGCGGCGAACATCGCGACGGGGGTCATCAGCAGTGCCCCGAAGAACGCGGAGAACGCGCCGCCGAAGAACAGCCCGCCCACCACCTGTCCGGCGTACGCGACGACGAGCACGAGCAGGATCCACGGGAGCGCGGTCCGTCGGGCGCAGTTGTGGAACACCACACCGGTGCCGTAGACGAGCACGCCGATCCACGGACCGGCCCAGCCGAGCGGCTGGAAGGCCGCGGCCCCGACGTCCGAGGCGGGCACGCCGACGAGCGCCGCCGCACCGGTGATGCCGAGCGCGAGCAGGACGAGCTGCATGGCGCCCGCGGCCAGCCGCGCGGAGCCGGCGATCATCTGCCGCGTGGCCAGGTCGATCGCCGCCGTGGTCAGGAGGGCACCGGGCAGGAACGTCACCAGCGGGGCGACGAGCGGCGCGAGCGTCCCGATGTCGATGCCCGTTCGCGAGAGGAGGAAGACCGCAGCGGAGACGCCGAACGCGCAGGTCAGCACCACGAGGGCCTGATAGGGGGCGGGCAGGCGCCCGGTGGCCACCTGCGCCACGGCGATCGCGGCGCCGAGCGCCGACGCCACGAGCACGTCGACGAGGCTGCCGCCGAGGATCATGGCGAGCCCGGCCGTGACGGCGACGTACCCCAGGATGCGCGCGCTCCCGGAGTACAGCGGTGGCGCGGTGACCGCGGCCCGGATCCGCGCCATGCCCTCGACCGGCCCGACGTCACCGGCCTCCGCCTCGTCGGCGACCTCGAGGACGTCCTGCACCTGGTGCAGCCTCAGCTGCCGCCAGCCCGCGGACGACGCAGCGGTCTGCGTCGAGACGCCGTGGGGCACCGACACCAGCAACGCCGTGGGCAGGGCCACCACCTCGACCTCGGGCGCGCCGTTGATCGCCGCGACCCGTTCGAGCGTCCGGTTCACCTGGACCACCGGCGCGCTCGAGTCGATGAGGGCCTCGCCCAGCACCATGAGGAACCGGACCGTGTCCGACAGCGCGTCCGACGGCAGCGCGGCGGGGCTGGTCGCGTCGAGCACGTCGACCGTCGACGTGGTGGTGACGGCCGGAACCCCTGCGGTCGCCGGCAGCGGCGGACGCCCGTCGCGATTGCGCCGGACGGCGAGCACCAGCGCCGCGGCGGCCGCGACAAGGATGACGAGCGCCGTGATGATCGCGCCGAGCGGGATGGTCGAGCTCGACACGGCCGGCTCGTGGGTGAAGGGCACCTCGACGACCACGGTCTCCGTGACGGTCGGCTCGGGCGAAGGAACGGCTGTGGTGGTCTCGTCGGTCGGGACCGGAACCGGAACCGGTACCGCCGAGCTGGACTCCGTCGGCGCGACGGTCTCCACGGGCGCGGGAGTCGAGGGCGCGGTGCTCGTGGTGGCCGTGGGCTCCGGGAGCGTCTCGACGGGTTCGGGGGTCACGGCGGCGCCCGGTGTCACGCCGACGGTCAGACCGGGTTCCGGCGCGACGCCCACGGCCGACCCGGTCACGGCCCAGTCCGGGCGAGGAAGGCGGCATAGCGGTCGAGAATCAGCGGCCAGTCGGTGAACTTGTCCCGGAAGCCCACGTTGCCGTCGTCCCAGCCGCCGTGCTCGAGCTCGACGCGCGTGCCGCCCTCGTCCAACGGCACGAACTGCACGGCGATCCGGCTCGGGTGCTCAGGGGTCTGGGCCAGCGTCGAGGTGTGCACGACGAGCGCGCCGCGGGCGATCGCGAGCACGCGTCCCCACACGACGTCGCCGACGGTCGCGTCGACCAGGTACACACGCCCGCCGACCCGCGGCTCGATGCCGGCCCCGACGAACCCGGCCGGGTCCGGGGTGTAGGCGGGGTGCCACCACTGCCCGATCCCGTCGACCCAGGCGTCGAACGCCTCCACGGGCGTGGGGGCGACGACGAGCTGGTGGCGGATCGGCTCGATCACGACACGGGATCGCCGTCGCCGTACGGGGGCAGCCGGAGCGTGCGGGCGTCGGTCGCCAGGATGGCCGGGGTCGCCGCGCGGAGCGACTCGACGGTATCCGTGCCGGCGCGCACGAACCGCCCCGACAGCGCGTCGAGCTCCCCGTCACCGAACGCCCGCACCAGCTCGGCGACGGCCTCGACCGGCGTCCACTCGGTCCGCCCCTCGTGCAGCGGCATCGACGTGGTCATCGCCGTCTCGACGTGCCCGGGCGCGAGATCGAGCACACGGATCCCCCGGTCCCGGTACTGCGCGTCCAGCTGCGTGGTGAACCGCGCCAGCGCGCCCTTGCTGACGGCGTAGCCGGTGTAGCTGGTCATCGCCCGGTGGCCCGCGCCGGAGTTGAGGTTGAGCACACGCCCGTCGCCGCGCGCGAGCATGCCGGGCAGCACCGCGTGCGTGACCAGCAGCGGGCCGCGGACGTTGGCCTCGATGACGCGCCAGGAGTCTTCGACGTCGTCGTCGACGAACGGCAGCTCCGCCCGCTCGATCACGCCGGCGTTGTTGACCAGCAGGCCGATGCCGCCGAGCTGCTCCTCGACCCGCGTCACGGCGTCGAGCACGGCCGTCCGGTCGACGAGGTCCGCCGCGGCGACGACCGCGTCGGCGCCGATCTCCTCGGCGACGGCGTCCAGGTGCGCCCGGGTCCGGCCGACGAGGGCGACGCGGTACCCGGCGCGCGCCAGCCCCAGCGCGATCCMCCGGCCGATCCCCCGCCCGGMGCCCGTGACCAGCGCTGTTCTCATCGCGCCGCCTCGACCGCGTCGCGGAGCCGGTCGAGCGTGACCTTGCCGTGGTAGCGCGAGCCGCCGACGAACACCGTCGGCGTCCCCCGCACCCCGAGCTCGATGCCGGCGGCGTAGTCGGCCGAGATTGCCGGCGCGTAGGCCTGCGCACCGTCGCCGGCGACCTCGGCGGGGTCGATCCCGAGCGCGCGTGCGGCCGCGCGCAGATCCTGCTCGGCGAGCCGGTCCTGGTGGCTCATGAGCTCGTCGTGCATCTCCCAGAACTTGCCGTGGGTACCGGCCGCCTCGGCGGCCAGGGCGGCCGAGAGCGCGTACGGGTGCACCTCGAACAGCGGGAAGTGCCGCCAGACCAGCCGCACCTGCCCGTCGGAGGTATCCACGAGTTCGCGAAGTGCGGGCGCGGCTGCCCGGCAGTACGGGCACTCAAGGTCACCGAACTCGACCACGGTGACCGGGGCGTCGATGCGGCCGTACACGTGCCGCTCGGCGGGGATGTCGTCTGCCATGGGTCGAGGATGCCCGACCGTGCCACGTCGGGACAGCGGAACGACCCGCCCGGCCGTCGGTAATCGGTCCGCGCGTCAGCGACGCGCGCGGGTCGCTGAAACAGCCTTCGAGGATCGGGCGCTACACATCGTTCGGCGGCGCGACCTCGGGGCTGAGTGGTCGGTCTGCGTTCCGATCATGTGCGCAGGGGGTGTCCATGTCGGTCGGCGAATCGCCACCGTCCCGCGTCGTCGCGGGTGATCTCGATGCCTCGGTCGTGGACGACCTCGTGGTGGTRCCAGCACAGCAGGCAGCCGGTGCGCACGTCGGTCGAACCACCGTCGCGATGCCAGTGCTCGGTGTGGTGAACCTCTGACATGGCCGGCGGTGCGTCGCAGTCTGGGTACTGGCAGTGCTGGTCGCGGGCGATGATCGCCCGGCGTTTGGCACCGGTGTAGGTGCGTTCGGCGCGGCCGACGTTCAACACCTGCGACTGGGGTCCGAACACGACCCGGGTGATCGCCGAGTCACACACCAACCGGGCCAGCACGCTGTCCGGGATGGGACCGGTGCCGACCAGCTCCGCGACCGCGAACCGCTCGGTGTCCCCGTCGGCCGTGATGGGTAGCCGCGTTGCTGCAGCTGCACCGACCGGCGACGCCGTACCCGCCGGCGCGTCGTCGTCGCGACCGACCCCACGGGGCGCACCCGTGGCGCCCGGCCGTCCCCGGCCACCCGTCCCGCTCGTGCCACCCGTCGCGGGCGTCGCCAGTGGGCGCCGCCCTGGGGCGCGATCCAGGGCACGGTTCAAGGTCTCGAGGTCGACGACCGCGGTGATGTGGGGGCGGTGGGTGCCGGTGGCGCCGGTCAGGTCCCGGTCCAGGACCAGCCGGGTCAGGTTCACCAACGCGCCCGCGCGACGCCGCCCGGCCGGCTCCCCCGCACTGTCCGCAGACGTGGACATCATCGCGGACAGGGCCGCCTGCAACGCGTGGCCGTGCTCCGTGGTCAGGAATCCGCGCAGGTGGCACCCGTCCATCGTCTGGGCCAACGTCAGGAACTCACGGTCCGTCGCCTCCACGTACCCGCGGTCGTCCGCGGCCGGGTCCGCATGCGCCGCCCAGCGGCGAGCGAGGAGCTGGAACCGCGAGACCGGCAGCGCCTGCGCGAACTCCAGCAGGAACTGCTCCCCGCACTCGTCGGCGGGCGCCGCCAACGCCGCACGGCGGTCCTCGGTGTTCGCCACCGCCGCGATCGCGTGCGCCGCCTCCACCGGCACCGACCCGGCCACGGCCTCGCTCGCGGTGGCGGCCAGGTCGTCACGGAACGCCCGCCCGAGCGTCACGAGGCGCTTCGCTTGCCCGTGCGTGACCCGCCCCTGCGCCGCGACCCACGTCGTAATTGAGCGGGCACCCTCCAGCGACCACCAGGCATCCGCCTCCACCACCGGCACCACCCGCGCCGCGATCGCAGACAGTCGGCCCGCCACCGCCAACGCCTCCCGCACCACCTCCGCCGCCGCCTCGCCCTCCAGACGCCCCGCCGGGGTCGACGGATCCGACGCGACCGCCAACGCATCGACCGCCGACCTCAACACCGCCAGCGCGACCGCCGCCGGCGAGCCCACGCCCGTCGCCGGTGACCCGCCGACCGTCAGGGCTGGACCGGCCGGAACGGCTGACGCAGAGGCGGCATCGTCACCAATCTCGTCGATCGACACCGCGCGCCACCTCCTTTGCCCAGCCGGGGCGGACCCGAGAATCGGACCCAACAATCCCGCCACAAAGAAGTGTTCCAGGCACAACTGACATTCCCCGGCGCATTCGTTCGCTTGGTGAGACGAGAGTCGAATCCGCATTGCCGCAGGTCACAGCACCATCGAGCCGCCCACAGCCCCCAGATTGCAACCATTCATCCACAGGGCAATGGGCGCATTCGAAGAAAGGAGCGCCAGCACACCACTGAAAGTCCCAGCGCTTTTCGCGCGGCCGCCGACAGCGGCACATTTCGCGCACGTAGCCCACCGGCGGACGCCCGGCCACCGAGGTGAGAAAGGGGACGACCCGGCTCAGCGCCGACGCGGCCGCAACGGCGGGCTCGCCGTCCCCGCTCCGGCCGCGATGCCGGCCACGAGGTCCCGCACGGCGTCGACGGCCGACCACTGCGGCCGCCAGTCGAGCTCGCGCTCGGCACGGGAGGTGTCGAGCAGCGGCGCAGCCAGCGCCATGTCGAGCCAGCCGGGTCCGACCGGCACGGCCCGGGCGTGCCAGGCAGCGGCGAGCACCCCTCGCGCCTCGGAGACCGGGACGTCCCGGAGCCGTCCGCGCGCCACAACATCGGCGACCTCGGGACCGCGCAGGACGTCGGGTGCGGCGATGTTGAACGCTCCCCGCACGCGGCGGACCACTGCCTCGCGGTAGGCCTGGGCGGCGTCGTCGGCGTGGACCGCCTGGAGCCGCAGTCCCGTGGGCCACGGAAGCACAGGGAGCCGGCCGGCGATGGCGCGCTTCGGCGCCCAGGGACCCAGGAAGTACCGCGATATCTCGTGCCCGGCGGCTCGCTGGAACACCAGCGCGGGGCGTAGCCGGGCGATCGCGACGTCCGGGTAGCGTTCCTCGGCCTCGTCGAGGACGCGCTCGACGGCGGCCTTGTCCACGGAATAGGACGACGACCGCACGCCGTCGGTGGCCCAGCCCTCCCCGCGCGGGACGTCGTCGGGGGCGGGCGAGTAGGCGCCGACGCTGGAGGCCACGACGACGTGCGGCACCCCGGCCCGACGAGCCGCATCGACCACGTTCCGCGTCCCCGACACGTTGACGTCGTGGAGCCGCCGACGGTTGTGGCTCGGCTGGATGGCCCAGGCGAGGTGGACGACGGCGTCAGCCCCGAGGAACGCGGGCTCGAGAACGTCGACGGCGGTGGGCGCCGCGACGTCGCACTCGACCCACGACGCGACGCTGTAGGGGGTCGGAGCGGGCCAGCGCGGGATCCGTCGCGCGACGGCGACCACCGAGGTCACCGTCCCGTCGTCGACGAACCGCCGCAACAGTGCCGTGCCGACGTTGCCGCTGGCACCGACCACGACGACCCTCATGCGCACACGCTCGCAGCACAGCGGACGCGGCGCATCTGGGGAACCGTGTCAGCCGCCCGGGAGGACGTCGACGACGTCGCTCGGGCCCAGCGGGCTCGCGTCGTCGGAGCGCACGCCGTCGACCACGAAAGAGCACCCACCGATGAGCTGGGCGAGCTCGCCGCCGTGCCGGATGAGGACCTGCGCGCGCAGCTCACCGACCGTCGAGGCGGGAACCTGCTCGGCGGCGGTGCCGGCGGCCTCGGCGGCGGCCGCCACGTACCGGACGAGCGCCATGGCCCCATGCTGCCACCGGACCCACCGTCCGGACAGGCACCCGTCAGAAGAGCAGGTGCTCCCGCGGCCGCCCCTTGGCCTCAAGCCCGAGCAGGAACCGCTTGGCGTCCAGGCCGGCCGCGAAGCCGGTGAGCGATCCGTCGGCGCCGATGACCCGGTGGCATGGCACGACGATCGCGATCCGGTTGCGGCCGTTGGCCGCCCCGACGGCGCGGGACGACGTCCGCGGGTCCAGCCCGATCTCCGCGGCGAGGTCGCCGTACGACCGCGTCTGCCCGTACGGGATGCGCAGCAGTCCCTCCCACACGCGGCACTGGAACGTGGTGCCGACGAAGTGCAGCGGGAGGTCGAACTCGGTGCGCGTGCCGGCGAAGTACTCGTCCAGCTGCTCGCGGACGTGGTCGAACTCGTCGTCCGCCCGCTCGCCGAACGGACCCTGCGCGGCCTCGTACTTCGAGCTCGGAAGCAGCAGCGCGCTGAGGCCGCCGTCGTGGGCGACGAGCGTGATCGGACCGAGCGGCGAGGGCACGACGGTGTGCACCACGCGCACCTCGTCGAGAACCCCGACACCCGACGTGAGCTCCCCCTGGATCGTCATGGTCGACATCATTCCCCCACCCACTGACAACGCCCGCCCGTCGTGCGTCTCCTGAGGGAAGACGCACGACGGACGGGCGATGTGAGGTGCGAGATCAGTCGGCGCTGCGCAGCAGGGTGCGGACGCCGACCGCCAGCCCGACCGCGGCCGTGAGCACCGCGGCGAGCCATCCGGCCGCGACGACGCTGCTGGTCAGGTCGCCGGCGAACAGCGCCCGCTCGGCCTCGACCACCCACCGCAGCGGGTCGAACGCGGAGGCCACCTTCATCCACTGCGGACCGGTCTCCAGCGGCAGGAGCATCCCGGACAGGATGAGCAGCGGGAACAGCACGGTCTGCTGCACGGCCCAGAACATCCACTCCTGCTTGCGCACGGCGATCGCCAGCGCGTAGCTCAACGACCCCAGCCCGACACCGAGCACCGCCAGCATCGCGAGCCCGAGCAGGGCCCCGGCGGGGTCGGCGCGGAAGCCGAACGGCAGCATCACGACGATGACGATGACCGCCTGGGCCACCAGCGGCACCATCTCCTTCAGGGACCGGCCCACCAGCTGCGCGGAGCGGGATAGCGGCGTCACCAGCAGCCGCTCGTGCGCGCCGGTCTGCATCTCGAACTGCAGGTTGGCGCCGGTGGTCGAGGTGCCGAACAGCGTGGTCATCACGAGGACCGACGGGACGAACCACTGCCAGACCTCGGCGGAGCTCAGACCGTCCGATGTGCCGACCAGCAGCGGGCCGAACAACCCCAGGAACACCAGCGGCTGGACCAGGCCGAACACGACCGAGAACGGCTCACGGACCACGGGCCGCAGCTCACGGGTCATGACGAGCCCGACGTCGGCGAGCCACGACCGCCGGACGGGCGTCACGGTGTTCACGGGCGGGGTGAGGGTCAGGGTGCTCATGCTGCGACCTCCTCGGTAGCGGTGCTGGTCTCGCGCAGGCTGCGGCCCGTCAGGGCCAGGAACACGTCGTCGAGCGTCGGCCGCACGGCGACGGCCTCGAGCAGCGGTGCACCCACCTCGGACGCCGCGAGCACGAGCGACGGGACGGCGGCGCCCGCGTCGGCGACCCGCGCCTCGACCCGCGCTCCGTCGACGGTCACGTCGCGGGCGCCGGGCAGCGCCTCGACGATCGTGGCCACCCGCGCCGCGGTCCCGTCGAGCGCGACGGTCAGCACCACCCGGTCCCCCGCGAGGATCCTCTTGAGCCCGTCGGCGGTGTCGTCGGCGATGACCTGGCCGTGGTCGACGACGACGACTCGCTCGGCCATCGTGTCGGCCTCGTCCAGGTAGTGGGTGGTGAGCACGATCGTCATGTCGTGCTCGGCGCGCAGCCGCAGGATGTGGTCCCAGAGGTTCGCTCGGTTCTGCGGGTCGAGCCCGGTCGACGGCTCGTCGAGGAACAGCAGCGAGGGCGCGTGCACGAGGCCGAGCGCCACATCGAGCCGCCGCCGCTGCCCGCCGGAGAGGTCCGACACCTTGCGCCGCGCCAACGACGTCAGGTCCAGCGCGTCCAGCAGCTCGCCGGTCCGCCGCCTGGCCGACGCGCGGTCGAGCCCGTACACCTGACCCTGCATCGTGAGCTCGTCGGCGGCGCGCTGCTGGTGGCCGGCGCCGTTGCCCTGCCCGACGTAGCCGATGTGCCGCCGGACCGTGGTCGGGTCGGCGACGACGTCCACGCCCGCGACGGTCGCCGTCCCGGACGTCGGGCGGACGAGCGTGGTGAGCATGCGCATGGTCGTGGTCTTGCCCGCACCGTTCGGCCCGAGCACGGCGACGAGCTCGCCGGGCGCGATGTCGAGGTCGATCCCGCGCACGGCGTGCACGGTCTCGGTGCGGCTCACCACGAAGTCCTTGGTGAGTCCTCGCGTCTGGATCATGGGTTCTCCCTCGTGAGTGGGTACGCGACCAGCCTTCTCGGCGTAGCGGTCAGGTCCTGGCCGCTACCCGATGCGATCCTGGAGACATGTCGACGCCGTCCTCCCGCCTCCTCGCGCTGCTGTCTCTCCTTCAGGCGCGCCGCGACTGGCCGGGCGGCGTGCTGGCGGACCGGCTCGGCGTCAGCCCTCGCACGGTGCGCCGCGACGTCGACCGGCTGCGCGAGCTCGGCTACCCCGTCCACGCGTCCAAGGGACCCGACGGCGGCTACCGGCTCGACGCGGGCACCCAGATGCCGCCGCTGCTCCTCGACGACGAGCAGGCCGTCGCGCTCGTCGTCGCCCTGCAGACCGCGTCGACCGGAGTCGCGGGGGTCGACGAGGCGGCCGTGCGTGCGCTCGCGACGCTCCGCCAGGTGATGCCCGCACGGCTGCGCACAGCGGCCGACGCCCTGCAGGTGACGGCCGTCTCGCGCGGCGGCAACCGGCCGCAGGTCGACCAGGAGGTCCTGCTGGTCGTCGGCTCCGCCGTGCGCGCACGGGAGGTCCTGCGGTTCGACTACGCCGGGGGGAGCGGCACCGACCTCCCGCGCCGCGCCGAGGCCCACCACCTGGTCACCTGGGGCGGCCGCTGGTACCTCGTCGGCTACGACCTGGAGCGCGGCGACTGGCGCACGTTCCGCGTGGACCGCATGACGCCCAAGACCGGCTCAGGCCCGCGCTTCGCGCCCCGGGAGCTGCCCGCGCCGGACGTCGCCGCCTTCGTCGCCGAGCAGTTCAGCGGTCGCGACCCGTGGCCGTGCCGGGGCGAGGCCGAGGTCGACATGGCGGCGGCCGAGGTCGCTCGCTGGGCCGGCCGCGGCGCCGTGGTCGAGGCGGTCGCCGACGACCGCAGCCGCGTGGTCCTGCGCGCCTGGTCGTGGGACGGCGTCGCCGCGACGTTCGCCATGTTCGGCGTGCCGCTGCGGGTGGTCGGGCCGCCCGAGCTGGCCGACGCGATGCACCGCCTGGCCGCCCGGGTGACGGCCGCGGTCACGGCGTGAGCAGCGCGGGGTGGCGGGGGTCGTCCACGTGCACGACGACGTCGGCCATCTGCGTCGGCAGCATCTCGTCGTCGTAGCGGGCGAACGCGGGGAGCACCCAGCGGTCCGCCTCGGGCGTGCGGCGCTCGAGGGTGGCCGGGCGCACGGTGAGGTGCACGGCGAGCTCGTGGTCGAGCCACCGCCCCAGCAGCAGGCTGCCGTCCAGCAGCAGGACCGCCCCGTCGGGCGCCTGCGCGTACGGCGCGCGGGTGGCGCGGTCGGTCGTCGCGTCCCAGAGCGTCGGCAGGTAGCGGCCGGTGGCGACGAACGGGTCGAGCACCTCGCGGCCGAGCGCCCGCAGGTCGAGCCGGTCTTCCGGGTAGGCGTCGGCGTCGTCCCTGCCGTGCTCGAACCGCACCGAGGCGGGCCGCAAGAAGTCGTCCGCGTGCACCAGAGCCACCGGCCGCCCGGCCGCGCGCAGGGGCTCGACGAGGGCGTCCGCCAGCTCACCCGGCCGCGTCGGCGGCGCGCCGTCGACCAGCACGCGGACCCGGCCGGGCCGCTGCGCGACGAGCCGGACCAGTTGGTCGACGAGGGCGTCGGTGGTGACGGGCTGGATCGGGCTCAGGGCTGCCGGCCCTCGCCGTGGTCCTCGGCGGTCTGCTCCCGCTCGTCGATGACCTCCTGGCCCGGTCCGGAGAAGTTCCGCGACCGCTCCAGGGCCTCGATGCTGCCGGTGAACAGCCGGGCATCCTGCCCGCTCGTTCGGATGGTCTGCGTGTCGTCCGACGACCATGCGCCGGGCACCGGGAGCGTCGGCGTCGGCGCCGTCTCGGGCCGGGCACGCCGGCCGGTGGCCGGCGCCGGCGACGACCCCTCCCACCGCGTCTTGGGCAGCGCCTGCGGCGCCTCCCGCTGCAGCCAGCCGACCAGCCCCTCGCGCACGTAGCAGCGCAGGTCGAAGAGGGTGGGGGCGTCGACGGCGCTGGCCAGGGCCCGCACGCGCACGACCCCGCCGATCGCGTCGGTGACCTGCAGGATGCCCACCCGGCGGTCCCACAGGTCGGTGTCCTGCAGCAGCCGGTTGAGCTCGGCGCGCATCGGCTCGACGGGCACCTCCCAGTCCACGTCGAGCTCGACGGTGCCCAGCAGGTCGGCCGCGCGGCGGGTCCAGTTCTCGAACGGCGTCGTCGTGAAGTACGTGGACGGCAGGATCAGGCGGCGGTCGTCCCAGATGTGCACGACGACGTACGTCAGCGTGATCTCCTCGATCCGCCCCCACTGCTGGTTGACGACGACCACGTCGTCCACCCGGATCGCGTCGGTGAACGCCAGCTGCATCCCGGCGAAGACGTTGGCCAGCGAGCTCTGCGCCGCCAGGCCGGCCACGATCGAGATGAGCCCGGCGGACGCCAGCAAGCTCGCGCCGAGCGCCCGCGCCGACGGGAACGTCAGCAGGATCGCGGCGATCGCGCAGAGCACGAGCACGGCCACCGTGAGGCGCCGCAGCACCTGGACCTGGGTGCGGATCCGGCGCGCGTGGCGGTTGTCGGCGACGTCGATGCGGTAGCGCTGCAGCGCAGCGTCCTCGAGCACGAACGCGAGGCTGCCGATGAGCCACGCCATGGTGATGATGAACGCGATGAGCAGCACGTGCTCGGTGGTGCGCGTCCAGTCGGCCGGATCCGTGCTCAGCCGCAGCGCGATCCACACGGCGACCACCAGCAGGACCGCCCGCATCGGCTTGCGCGAGCGCCGGGTCAGGTCGGCCGCGACGGCGGACTTGCGCGCGACGCGCCGGACCAGCACGGCGATGAACGTGGCCGTGAGGTAGGCGATGACGACGGCGGCGAGGATCGAGACGGTAGGGACGACGAAGCCCTGGACCTCGTGCGAGACGGTGTCGTCGGTGGTCGCGAAGGGCAGGAGCACGATGCCAGCGTACGTAGGTGCGCCCCGTCCCCGTTTCTCGGGGACGGGGCGCAACGGAGAGGCGTCTCGCCGGCACGAGGCTTGGCGCACTCCCTGAACCCTGACGGGCGGTCCGGCTCTCGCCGTGACCCTCGGCAACGCGGCCCGGATTGCAGCCCGGCTGGTCGCCCCGGTCACCCGGTGCGATCAGCTGCCTTCAGTTCTAGCACTGTCACGGGAATGGCGCATCCTTTCCATGTATCGATCTTGTGTTGGTAAAGCCACCGGCCGGTACGGTCGGAAGGATTCGACCCCGGAGGGCACCATCGCCAGAACTCTCGTCGTGCGGCGACCGTTCGACCCCGCGCCTGCCCTCGCCTCGCTGGTCGCCCACGCGGTGCCCGGCGTGGAGGCGGTGGACGGCAGCACCGTGCGGCGCGTCGTCGGCGGCGCCGTCGTCACGGCGACCCTGGCGCAGGACCGCATCGATCTGACGTCCTCCCACGGCGCGGGCCCCGACCTCCGGGCGCTCGCGGACGCCTGGTTCGGGCTGGCCGACGACCTCGACGCGGTGCGCGACGCGTTCGCGCACGACGAGGTCCTGGCACCGCTCGTGCGCGCGCGACCCGACCTGCGCATCCTCGGCCACCCCGACGGGTTCGAGGCCGCCGTCACGACGGTGCTCGGTCAGCAGGTCTCGCTCGCCGCCGCGCGCACGTTCGGCGGCCGGCTCGCCGCGGCCTACGGCACGCCGGGCCCGGACGGGCTGACGGTGTACCCCTCCCCCGCCACGCTCGCGGCCGTCGACCAGGTCGAGCTGCAGGCCGTCGTCCGCATCACCCACTCCCGCGCCCGCACGCTGCACGCGCTCGCGCAGGCGTGCGCCGACGGGCTCGTGCTCGCCCCGGGCACCCCCGACGTCCGAGCACGCCTGCTCGCGCTGCCAGGAATCGGCCCGTGGACGGCCGACTACCTCGCGCTGCGCGTGCTCGGGGATCGCGACGCCATGCCCGTCGGGGACCTCGTGCTGCGCCGGGCGCTGGGCGTCGGGACCGATCGCGACGTCACCCGGTTGGCCGAGCCGTGGCGCCCGTGGCGGGCCTTCGCCGCGGTGCACCTGTGGACCGCGACGGCATACACCCTCTGAGCAGGCACAACGCGCTGCGGTGACGGCTCGGTCACGATTCGGTGCCACGCATGGCGACGCCGTCACAGTTCAGTCACAGCGAACCCGCAGCAACGCCGCCGGCCCTACGGTCACGGCCATGAACCCGACGACGAGCCGCCCCGCCCCGACCGTCCGCGCCCGCACCGCCCGCCTGGCGGTCGTCGGCGTCATCGCACTCAGCGCCACGCTGAGCGCCTGCTCCGCCGGCGACAGCGGGTCGGACGCCGCCGACTCCGGCTTCTCCGAGAGCCAGGCCGACGGCGGAGCCGTCGGCGCCGACCAGGGCGGCGGCGGCACCGACACCGCGGTCGAGCAGGGCACCGAGGGAGGTGACACCTCGGCCGCGCCCGCCGCGAGCGCCGTCGACGCCAACCGGAAGGTGATCCAGACCGGCGACGTCGCGATGTCGGTGAAGAACCCCCAGGCCGCCGCGGACGCCATCGTGCAGCTCACCGAGGACGCCGGCGGTCGGGTCGACGCCCGCTCCGAGCAGGCCCAGACGGACACCGAGGTGGGCCGCGCCGCGCTCACCATCCGGCTCCCCGCCGCGGCCGTCACACCGACGCTCATCGCCCTGCGGGACCTCGGCGACGTCGACACGGTGGACCTCTCCAAGAAGGACGTCACCTCCGCCGCGCTGGACCTCGACGCCCGCATCCACGCGATGCAGCTGTCCGTCGGCCGGATGGAGAACCTGCTGGCCACCGCGACCACCCACGACGACATCGTCACGGCGGAGAACGCCCTGACCGAGCGGGAGACCAGCCTCGAGTCGCTCCTGTCGCAGCGGTCCGCGCTCACCGAGCAGGTGCAGCTCTCGACCATCCGCGTCGCGCTCGTCGGACCCGACCTGCCGCCCTACGTCGAGCCCCCCGCCCCGCCCGTGGAACCGACCGGCCCGCAGTCGTTCCTCGAGGGCCTCGCCACCGGCTGGGGGTCGCTGGTCGAGCTGGTCTCGGGCATCGTCATCGTGGTCGGCGTCCTGATCCCGTGGCTCGCCTTCGGCGGAGCGATCGCCGCGGGCGTCGTGGCCGTGGTTCGCTGGTCCCGCAAGTTCCGCACACCGGCGACCGTACGGCCCCTCGCGGCGGGACCCGGATACCCGTTCGACCCGCCCGTGGGTCCCCCGGCGGCGCGCCCCGTGGACCCTGACGAGCGCTGAGAGGTCGCTGTGGCGCGGTTCGTCCTGCTGCACGTGCGCGGCCCGGCGGTCCCCGACGGCGAGTCGGTCGGGGACCAGCCGGGCCTCGGCCAGCACTACGCGTTCCTGCAGCGGCGGCACGCGGCCGGCGAGCTCGTCGCCGCGGGTCCGTTCGAGGACACGGAGGGCAGCGGCATGACGATCCTCGACGTCGAGTCCCTCGAGGAGGCCGTGCGGCTGGCCACGCAGGACGACCGGTCCGTGGTCGACGGCGTGCTCGCGGTGACCGTCCGACCGTGGCGCGTGGTGCTGTCGCGGGACTGAGTCAGGTGGCGGCGCGGCGGACCGCGTCGACCGAGCGGGCGACGTCCTCGTCGTCGGTCGACCAGTTGCTCACCGAGACGCGCAGCACGTCGCGGCCCTGCCAGCGGGAGCCGGACATCCACGTCACCCCGTCGGCCAGCACGCGCGCGGTGACCTCGCGGGTGCGCTCGTCGCTGCCGAACGCGACGCTGACCTGCGTGAAGACGACGTCGTTGAGGATCTGCGCGCCCTCGATCGCGGCGATGCCGTCGGCGATCTGCCGGGCCCGCGCGACGAGGCCGTCGACCAGGTCCGCGACCCCGGAGCGACCCAGCGAGCGCAGCACCGCCCACACCGGCACCCCGCGCGCTCGCCGCGAGAGCTCGGGCACCTTCTCCATCGGGTCCCCCGATCCCTGGAAGGTCGCGAAGTAGTCGGCGTGCATGCCGAACGCCCGCCGAAGGGGCTCCGGGCGAGCGACGATCGCGAGGCCGCAGTCGTACGGAACGTTGAGCGTCTTGTGCGCGTCGGTGCCCCACGAGTCGGCCCGCTCGTAGCCGGTCAGCAACCCCCGCAGCCGCGGGGAGGCCGCCGCCCAGAGACCGAACGCGCCGTCCACGTGCACCCAGGCGCCGTGGTCGTGCGCCGCGTCGATGGCCTCGGCCATCGGGTCGGACGCGCCGGAGTGGAGATTGCCGGCCTGCAGGCACACGATCGTGGGGCCGTCGCCCAGGGCTCGTTCGAGCTCGCCGACGACGAGCCGCCCCTGCCGGTCGGCCGGCACGACCGTCGGCGCTCCCAGCCCCAGGTAGCGCAGCGCGAGGTCGACCGTCTCGTGGCGCTCCGCCCCCACGAGCACGCGGACGCGCGGCGCACCGGCCAGGCCGTCCCGGTCGAGGTCCCAGCCGACGTCCGTGAGCACCTGCTGGCGGGCGGCGGCCAGCCCGGTGAAGTTCGCCATCGTGGCGCTCGTGACGAACCCGACGTCGGCGCCGGCGGGCAGCCCGAGCAGGTCGAGCGCCCAGGCGCCGGCGGCCTCCTCGACTGCCACCACCCCCGGCGTCGAGTACCGCAAGGCCGTGTTCTGGTCCCACGCGCTGACCAGCCAGTCGGCGGCGAGCGCCGCGGGGTGCGTGCCGCCGATGACCCAGCCGAAGAACCGGCCCGACGGCATCCCCATCAGGCCCGGCTCGACGCCGGCCGCCAGCTCGTCGACCACGACCTCCGGGGCGGTCGGAGCGTCGGGCAGCGGTCCGCCGAGCACCGCGGCCAGGTCGTCGGCGTCGACGCGGGGGCGGACGGGGCGCTCCGGCAGGGACGTCAGCCACTCCCGCGCGTGGTGCGCCGCGCGCTCGAGCGCCGGGGAGAACGCCGGCCACCGTGCCGTCATCGCGCCAGCCTCCCAGAATGGCTGCCGTGAGGGCAGAGGAGTGCCGACGACGTTTCGTCGCGGCGGAGCGCGCGGTGCTGGCGACGAGCGGCGCGGACCAGCGGCCGCACCTGGTGCCCGTCACATTCGCGGTCGTCGGTGACGTGGTCGTGGTGAGCGTGGACCACAAGCCCAAGCGCAGCCCCGACCTGCGTCGGCTGCGGAACATCCGGGAGAACCCGTCGGTCTCCTTCCTCGTCGACCACTGGTCGCCGGACTGGTCCGAGCTCTGGTGGGTGCGCGCCGACGCCACCGCCGAGGTGGCCGACGGCCCTCCGACCGTCGCCGAGCTGGCGGCGCTGCAGGAGCGGTACCCGCCGTACCGGGAGCTGCCGCCGCCCGGCCCGGTGATCCGTGCGCTGGTGCGGCACTGGTCAGGATGGTCGGCGAACGGGTGAACGGGTGCGCCCGACAACCACCTCGCGGGTCGGCCGGCCGCGAAATCACCCGGTCGATTCGTCCGGCGGTGTCGGCGGATCGCGGGTTTGCCCCGGCCCGTCCCCCGGACGGACGCGTCGGCCCGTCACCAGTGTGAATACCGTCGAGGTCGGTGCCTGACCGTCCGTGCCAGGTCCAGCCCCCGATCTCGGCGAGGTCGCGGCAGCCGAGGAGGTGGACGTGGGCGCAGCGGGCAAGGACCCGCAGTGGCGGGATGCGGAGCGTTTCGCCGAGAGGCACGCCCGCACGGTCCTCGCGCGCACCGATGTCCGCGTCACACCGAGCGGGACACCGACCGAGCTCGACCTCATCGGGGCGGACTTCGCGGGCCGGGTCGAGCACCGGCGCAGCCCCGTCGGCCGCGACGACCTGGAGGACCTGCGGGCCGCTGCCGGCGCCTCCGTCGCGGTCTTCTATTCGCGCTCCGGCTACACCAAGACCGCGGTGCTCTGGGGGGAAGAGCACCGGATCGCCCTCTTCGGCTACACGGACACGGGGTACGCCGCGCCCGTGAACCAGTGCGCGGTCGAGCTCGTGCACCGCGGGGAGACCGAGAGCGAGCAGCACGTCCGGGTGGCCACGGAGCTGGTGGCCCGACGCGTGAACGCGGCCCGCCAGGCGGCCGAGCGGCGGGAGCGTGAGGCGCACGCCGAGGTGCTGCGCGCCGAGAACGAGGCCCGCGTGGTCGCCGAGCGACGCAGGGTCACGCGCGCCCGCTCTGAGACCCTGCTCGGCCGGACCGTCGTGCTCCTGCTGGCCATGCAGCTGGACCCCGACGCGCTCCGCCGCACGATCGAGCGACTCGCCCAGTCCACGCTGGTCAGCGCCGTGGCCGACTCCTCCGCCCGGATGTCGATGAGCGACCGCCCCCACGCCGTCGCGCTGGTGCGGTCGCTGTTCGACGACGCCGCCGCGGCCCTGGAGGTGCTGACGCCGACCGACGCCCGCGACACGGCGCACTACCGGGCCGCCCGCCAGAGCGTCGAGCACGCCCTCGACGCGCTCGACGGCGCGGGCGGCGCGGGGATCGTCGGGCACGTGGCCCCCGAGACCGTGGCGGCGCAGATGCGCCAGGCCGAGCGGTGCTGGCGGGCCCTGGTGGACGAGCTGGAGAAGGCCGTGCCCGAGCAGCCGGGACCGCTGGTCCCGTCGCAGCGCCGACCGCGGCACCTCTGGTCGACGGTCTAGTCAGGTCCGACGGGTGAGCGCGTCGACCAGCCGGGCGAGCCGGGTCACGACGTCGTCGAACCCCGAGGTCGCCCGCACCGTCGCCTCGTCCAGGTAGGTGTCCCGCCGGAGCTCGATCATGAGCGAGGCCACCCGGGCGTCGGTGCCGTAGTGCTTCAGCGGCACGTACGTCCCGGCGAACGGCGAGTCGAGCGCGACGTCCCAGCCCGCGAAGGCCTCGCGGGCGGCGGCGACGAGCCACGGCGGCGTGTGGAACGAGTCGGTGCCGAGGCAGACCTGCGGGCGCGGGGCGCGGGCGGCCGCGAGCTCGTACGGCAGCCGGGCCGACGGGTAGGAGTGCAGGTCGAGCAGGACCGCGCGACCGTGCTCGGCGAGCATCGCGTCCACCTCGGCGGTCACCGCGGCGGCGTGCGGGTGGAACCAGCGGTCGAGCACCGTCGGATCGACGGTGTCCCGCAGGACTGCGCCGTCGTGGGTCCGGGTGTAGACGGCACCCATGCCCACCGCGTTCATCGACTCGCGGTCGTCGGGGAACCGCTCGACGTCGACCACCAGCCGCGAGACGGGGGCGGCCAGGACGCGGTCCGACACCGCTCGGGCGAGCTCCTCGGTGAGGGAGTCGGTCATCAGGTCGAGCTCGCGGTCGAGGTCGGCTTCCGACAGCACGATCCCCGCCCGGACATCGGCGGGGATCGTGCGCGAGCTGTGCGGGACGTGCAGCAGGACGCTCGACGTCACCCGGCAGAACCCGTCGGCGCCGCGGACGGCGCAGGGACCCAGCGCTCGGTCGGCATGAGGATCCACAGGAGCGGATAGATCAGGAGCTGGCTGCCCGGTATGACGAACAGGACCAGCACGAACAAGAGTCGTGCGGGCCAGGGGTCGATGCCGAACCGTCGGCCCAGCCCGGCGCAGACGCCGCCCAGCACTCGGCCGTCGGCCGGCCGGACCAGGCCCTGGCGAGCCATGCTGTCGTGGATGGTGCCCATCGTCGTGCTCCTCTCGCGCCGGCCGCCGTCGACCGGACGCTCCCAGGATGCTCCCGGGCGTTGATCGACCGCATCGGTGATCGCCCGGATCCTGCCCCTGAGGCACGAGCCCGGCACCCTGGGCGGCGTCGCCGCGCCTACTTGTCGCCCTTGCCCTTGCCCTTGTTCTCGTCCTTGCCCTTCGCGGGGGGCTCGGGCTTCGGAGCGGGCGCAGGAGCAGCCTGCTCCGTCGCCGCCTGCTCCGCCGCCGCCTGCTCAGCGGCCGCCTGGTCCGCGGCGGCCTGGTCCGCGGCGGCCTGCGCGGCGGCGGCCTGCTCGGCCGCGACCCGGTCCCGCTCGGCCGTGATCTGCGCCTCGACCTGGTCGAGCGCGGCGTCGACCTCGCGGTAGCGGGCGGTCGACACCTCGTCGGCGTCGACGCCGGCGTCGAGCTCCGCGCGCGCCTCGGTGACCAGGCCGAGCGCGTCGTCCCAGCGCGCCTCGGCCGAGGCCTGGCTGACGGCGAGCACCGTGGCCTGCAGGGTGTGGGCACGGTCGGGGGCCAGGTCCGGACTGTTGCCGCACCCGGCGACGAGCAGACCGACGCCGAGCACCAGGACCAGCGCGCGCCTCACGGCTCGACGCTTTCCTGCAGCCGGGTGAGCGAGTCGCCCACGCTGCCGGGGACGGCCGGGTAGGACGGCGGGGCCGTCGGACCGGGTCCACCGGCCACCTGCCCGAGCAGCACCGCGCCGGCCGACAGGAGCACCACCGCGCCGGCGACGATCCCCCAGCGCGCGGACCGGGCGCGCGTCCGCCAGCCACGCGCCGGCGGGAGCTCGGCCTCGATCGCGGGCATCACCAGGGTCTCGGACGTCGGCGCGTCGGCGATCGGGGCGAGGGCGACCGCAACCTCCTGTGCGGTCGGCCGCTCGTCGGGCGCCAGGCGCGTCATCCGCGCGAGCACGTCACGGAGGTCCGGGCGCAGGTCGGTGGGCACCGCTGGCACCGAGGTCAGCCGGACCGTGGCGACCTCGGCGGGCGTGCCGGTGAAGGCTGCCTCGCCGGTCACGCACTCGAGCAGGACCAGGCCGAGCGAGTAGATGTCGCTCGCCGGGCCGAGCGCACCGCCCGCCGCCTGCTCGGGGCTCAGGTAGCTCATGGTGCCGAGCGTCATGCCCGTCAGGGTCAGCCGCGTGGCGCCGGCCAGCCGGGCGATGCCGAAGTCGGCCAGCTTGACCGCGTGCCCGCCGGGGCCGTCGTCGTCGAGCGCGTCTGGCGCCGTCAGCAGCACGTTCGCCGGCTTGATGTCGCGATGCACGATCTCCCGTGCGTGGACGACCGCGAGCGCCTCGGCCAGGTCCTTCCCGACGAGGGCCACCTGCTCGGCCCCGAGGGTGCCGCGCCGCAACCGCTCGGCGAGGGTGGGGCCGGCGACGAGCTCCATGACGAGGTACACCTGCTGCGACCCGTCGTCGCCGTGCACTGTGCCGGCGTCGTGCAGGACCACCAGGCCCGGGTGGCCCAGGGTCGCCAGCACGCGGATCTCGGCGCGGTTGCGCAGCAGGTCGTCGCCGTCGTCGTGCACCGGGGGGAACACCTTGACCGCCACGTCGCGCCCGAGCAGCAGGTCGCGCGCCTGGTAAACCGTCGCCATGCCACCCCGGCCGAGCACCCGGTCCAGCCGGTAGCGGCCGTCGAGCACCGTCGGACGGTCGTCGTCCGACGTCTCGGGGCGTGTCCCGGGGAGATGTTCCAGCACGTCGACCGACGCTAGGCCGTCCCAGAAGCGCCCGCACGCCGGGTGCGGGTGAGACCCCGCGAGCCGTACCGTCGGGTGCCATGACGGTTCCCGACCCCGCGGCGTTCAGCGCGGCATGGGCCAGCGCGTGGAACGCGCACGACCTCGACGCGCTGATGACCCACTTCCACGACGACGTCGTGTTCACCTCGCCGGTCGCCGCGCAGATCGTTCCCGGGTCCGGCGGGGTGGTGCGCGGCAAGGAAGCGCTGCGCGCCTACTGGAGCGAGGGGCTGCGACGGATCCCGGACCTCCGGTTCACCGTCGAGCGCGTGTTCGCCGGGGTGAGCGTGCTGGTGATCAGCTACCGCAACCAGCGCGGCAACCTGGTCGACGAGGTGCTCGTCTTCGCGGACGGTCTGGTGATCGAGGGACACGGCACGTACCTGGCCGGCGACGACAACCCGGCGGGAACCGCCTGACGATCCGGACGCAGATCGTCCGGAACCCGTCCTACGGTCGGCGCATGACGAAGACCGCACCCTGGTTCCCGCCGCTCGCCGGGACCGAGCTCGACCACCTCGTCGGCGCCCTCGACCGGCTCCGCACGACGTTCCGCTGGAAGGCCGACGGGCTCGACTCCGCCGGCCTCGCCCAGCACATCGGCGTCTCCGCCCTGACCCTCGGCGGCCTGCTCAAGCACCTCGCCGCGGTGGAGGACACCACGTTCCGCTGGAAGCTCGCCGGCCAGCACCCCGGCGAGATGTGGCAGCCGCAGACCTGGGGCGAGAACGACACCGAGCTCCTGTCGGCGGTCGACGACACGCCCGAGGAGCTCTACGCCGCGTGGGACGGCGCGGTCGGGCGGTCGCGGGACCGGTTGGCCGAGGCGCTGGAGAACGGCGGCCTGGACCAGCTCGGGCACGACGGCGACGACGACGGCAACCACGCGACCCTGCGTCGGCTGCTCTTCGACCTCATCGAGGAGTACGGCCGGCACACCGGCCACGCGGACCTGCTCCGCGAGGTGGTCGACGGGCGCGTCGGCGAGGACCCGCCGCTCGACTGGCGTCCGGTGTCCGGGGCTCCGCTCACGTGGATCCGCGAGTGGTGACGGGCTCCACCGTGGCCGACTCCGCGGACGACTCCGTGGCCGCCAGCATCCGGCGACCCAGCGCGCGGACGGTCGCCAGCAGCTCGGGACCGCCGACCACGCGGTAGTCCACGGGCACCGGCGCGAGCCGCTCGGCATACCAGTAGGGGTTGCTCGTCGTCCCCAGCAGGCGGCACGACGAGCCGTCGATCGGCTCCAGCCGACCGAGACCCCGCGGGAGCCAGTGCTGCACGCGGTGCGCCGGCGCCTGCAGGACGACGTCGACGGCGAACTCCCAGCCGGACGCCAGGTGCGCGTCGAGCTCCGCGACCGGGTCGAGGTCCGCGGGCGGCGTGAACGTCTGGTCGAGCAGGTCGACGCGCTCCACCCGGTCCACGCGGTACGCGCGACGGGCGTCGGACGCGACCGACCAGCAGAGCAGGTACCAGCGGCCGTGCCGGACGACGACCGCCCACGGGTCCACCTCGGTGTCCCACGCGTTGCCGCCCTCCGACCGGTACGCCACCCGCACGCGCCGGCGGGCGGCGCAGGCCTGCACGAGCGCCGTCGCCGTGCCGGGGTCCGGCCGCGCGGCGGCCCGGTCCGGAGCCGGGGCGGCGACGTCCCGGACGGCCCGCACGGGCGCCGCCACCGCCTCGGGCAACGCCCGCAGGATCTTGCCGATCGCGGTGCCGACCGGTTCGGTCGGGTCGTCGAGGTCGTGGTGCCCGTCCAGCACGGCCATCACCAGCGCCAGCGCCTCGGGCGCGGTGAGCATGAGCGGCGGCGGTCGCAGCCCGCGTCCCACCCGGTACCCCCCGTACGGGCCGCGCTCCGACACGATCGGGATGTCCGCCTCGCGCAGGGTGCCGACGTAGCGCCGCGCAGCCCGCTCCGAGACGCCGAGGGCGTCGGCGATCCGGTCGGCGGTGATGCCGGGGCTGGCCTGGATGAGCTCCAGCGCCGTCAGCGCGCGGGCTGTCGGGTTCCGGTTGCCGCTCATGGGCTCCCCCGTTTCCGGACGCCATCCGTCCGGAATCGACCCTAGGAGTAACGGCCTCGTTTCGCGACGAGGTCGTACCGACGACACCGTGGCGCCACGCCGAACGCCCGGCGTACCGTCGCAAGGGCACGATCACCGGACGTCGACGAGAGCGGGAGATCAACCATGAGCATGATGGCCGACATGATGAAGTCCATGCCGATGGGCACCACGGGCATGGAGATGCCGATGATGCAGGACTGCATCGAGGCGTGCTCGGCGGCCTCGATGGCGGCGACGATGTGCGCGGACGCCGACGGCGGCGAGGGCATGGGCCGATGTGCGTCCATGTGTATGAACACCGCGGACGTCGCCACGGCGATGATGCGGATGATGATGCGCCCGACCGGCTACGACATGGGCGTCATGACCTCGATGATGACGGCGTGCATGGCCATGGGCGAGGCGTGCGCGGCCGAGTGCTCGATGCACGCCGACATGTCCGAGCACTGCCGCATCTGCGCCGCGGCATGCATGGCGATGGTCGACGCGTGCAAGGCCGCGATGACCTCGATGCAGATGGCCTAGGCCGCCACGGGGCGCGCCGAGTACCACGCGCCCCCCAGAGCGACCACACCGGCGACCAGGTGCACCGCGACGGGCTCCCCGATCGCGGGCGCCGCCGTGGTCGCGAGGACGGCGAGGTGGCCGTCCAGCAGCGCGACGGTGAGGGTGCCCGGCTCGTGGCCGGACACCAGCCCGTCGCGCCAGGCGCTAGGTGAGGCGGTGGCGACGGCTTCCTGGATGGGAAGCAGGTCGATACGGGTGCGGTTCGGCACGTTCGTGCTCCATCGATCGTCTTGCGATGCCACTGTGTGGTCCGCACCGGCGCCGAGGGTTCTCCCCCGGGGCGAACGGTGACGGGCTGCGCCGCGGTGCGGCGGGACTGGTCCACACCCTCGGACCAGGCGGAACGCCTGCGGGGGAGCTCCTCAGAGCTGCGGGGACCGGTACGACAGAGTCGTCAGCGACACATTCGACAGCTACACCGGCGCGTCGACACGGCGTCGACGAGACCCTCGTGGCGCGGGGCCACGGGCGCGGTGCGGTCGATGGACATGTCACGAGTGTGCGACCGCGTCCACATGCTGTCAAGGCATCTCACATCTCGGACGGCGCGCGTCCGGGAGCGAGCGTCAGCCGACCGGGGCCTGGGCGAGCAGCCCGCGCAGGTGGGCGAGCAGCTCGCTTCGCGTGCTCAGTCCGAGCCGCTGGCGCATCCGTGCGACGTGGTGCTCGACGGTCTTCGGAGAGATGTACAGCCGCTCGGCGATCTGCCGGTACGTCTGACCGTCGACGACGAGGCGCGCGACCTCGAGCTCGCGGACGCTCAGCACAGGCTTGGCAGCGGGGCCCGATCCTGCGGCCCGCGCGCGACGGGGGGCTCGGGCCGCGGGCCGCGTCGGTCCGGGGTGCGGCGGCTCGATGCGCGGGGGCCGCAGCGCCCGCGCGAGCTGGAGCAGCCCGACCATGGACGCCCGGTCGGTGGTGCGCGCCGCCGCGTGCCCGACCAGCCGCGCGCCGTCCCACGCCATCCCCACGCCGGCCAGCCGCCGGGCGGCGCGCTCGACGGCGACGKGGTCCACGCGGGCGCCGAGAACCTGCAGCCAGACCCGGGCGGCGTCGGCGAGGACCCGGGCGTAGTGGCTGTCCCGGGCCGCCTCGGCCAGCGGCCGGGCGTGCCGGGCGATCCAGTCCGGGCGCTCGGCGACGATCGCGACCTGGATCCCGTACCAGTGGTGAGGCGCCGACCAGAGCACGGGCTGACCCAGCCCCTCGAGCAGGGTCGCGGCCTGCTCCAGGTGCGACGCCACCCGGGACGCCTCGTCCAGGCGTGCCGCGGCGACCGCGATCTCGCCGAGCGGGAGCAGCCCGAACAGGTCCGCCGGGCGACGCACGAGGGCATCGACCGCCGGCGGCCAGGCGTTGACCAGTGCCGCCAGGTCGTTGGACCGGCGAGCGACGCCGAGGGCGATCGCGCGCGCGACCAGCTCGTCGCGCGCGCCCCATCGGCCGCCGCAGGCCAGCTCCGCGAGGGCCAGCTCCTCGCTCGCCTCGTCGAGGCGCCCGGCGAGCATCGCCGTCCAGGCGAGCAGCAGACGGTGGCGCGGCTGCGCCACGGGGCCGCCCAGCCCGGACGCGACCGCCTCGCGCAGCGCCGTCGTCGCGTGAGCGCTCGCGCCGCAGTGCAGGGCGACGAGCGCGCCCAGCGCCGCGGGGGTGTCGGGCAGCAGCGCGCCGCGGCACCGGGTCCGCAGGACGGCGGCCGCCTCGAGCAGCGTCGACAGCGCGGCGGTGCCGTCGCCCTCGAGCGACTGCTGCACGCCACGGACCATCGCCTCGCGCGCGCCGTCCAGCAGGCTCGGCGGATGCTCCCCCACCGGCCAGTCGGAGAGCCGACCGTCGGGCCGCCCCGTCTGGAGCGCGACGAGCGACCACAGCTGCGCCGCCGCCGTGTCGCCGGCGTCCGCGAGCGGCCGGTAGACCGCGGCGGCGTGGCTCGCGAGGCCCTCGTACGCGAGCGCGGCGCCCAGCACCTGGGCGGCGTCCGCCGCGCGGCCGCCCGTCGCGTGCCCGAGCGCCTCGTCGGCGAGCCGGGTGGCCGTCTGCATGTCGCCGGCCAGCGCCGCCGCGCGGGCGCGTTCCACCACGAGGGCGTCGGCGTCACCGCCCGCGCTGGCCGCCTCGGCGAAGAGCCGCGCCGCGCGTGCCGGGTCCGTGTCGACGAGCTCGCGCGCGGCCCGCGTGCGCACCTCCGCGAGCGCGGCGTCGTGGACGTGCACGTCCGCCGTCCGCCCGACGATCTCGAGCGGGGCGTCTCCGCGGTCCCCGAGCGCTCCGAGCACGCCGTCGAGGACGAACGTGCGGCGCTCCGGGGCGGTGGTCAGCAGAACCGCCTCCCGCACGGCGGGCACGACCGAGCCGTCCGGGCGCAGCAGTCCGCTGACCTGCAGGTGCCCGAGGACCTCGACCAGCTCGGTCGGCGTGCGCTCGAGCACCGTGGTGAGCGCCCCGGGGTCGGGCGGTGCGCCGAGGCACAGCGCGAGCACGGCGTCCCGCAGCACCGGGAGCCAGGAGTCGTCGACGTTCGCGAGCCGCCGGACGGGGTCCCACGCCGCGAGGGCGCCCGACCGGTCCCACGGCTGCGGACCGGTGCCGCCGACCCCGTCGAGCATCGCGTCCAGGAGGCGCAGCACGCCGCCCGTCGACACCGTGAGCGCGTCGACCGCGGCCTCGTCGAGCTCGCGACCGAGGCGGTGGCGAGCGCGGGCGGCGACCTGGGAGCGGTCGAGCGGGTCGAGGCGGACGGTCGTGCCGCGGTCGTCGAACAGCTCGCGCAGCTCGCCGAGCCCGCGCTCGACCGGCCAGGGCCGGAAGGCGACCGCGACCTGCGCCCCGGGTCGGTGCGCCGCCTCGACGATGCGCCGCACCACGTCGTCGCCGAGGGCATGGACGTCGTCGACGATCAGCGGCGCACGGTCCGCGCGGTCGGGACCCACGTCCTCAGCGGTCGCGTACAGCGACCGCAGTGACGCGAGCGCGAGCGTCTTCCCGCTGCCTCCGGGACCGGTGACGGCGACCAGACGAGGTGCCCTCGGGTCGGCCCCCACGCTCCGGAGCAGTCGCTCGACCTGAACGACCCCACGCGCCCCCACGTCGTCCGCGTTCATGTGCTCATCCCCTACCGCACCGCTGCGAGCGGCACGCTGACGGCAACGCTCGTTGCCGGCGACCACAGCGATCGCGGGTCCCGCCCGACGAGTCGTCGGGCTCCCGCTCCTCCAGCGCCCCCGGCTCGGAGTCTCAAGATCGTGTTCTGTCGAGACGGGCCCGGCGACGATGCCTGGCCCTACCCCCACGGCATGATGCTCTCCCCCGCCGGACCCGCGCACCCTCTGTCCCGATTCGCCCCCATTTGCCGCCGGCGCGCCGGGCGCACCCCCCAGCCCGTATCGCTGCAGGTCATCGGGTCGATCCGGGTCGCGAGCCGGTGGGGCGGACGGGCGTGCCGCGTCGCCGATTTCACCCACTCCCCAGCGGACCGAGGGTGCCCGCGCCACCTGCACCCCCCAACCCGCCGCCTGCAGGAGGGGGGTCACCCCCGATGGGCCCCCGGACCGGCCTCCCTAGCGTCTGGATCACCGCACCGCGTTACCAGCCCAACGAAGGGAAGACCATGTCCAGCGTTGCGAGCACACTGCTCGACTTCATCCTCAACCTGCTGCGTGACCCGGAGACCGCCGAGGCCTTCGCCAGGGATCCGCAGGGCACGCTCGAGGATCACGGTCTCGGCGACATCACGTCCGTCGACTTCGACGACATCATGCCTGTGCTGATGGACGCCTCGCCGTCGAGCTTCGACCGCGCCTACTCCACCGGCGGCAACTCGCTCAGCGCGGCCCAGTCGTCCTCGGGCGGCGGCGGCTCGGCGGGCGGCGGTGGCTCGTCCGGCGGTGGCGCCGAGGCGGCCTCGTTCGCCGCGGGCAGCAGCAGCGTCGGCGTGAGCGCGGTCATCCCGCAGCTCCAGCAGGTGTTCCAGACCTATACGTACAACACGTCGACCATCGACGACCGCGACACCATCGTCGACTCGTCGGTGAACCAGAACATCTGGGCCGACGGAGACGTGGACCAGATGTTCGACCTCGACACCGTGACCGCGTCGGGCGGCGGCGTGGCAGCCGGCCGCGACCTGTCGGGGACCGCCGTCATCGGCGACGGCAACATCACGGGCGACGACAACACGGTCGGCAACACGAACAACTCCAACCAGGGCAACACGAGCGACTCGTACAACCCGAGCGACTCCTACAACGACAACTCCGACAACTCTGACCGGTCCGACAACTCCGACGACGACGGCGTCGACAACGACAACTCGCACAACGACAGCTCGACGGACGACCACTCGGACAACTCCGATAACTCGGACAACTCTGATAACTCCGACAACTCCGATGACGACGGGTTCGACATCGACAACTCGGGCAACGACAGCTCCACGGACGACCACACCGACAACTCGGACAACTCCGACAACTCCGATGACGACGGCATCGACGTCGACAACTCCGGCAACGACAGCTCGACGACCGACAACTCCTCGACCGACAACTCCGATAACTCCGACAACTCTGATAACTCCAACAACTCGGACAACTCCGATAACTCGGACGACGACGGGTTCGACGTCGACAACTCGGGCAACGACAGCTCGACGAACGACAACTCCGTCACCGACAACTCGGATAACTCCGATAACTCGGATGACGACGGGTTCGACGTCGACAGCTCCGGCAACGACTCGTCGACGGACAACTCCGACGACGACTTCATCGACGACGACAGCTCGTACACGGACGCGTCCGACGACGACTTCGTCGATGTCGACGTCTGACCAGTGAGAACCCGACCGGTCCGGGGCACCCTGGCCCCGGATCGGTCGCTCTCGCGCCCCGCACCGGGCGGGCGAACCCGAGGAGCTGCTGTGCTGCCACTGATGGATCTGCTCGACCGCGCCGAGGCGCTCTCGACCGACGCCGACCGCGTCGACCTGCTCGGCCGCCTGCGGCAGGCGCGCCGGCGCCTGCAGGACCCGCACGTGCGGGTGCTCGTCGTCGGGGAGCTCAAGCAGGGCAAGAGCCAGCTGGTCAACGCCCTGGTGAACGCGCCCGTGTGCCCCGTGGACGACGACGTGGCGACCTCCGTGACCACGGTCGTGGGATGGTCCGCCGCGCCGACGGCCGTGCTGCTCGGCATCCCCGCCGACGCCGACGGCACGCCCGACCTGGACCCGGCGCGCCTGCGCCGGACCACGGTGCCCATCGACTCGCACGCCCGGTGCGTGGCCGAGCGGCGGGCGCCGGACGGCTCGACGGTCGACTGCTCCGAGGTGGGGCTGCCGCGGCACGTGCTGGCCGGCGGGCTGGTGCTCGTCGACACCCCCGGCGTGGGCGGGATCGGTTCGGCGGACGGCGCCGCGACGATGGCCGCCCTGCCGTCGGCGGACGCGGTCCTGCTCGTCTCCGACGCGGGTCAGGAGTACTCGGCCCCCGAGGTCGAGTTCCTCCAGCAGGCGCTCAAGGTGTGCCCGAACGTCGCGTGCGTGCTCACCAAGACGGACCTGTACCCGCACTGGCGCGCCGTGGCCGACCTCGACCGCCGGCACCTGCAGCACGCGGGCGTGCGGGCGCCGCTGATCCCGGTGTCCTCGACGCTCCGGCTGCTCGCCGCGCGGCGCCAGGACCGGGACCTGCACGACGAGTCGGGCTTCCCGGAGCTCGTCCGCTACCTGCGCGACGAGGTCGTCGACAACGCGGGCGTGCTGGCCCGGCGCTCGGTCGCGCACGACGTCGTCACCGTCACCGACCACCTGCTCATGGCCAGCCGCGCCCAGCTCTCGGCCCTGGAGGACCCGGCCAGCGGGGAGAGCATCATCGCGGGCCTGCAGACCGGCCGGCAGAACGCGGGCGACCTGCGGCGGCGCAGCGCGCGCTGGCAACAGCTCCTCCAGGACGGCACGACCGACCTGACCGCGGACATCGAGTACGACCTGCGGGACCGGTTGCGCCGCATCAGCCGCGAGGCCGAAGAGGCCATCGACGGCGGCGACCCGGGCGCCGTGTGGGACGAGTTCGACGAGTGGCTCTCGCAGCGCATCCGGGCCACGGTCGCGGCGAACTTCGTCTGGGCGCACGAGCGCGCGCAGTGGCTCGCCGCGCAGGTCGCGGGCCAGTTCGACGCCACCGACGTCGCGCTCCCGGAGCTCCTGCAGGGCGACGACGGCGAGGCGCTCGACCTGGTCGCCCGGCTCGAGCGGGTCCGCGTCGAGCCCGTGTCGCGCATGCAGAAGACGCTCATCGCGCTCCGCGGCTCCTACGGCGGCGTGCTCATGTTCGGCATGGTCACCGCGATCGCGCTCGGCATGTCGATCGTGAACCCCATCTCGGTCGGCGTCGGCGTCATCCTCGGTGGGCGCGCCTACCGCGAGGACAAGGCCAATCGCGTCCGCCGTCGCCAGGCCGAGGCCAAGGCCGTCGTCAAGAGGCACCTCGACGAGGTGGTGTTCCAGGTGAACAAGGACTCCAAGGACCGGCTGCGGCGGCTCCAGCGGGTGCTGCGCGACCACTTCACCACCCGCGCCGACGAGCTCGTGCGCTCGCTGGACGAGTCGATCCGGTTCACCCGTGAGGCGACCCGGACGGTCGGCGGCGACCGCGCCGTCACGCTCGGGGGGCTGCGGGAGCGCGTCGCCGAGCTCGAACAGCTGCGCGCCGACGCGGAGCGGTACGGGCTGCCCGCACTCGAGGCGGTGCCGGCATGACCGGCGACGACACGCGCCTCCCGGCCACGGGACGCCGGCGGCGGCAGCGCGGGCCGGGCGACCCGGACGGGGCGCTGCGCCCGACGGCGCGCCGCACCCGCGAGCTCCTGCAGGTCGCCCTGGACGCATACGCGCAGGACCCGGTCGCCGCAGGCACCCTGCACGGGCTGCTGGACCGCTTCGAGCGACCGTTGACCGTCGGCCTCGCGGGCATGATCAAGTCCGGCAAGTCGACGCTGCTCAACGCGCTGGCGGGCGCGCGCATCGCCGCGTCGGACGCGACCGAGTGCACCCGGACCGTCACCTGGTACCGGTACGGCGACTCACCCCGCGTCGACGTGCACCCGCGCTCGGGCCGCCCGTGGGAGAGCGCGGCGATGGCCGGCCGGACCGGCCTCGAGATCGACCTGCGCGGCGCGCCCGCGGACGAGATCGACCACGTCGACGTCTCCTGGCCCGCGCCGGCGCTGCGCGGGCTCACGCTGGTCGACACGCCCGGCCTGGACTCGCTGTCCGGCATCGCGTCGCGCCGGTCCCACGAGTTCCTCGCCAACGGCGCGGCCACGTCGGCGATCGACGTGGTGGTCTACCTCATGCGGCAGGTCCGGCGCTCCGACGTCCGCTACCTCCAGGACCTCGCCCGTCTGCGGGGCGAGGACGCGGTCGCGAGCACGATCGCCGTCGTGGCGCGTGCCGACGAGGTGGGTGCCGGTCGCATCGACGCCCTGGTGTCCGCCGACCGCCTGGCGCAGCGCCACCGCCAGAACCCGGACCTGGCCTCGCTGTGCGGCATCGCCCTCCCGGCGGCCGGGCTGCTCGCCGAGACGGCCCAGACGCTGCGCCCCAGCGAGGTCGCGGACCTCCGCGCGCTCGCCGGGCTGGACCGGACGGTCGTCGAGGGGCTGCTGCTGTCGGTGGACCGCTTCCGCCGACCGTCCCTGTCGGTGCCCGTCTCCGCCGACGCGCGCGCGGACCTGCTCGACCGCCTCGGCATGTTCGGCGTGCGCACGTGCTTGGCGCTGCTGCGCGGCAACCACCTGGACGTCCCCGGCCTGGCCGGCGAGCTCACGCGCCGCAGCGGCGTGGAGGAGCTGCGCCGGCAGCTCGACGGCGCCGTCGAGCGTCGCGACCAGCGCCTCGCGCAGGACGCTCTCGTGCAGCTCCTGGACCTCGTGGAGCGCGACGGCCGCGTCCCCGACGTGGCGAGCGCGGCGCGCGAGCTGCTGGGCGCACCGTCGCCTCGGGAGGTCAGCGTCGGCGCCGCACGTCCTTGAACCACCGGCCGGCCGGGCGCAGGGACAGGACGACCGAGCCGAGCAGGGCGAGCACCGCCTGCGCGAGCATCGCGACCCGGTTGAGGTCTTGCATCGGCGAGACGTCGGGGTCCGCGATGACGTCCTGCAGCAGCAGCACCGTCAGGCCGCCCAGGATCCCGAGGATGATCAGGCCCCAGCGCGCTCCCCCGTGCCCACCCGCCGTGCGCACCACCAGCACGAGGTGCACCAGCCAGACGAGGGCCAGTCCCCCGACCACGACCCAGACGAGCACGTTCGCGGCGTCCTGAGCGGTCCCGAGCGTGGTCGTCGGGTCCGCCTTCATCACCTCGGCCGCGAAGCGGTCCCGCAACGCGGGCTGCGACCGGACGATGGACCCGGCGGCGAGCAGCCCGGCCGCCAGGCTGCCGACCCACAGGCCCAACCCGGTCGAGACGATGCTCGGCATGGGCGGCGCGGCGGTCGTCGCGACGAAGCCGACCCCGCCGAGCTCCGGTCGGGGCGGCGGTCCGTCGCCGGCCGGGTCCTCCTGCGGCAGCGGCTCCTCGGGCATCGCGGCCGCGTCGGGGACGGCCGCCTCCGTCGGCTCGGGCGACGTCGTGCGGCCCTCCGGCTCACGCGCGGCCGCCTCAGGCATGAGGCTCAGGCTAGTCGGGCGGACATGCAGCCGCGCCAGCCGCTCCTACTCGTCGTCGGACTCCGGCGCCTGAGGCGCGTGCCGGTCGAGGAACGCGTACACCTCTCGCGCGTCCACCCCCGGGTACGCCCCCGTGGGCAGCGCCGTGAACACCTGCTGGTGGATCCGGGCGCTCGGCCACGACGCGTCCTGCCAGCGGGCGGACGCACTCGCCGGCGGGCGTCGGCAGCACGCTTCGTCGGGGCAGGTCGAGCGGTGCCGGACCGTGGTGTCCCGCCCCCGGAACCACGACGCGGACGCGAAGGGCACCCCGACCGCGAGCGCCAGCTGCCCCGTCGTGCCGGAGCCGGTCTGCGTGGAGCACCAGAACGTTCCGGCGGGGGTGTCGGTGTACTGGTAGGACTCCGAGGTGCGGTCCTGCCGGGTCAGCGCGCGGCGCACGCCCCAGCTCCGGCAGACGAGCTGGCCCTCGATCGCGCCCGTCACGTCGGTGGGCAGGGGCAGCCCGTCGTTCGCGTACGCGCGGTAGATCGAGCCGTCGCCGCCGATCCGCACGAAGTGCACGGGGATGCCCAGGTGGTGGGTCGCGAGGCTGGTGAAGCGCTGGGCCGCCGCCTCGTGCGTGACGCCGAACGCGTCGCGCAGGTCCTCGATCGCGAGGTCCTTCTCCTTCTTGTGCTGCTGGAGGTGCTCGACCGCGGCCGTCTCGGGCATGAGGCAGCAGGACGCGAAGTAGGTGGTCTCCATGCGCTGGCGCAGGAAGTCGTCGTACGACGTCGGGCGCTCGTGCCCGAGCACGCGGTGCGCGATGGCCTGCAGTGCGAGCGAGCGCAGGCCGTGCCCGCCCGGGGTCGACGCCGGCGGCAGGTAGACGCGCCCGTTCGCCAGGTCGGTGACGGTCCGGGTGGAGGTGGGCAGGTCGTCGACGTGGATGATCGCGAACCCGAGCTGCTCGGCCATCCGGGACACCGCCCGGTGCGTGAGGGCCCCGCCCGTGTACCCGGCCTTGCGCGCCATGGACTCCGCGAGCCGCTCGATGTCGGGCAGGTAGTTGTCGCGCTGCTGGCGCTCGAGGCGGATCTGCGTGTTCGCGCGGCGCGCCTCCTCCGGCGTCGCGACGGCCTCGAGGTCGCGCCGGGCGAGCTCGGCGTGCAGGCCGACCAGGTGCTCGAGCACCGGGAGGGGCAGGGCACGACCCGGGCGGACGGTCGGCAGCGAGAGCCGCTCGAACCCCGCCGACCGCTGTGCGCGGTCGAGCGCGATCTCGAGGGCGGCGCGCCGCGACGGCGGCTCGGCGTCGAGCAGGTCGGCGACGGTCACGTCGAGGGCGGTCGCGAGGCTGCGCAGGAGCGTGAGCCGGGGCTCGCGGCGACCGTTCTCGAAGAGCGACAGGAGGCTCGGCGTGACGCCGACCTGACGACCGAGGTCGTCGAGGGTCAGTCCGCGCGCCTTGCGCAGGTGCCGCAGCCGACGCCCGAGCGTCAGCGCGTCGGGTGCGCCGGCTCCACCGCGCACGCCCGCGTCGTCCACGTCACTGCCCTGTGCGGTCACATCGTGACTCTATGTCAAAAAGTGCCGAACTTGACATGGAAATTGCCCGGGAAGCGCGTGCGACTTGACGACACGATGGGATCTATCGAGAGCACGGGCCGGCCACGGCCCCCCAGGAGGAGATCGACGATGACCACGCTGGCCGAACCGCCCGCCGCTGTGAAGGACGCCGCGACGACCCGCACCATCTCGCTCCCCGACGTCACCGCCGCCGCCGTGCTGGGCGACGTGCACGCATGGGTCGACGCCGTCGCCGAGCTCACCGAGCCCGACGCAGTCGTGTGGTGCGACGGCTCGGACGACGAGCGGCGCGCGCTCCTGGCGCAGATGGAGCGCACGGGCACGCTGCTGGCACTCGACCCGACCCTGCGCCCCGGCAGCTACCTCGCCCGGTCCGACCCCGACGACGTCGCGCGGGTCGAGTCGCGCACGTTCATCTGCTCGGGCGACGAGTCCGACGCCGGTCCGACCAACAACTGGCGCGAGCCCTCGGCGATGCGTGCGGAGCTCGACGCGGTGTTCGCGGGCAGCATGCGCGGCCGCACCATGTACGTGGTGCCCTTCTCGATGGGACCGGTCGGCGGACCCCTGTCCCACGCGGGCGTGCAGGTCACCGACTCCCCGTACGCCGTTGTAAGCATGCACGTGATGACCCGCGTGGGCCGCCCAGTGCTCGACCTCATCGAGGCCGGCGCGCCGTTCGTGCCCGCGGTCCACTCGGTCGGCGCTCCCCTGGCCGACGGGCAGGACGACGTGCCGTGGCCGTGCAACCCGACGAAGTACATCTCCCACTTCCCCGAGACGCGCGAGATCTGGTCGTACGGCTCGGGCTACGGCGGCAACGCCCTGCTCGGCAAGAAGTGCTTCGCGCTGCGGATCGCCTCAGTGATGGGTCGCGACGAGGGCTGGCTCGCCGAGCACATGCTGCTGGTCCGGCTGACGTCGCCCCGGGGCCGTCGCTACCACGTCGCGGCGGCGTTCCCCTCGGCGTGCGGCAAGACGAACCTCGCGATGCTGCGCCCCACGCTGCCCGGCTGGCGCGTCGAGACGATCGGCGACGACATCGCGTGGCTGCGCCGCGGCCCCGACGGGTCGCTGCGAGCCATCAACCCCGAGGCCGGGTTCTTCGGCGTCGCGCCCGGCACCGGGCCGGACACCAACCCCGCCGCGATCGAGACGCTCGCCCGAGACACGATCTTCACCAACGTCGCGCTCACGCCCGACGGCGACGTCTGGTGGGAGGGCCTCACCGACGACGCCCCGCCCCACCTGGTCGACTGGACCGGGCAGGACTGGACGCCCTTCTCCGGTCGCCCCGCCGCGCACCCGAACTCGCGGTTCACGGTCGCGGCGGCGCAGTGCCCGACGATCGCCGACGGGTGGGACGACCCCGAGGGCGTGCCGCTCGACGCGATCGTGTTCGGCGGGCGCCGGGCCACCAACGTGCCGCTCGTGGCCCAGGCGGACAGCTGGGAGCACGGCGTCTTCATGGGGGCGACGATCTCGTCGGAGCGCACCGCCGCGGCCGAGGGCCTGGTGGGCGAGCTGCGCCGGGACCCGTTCGCGATGATGCCGTTCTGCGGCTACGACATGGCCGACCACTGGGCGCACTGGCTGCGCGTCGGCGCCACGCTCGACCCGGCCCGTCGGCCGCTCGTCTTCCAGGTGAACTGGTTCCGCAAGGACGACGACGGCGCGTTCCTGTGGCCCGGGTTCGGCGAGAACTCTCGCGTGCTCGCGTGGATGGTCGACCAGGTGGACCGCCGGCGCGGGCTGCGCACCGACGTCGGCGCCGTGCACAGCCCGGTGGGCCTGCTGCCCGCGCCCGGCGCGCTGGACACCCACGGTCTCGACCTCGACGCGGACACCCTCACGCGGCTGTTCCAGGTCGACCCCGACTCGTGGCAGCTCGAGGCCGACCTCACCGAGGAGTTCTTCGCGACGTTCGGCGACCGCGTGCCGCCCGCGCTGCGCGACCGGCTCGCCCGCCTGCGCGCCGCGCTGGTGCGGGACCGCTGACCGACGGCGGCGCGCCGGGGTCAGTAGCCGGCGCGCCGCGGGTCGTGACCGTCAGTAGCCGGCGCGCTGCGGGTCGTGAGCGTCAGTAGCCGGCGCGCTGCGCGTCGTCGGTGCCGACGAACCGCGCGGCCAGCGCCTCCGAGCCCCGCGCGAGCAGGGCGACGTCGGCACCGACGAGCACGAAGGTCGCACCCGCCGCCAGGTAGGTGTCCGCGACGGCGGGGTCGAACGCGTTGACGCCCACCGGGACGCCGGCACCGCGGACCGCCTCGAACGCCCGCAGCACCGCCGCCGTGACCTCGGGGTGCGTCTGCTGGCCGAGCACACCCATCGACGCGGCCAGGTCGGACGGCCCGACGAAGACGCCGTCGACGCCGTCGACCGCGGCGATCTGCGCGGCGGCGTCCACGCCCGCGAGCGACTCGACCTGCACGAACACGGAGACGTGCTCGTCGGCGTGCGCCAGGTAGCCGTCGATGCGGTTCCAGCGTGCCGACCGCGCGAGCGCCGAGCCCACGCCGCGCCGGCCGCGCGGCGGGTACCGCACCGCCTCCACGGCGGCGCGGGCCTCGTCGGCCGAGGACACCATCGGCACCAGCAGGTTCTGCGCGCCCAGGTCGAGCACCTGCTTGATCGTGACCGCGTCGTTGCTGGGCACGCGGACCACCGGCGCGGTCGGGTACGCGGCGACGGCCTGCAGCTGCGCGAGCACCGACCCGAGCCCGTTCGGGCCGTGCTCCATGTCGATGAGCAGCCAGTCCAGGCCCGCGTCCGCGCAGATCTCGGCGACCAGCGGGCTGCCCGAGCACACCCACATCCCGGCCAGCGGTCGGGTCGCCGCCGCCAGGTCGTCGCGGAACGTCGCTCTCAGAGGAAGCGGCACGAGATCGTCCCCATCGGTCCGTAGTCGCACAGCACGCTGTCGCCACGGGACACCCAGACCGGGCGCGTGAACGACCCCGCGAGGATGATCTCGCCCGCCCCGAGGCTCGCCCCGTGCTGGTGCAGCTTGTTCGCCAGCCACGCCACGCCGGTGGCCGGGTGGTTGAGCACGCCCGCGGCGACGCCCGTCTCCTCGATGGTCTCGTTGCGGTACAGCAACGCGGAGACCCAGCGCAGGTCGACCTGGTCGGGGGCCATCGGCCGGCCGCCCAGCACCATGCCGCCGTACGCGGCGTTGTCCGCGATGGTGTCGACGATCGTGCGGCCCTCCAGCTCGATGTGCGAGTTGAGGATCTCGAGCGCGGGCGTCACGTACTCCGTCGCCCTCAGCACGTCGAACACCGTGCAGCGGGGACCCTCGAGCGGCGCCGACAGGACGAAGGCGAGCTCGACCTCGATGCGCACGTTGGAGAAGGCGTCGAACGGGATGGTCGAGCCGTTCTCCCAGACCGTGTCGTCGAACATCACGCCGTAGTCGGGCTCGGTGATGCCGGTCGCCTGCTGCATGGCGCGCGACGTGAGCCCGATCTTGCGCCCGACCAGGCGCCGGCCGGCCGCGAGGTTCTTGTCGCGCCACACGCCCTGGATCGCGTACGAGTCCTCGACCGTCGCGTCGGGATACCGGGCCGTGATCCGCGGGACGAGGCCGCGCGAGCGCTCCGCCTCGGCGAGCTCGTCGGCGATCGCGCTGATCGTCTCGGCCGTCAGCATCGTGGCTCCTTCGTCATCACAGGGCCGGCAGACCGAGCGTCTCGTCGGGGTGCTCGTGCCGGAGGAACGCCGTGAGGGTGCCCGTCCGGTGGCGCCGGACCGCCTGCTCGATCTCCGAGAGGGCAGCACCGCGCTCGATGAGCTCGAGGATGCCCTCGTGCTCGTGCACCGACTCCCGCGCACGGCCCGGCACGAACGCGAAGATCGAGTCGCGCATGTGCCCGAGCCGGACCCACTCGGCGTCGACCATCTCGAGCAGCCGCGGGTTGGCGCAGCGCGAGTACAGGATGTGGTGGAACTCCTGGTTGAGGGCGGAGAACGCCCGCGGGTCGAAGCGGTCGAGGGACGCGGTCATGACGTCGTTCACGGCGCGGGCCCGGCGCAGGTCGTCCACCGTGAGGTTGCGGGCGGCCAGCGCGGTGGCGGCGCTCTCGACGATGCTGATGGCCTGCATCGCGAAGCGGTACTGGGTGTCGTCGATCATCGACACGCGCGCGCCGACGTTGCGCTCGAACGTGACCAGACCCTCGGCCTCGAGCTGGCGCACGGCCTCGCGGACCGGCACCACGCTCATGTCGAGCTCGTTGGCGATGGTCCCGAGCACCAGTCGGTAGCCCGGCGTGAAGTCCTGCTGCGCGATGCGTTCCTTGATCCAGAGGTACGCCGCCTGGGACTTGCTCAGGCCGGTCGCCACCTTCACCGCGTCGCCCGCCACGCGTCGTACCTCGCTCTCCACTGCGCGTTCATCGGGAACAGCCCCTGCACCGGGTTGCCCGCCGCCACCTGCTCGGCGACCCACACGTCCTCGTCCTCCTGGGCCAGCGCGGCGTCGACGACCTCCTCGGCGAGGCCGGGCGGCAGCACGATGACCCCGTCCGCGTCACCGACCACGATGTCGCCCGGCTGGATCGTCGTGCCGCCGCACGCGACGGTGACGTCGGCCTCCCACGGGACGTGCTTGCGGCCGAGCACGGCGGGGTGGTTCCCGGCCGACCAGACCGGGATGCCGACCGCCGCGACGGCGTCGGCGTCGCGCACCGCCCCGTCCGTGACGATCCCGGCGGCGCCGCGCGCGTGGGCCCGCAGCGCCAGCACGTCGCCGAGCGTCGCGGATCCGGTCTCGCCGCGCGCCTCGATGACGAGCACCTCGCCGGCCGCGACGGTGTCGAACGCGCGCTTCTGCGCGTTGTAGCCGCCCCCGTGCCGCTCGAACAGGTCCTCGCGGTTGGGCACGAACCGCAGGGTCCGGGCCGTGCCGACGAGCTTCGCGCCCGGGTGCATCGGCCGGACGCCGTCGACCGTGACGTTGTTCAGCCCGCGCTTGCGCAGCTGCGCCGACAGGCCCGCGACCGGGGCCCTGAGCAGCTTGTCCCGCAGGGCCGCCGAGAGCGCGGGTCCGAGGCCGGCCGCCTCGGGCGACCCCCACGCCTCGGCGCGCTGGTGGTCGTCGACGGACGGGAGCGACCCGAGCGCGCCGTCGTAGGCGACGTCGCCCTGCGTCACCGTGGTGACGAGGCGCCCGGTGGTCGGTCCCCCGGCGACGTCGACCTCGATCTCGACGACGTCACCCGGGACCACGACGCTCGACCCGGCGGGGGTGCCGGTGAGGATCACGTCGCCCACCTCGAGCGTCAGGTGCTGCGAGAGGTCGGCCACGATCTGCACGAGCGGGAAGAGCAGGCCGGCCGTGGTGTCGTCCTGCGCGAGCCGGCCGTTCACCCACGCCCGGACGCGCAGTGCCCCGGGGTCGACCGCTCGCGCGTCGAGGAGCGCGGGGCCGATCGGCGTGAAGCCGTCGCCGCCCTTGGAGCGCAGGTTGGAGCCCTTGTCGTTGGCCCGCAGGTCGTAGAGGCCGAGGTCGTTGGCCGCCGTCACCCAGCCGACGTGGCTCCACGCCGCCTCCGACGGGACCCGGCGCGCGGTCGTGCCGATGACGAGCGCGATCTCGCCCTCGAAGGCGAGGAGCTCGGTGCCCGCGGGGCGCTCGACGACTCCCCCGGAGCCGGCGACGGAGCTCGACGGCTTGAGGAAGTACGACGGGTGCGCGGGCCGCCGGCCGCGCTGGTCCGCGCGCGAGGCGTAGCTCAGGTGGACGGCGATGATCTTTCCCGGGCGGGACGGGAGCGCGCCGAACCCCTCGCGTGCACTGTCGTCCGGCGCGTCGCCGAGCTGGGTGGCCGTCGTCATCGACTCCCTCTCCGTCGGTGTGCGCGATCATATACGATCGCGAAAACTCGGGCAACCACGTGAGCCGACGACCCGGTATCGCCCCGGTATCAGCGCGTTGACCCCGGTATCAGGCAGGCGGACACTCCGAGAATGAGGGTCCGGCTCCTGGGTCCGACACAGGTCGAGGGCGATGGCGCGCTCGGGCGCCGCGACCGCGTGGTCCTGGCGGCGCTCCTGGTCCACGCCGGGGAGCCGATGACGGTCGATCAGCTCGCCGTGGCCCTGTGGGGGGACTCCGTCCCCCCGTCGTCGTCGAAGGTCGTGCAGGGCGTCGTGATGCGGCTGCGTCGCGCGCTGGGCCCGGAACGGATCAGCACGACGAGCGGCGGGTACGTGCTCGCGCCCGACGGTCTCGACGTCGACGTCGCCGATTTCGAGCGGCTGGCCGGCCGGGCACGGGAGCTCCTGGCGGTCGGCGACGCCAACCGGGCGGTGGCGGTCTACGGCCAGGCCCTGGCGTGCTGGTCCGGGCCGGCCCTCGCCGACCTGCTCGACTGGGACGACGGTCGCGCCGAGGCGGCGCGGCTCGAGGAGATGCGCGAGTCCGTCGAGGAGGAGCTCGTCGAGGCCCTGCTGGCCTGCGGCCGGACCGGGGAGGCCGTCGCCGACGGTCGGCGGCTGGTGAGCCGGACGCGGACCCGCGAGCACCGGTGGGCCCTCTACGCGCTCGCGCTCTACCGCAGCGGTCGTCAGCGCGAGGCCCTCGACGTGCTGCGCCGTGCCCGGGCGGTGCTCCGCGAGGAGGTGGGGCTCGATCCGGGGGCCGAGATGGTCGACCTCGAGCGCGCGATCCTCGCGCAGGACCCTGCGCTCGCAGGCGGGGACGAGGCGGCGGTCCGCCCCTCCGACGTGTGCCCGTACCCCGGGCTCCGGTCGTTCGACGCCGACCAGGCCGATCTGTTCGCCGGCCGGGAGCAGGAGATCGCCGACTGCCTGGCGCGGCTGGACACGTCCCGGTTCCTGGTCGTGGTGGGCGCCTCGGGGTCCGGCAAGTCGTCGCTGGTCCGCGCCGGGCTCGTCCCTGCGCTGCGCCGCCGCGAACAGCCGGTCGTCGTGCTCACCCCCGKGGCGACGCCGGTCGCCACCCTCGCCGCGGCGGTCGCGACCGGTGACACACCGGTGATCGTCGTCGACCAGCTGGAAGAGGTGTTCGCGCCGACCGTCCAGGCCGACGTGTCCGGGTTCCTCGGCGGCCTCACGGCGCTCGTCGACGATGGGCGGACGGTCGTCGCGACGGTGCGCGCCGACCACCTCGCGTCGATGTCCGGCAACGCCGACCTTGCGCGCCACGTCGAGCGTGGCGTCCTGCTGCTCGGCCCGCTCTCGGAGGCGGCGCTGCGGCGCGCGGTCGAGGAGCCGGCTCGCCGCAGCGGGCTCCTGCTGGAACCCGGACTGGTCGACCTGCTCGTGCGCGACGTGCTGGGCGAGCCCGGCGCCCTGCCGCTGCTCGGCCACGCCCTGGCCGAGACCTGGGCACGGCGGGAGGGCACGGTGCTGACGGTCGCGGGGTACGCGGCGAGCGGAGGCATCAAGGGCGCGGTCGCCCAGTCGGCCGAGCGTCTCTACGTCTCGCTGCCCGCAGCGGACCGCGACTCGTTGCGCGCGGTCGTGCACCGGCTCGTCGCGACGGCTCCCGGCGGCGACCCCGTCGTCGTCCGGGTACCGATCCGCGTCTTCGAGCAGACCGACGACGCACCACGGCTGCTCGACCTCCTCGTGCGGTCGAGGCTCGTGACCACCGACGCGGACACCGCGACGCTTGCGCACGAGAGCCTGGTGCGGGCCTGGCCGCGGCTGCGTTCCTGGCTGGACGAGGACGTCGACGGGCAGCGCACGCTCACGCACCTGCAGGTCACCGCGGACGCCTGGGATCGCGCCGGGCGCCCGCTCGAGGACCTCTACCGCGAGGCCCGACTGCAGACCGCGCTCGAGTGGCGAGCCCGAGCCCACCCGGTGCTCTCGGCGAGCGAGAGCGCGTTCCTCGACGCGTCGGCCGAGCACGAGCAGGACGAGCACCGCGAGCAGGCGCGGCGGCTACAGGCACGGACCCGGTCCAACCGACAGCTGCTCGGAGCGCTCGTCGCGGTCGTGCTGCTCCTCGCGGTCTCCCTGTTCGGTGGGTCGATCGCCGTCGGGAACGGCCGGCGGGCCGCCGCCTCGGCCCGGGCGGCGGAGGCGGCCGMCRCGGACGCCCGCRGCGACCGGCTCTCGTCGGCGAGCCAGTCGGAGCCGCGGATCGACCTGGCGCTGCTGCTCGCCCGCCAGGCCGTCGAGATGACTCCGCGTCCCTCGCTGCAGGGCAACCTCCTCGACGTGCTGGCCCGGCGCGACGTCGTCAGCTCCGGGAGCGCCGGCGTCTTCATCCCGATGCGGTTCGACGACTCGGCGGTGAGCGCCGACGGGTCCCGCGTCATGCTGGACGCCATGCCGACCGACCCGAAGGGCGACACCGGCCCGTACCTCGTCGACGCCCGCACGGGAGCGATCATCACCAGCATGGGTATCGGGCCGCCCGGCGTGGACTGGTGGCACGTGCCGTGGGTCTCGGGATTCGTCGACGGGGGGCGGACGGTCGTCGTCATGCGCGACACCGCGGACGGTGCGGCACGCGAGCTCGTCCGGCTCGACGCGACGAGCGGGGCGGTGACCGGGCCTCCCGAGCCGGTGCCCGGTTCCGTCACGGGTGACTTCTTCGCCCAGGAACGGCTGTCGATCAGCCCGGACGGCCAGACCCTCGTCTCGATGGCCGACCGCACGCTGCGGGTGTGGACGAACGACGGGGGCGCGTGGCTCGGCCCGCGGCTGCTCCCCCTGCCCCAGCTCCCGGCGTCCCGCTCGGACCAAGAGGCGCCCGACAGCATCCGGTTCAGCGCCGACGGCCGCCGGGTCGCCCTGGTGATGGAGTACCTGGGGCGAGCGGACGCCAACCCGCCGCAGCTCGCGCTCGCCGTCGACCTGGCGACCGGCGCCTGGTCGGGGCCGTACCTCGCCGCCGGGGACGTCGCGCTCTCCCCGGACGGAGCGACCCTCGCGGTCGCGTCCCAGCTCGGGACCGTGACGCTCCACGACCTCGTCGGCGGCGCCTCGACGGTCCTGCCCGGCTCGTCCGTTCCGACGGCCGTGGCGTACTCGACGGACGGCGGTCGGCTCGCGATCGGGTACCGGGACGGCACCGTGGAGGTCTACGACGCCGCGGACCTGCGCCTGGTGCTGCGCGCTCCGGCGACGAGCGTCATGGTGCGGCTCGTGGCCCTGCCGGCCGACGGCGACACCGTCGTCGCGGTCGACGAGGAGTCCCGGACCACGACCTACTCGCTGGACGGTGCGAGCAGCATCATCACCACCGAGCCGACCGAACCCATCGATCAGGTGTCCGCGGGGCCGCCCGGCACGGTCGTGGCCGCCGGGTTCTACGACGGCAAGGTCGCCGTGTTCGACCAGGGCAGCCTGCACAAGGTGCGCGACCTGTGGCTCGGGCCGTACCCCGAGCCGGACGGCACGTACAACCCGCCCCTGCACCGACGGGTCACCGCGCTCGCGGTCACGCCCGACGGCGCCTCCGTCGTCGCCGCCGACCGCACGGGGCACCTGAGGATGTGGTCGGTCGCGGACGGGAGCCTGCTGTGGTCGCGCGACGACGTGCACGCGTCCTGGCTGGCGGTCTCGCCGGACGGCCGGTACGTCGCGACCTCGGAGTTCACCGAGGACCTGTCCGACGCGCCGGTGCCGGAGGGGGCGCACCCCGACGGGGGCCCCATCACGGACACCGTGCGGGTGTGGGCCCTCGCCGACACCACGGAGCCGGTGTTCACCGACTCGCTCGCCGACATCGCCGACCCGGATTGGGGCCTGCCGAAGCCGCGCGCCCTCGCCTTCTCGCCCGACTCGTCGAAGCTCGCTGCGTCCTGGTTCGGCGGCCCGTCCACGCTGATCGTCTACGCCGTGCCCACGGGCAAGCGGATCGTCACGGACACCGTCGGACCCGACGACCCGATCGACGCCGCGCTGACCTTCACGCCCGACAACGAGCGCCTGCTCCTGTGGAAGTCCACCGGCGAGATCGTCGCGCGGGACCTAGAAACAGGCACGACCACCCGCGTCGCGAGCGGGGGCCTGACGGAGTACTCGACCCTCCGGTACAGCGCGGACGGACGCCTCCTCCTGGGTCTGAACGGCTACACCGAGGTCGCGCTCTCGATCTGGGACGCGACGACGTTCGCCCCGATCGGGACCACCCGGGACATCCCGGCGACCGACGGCGACGCCTCCCTCGCGCCGACGCCCGACGGCTACGTGTTCGTCGGCACCGGGAACGGCGTCGAGCGTCTCGACCTGGACGTCCAGCACTGGAAGGACGCCGCGTGCGCGCTCGCCGGGCGGCCCCTGACCAAGCAGGAGTGGGGCGCCTACCTGCCGGGGACGCCGTACCGCCCGGCCTGCGCCTGACCCGATACCGCGGCGATACCGCGGTGATAGGCCCTCCGTGACCGGGCCGACGGACGGTGGCGGTGCAGCTCCCAGCCGGGGAGCCCGTCCCTGGAGGTCATCGTGATCACCGCCGCACCTACCGTCACGCCGTCGCCCCGTTCCGGGTTCTCGCGCGGCACGCTCGTCCTCGCACTCGTCGTCGTGGCCCTGGCCGCGGTGACGGTCGCGCTCGTGTCCGGGTGGCTGCGCCCGCTCGGACTCGGCTCGCCGGCGCAGGTTCCGGCGCCGATGCCCGTGCAGGCACCACCCGCCTACCGGTCCGGAGGCTCCGTCTACGACCAGCAGGTCCCCGGGGTCGGATGGTCCGACACGTTCGGCCCGGGCAGTGTCCTCTACGAGGAGCAGGTGCCCAGCGCGGCCCGGCCCGAGGCGAGCGCCGAGCAGCCCCGGTGGTACGCCTCGTTCCCCGTGGATGGTTCGAACGGCTGACGCGCACGTGCCGGCACGGACCGGCTGCCGCTCAGCGCAGGGCGTCGATCGCCGCCATCTGCTCGGGCGTCAGCTCGAAGCCGAGCACGTCCAGGTTGCTCGCGATCCGCTCCTGGGTGGTCGACTTCGGGATGACCACCACGTCGTGCTGGAGGTGCCAGCGCAGCACCACCTGCGCGGGCGTGACGTCGTGGGCGAGGGCCGCCTCCACGAGCGCGTCCGAGCCCAGGTCGGTGCGCTTGAGCKGGCTGTAGCCCTCCACGATGACGCCGCGCTCACGGTGGGCCGCCAGCAGGTCGGGGTCGTGGTCGCGCGGGCTGTACGGGATCTGGTTCACGGCCGGCGCCTCGCCGGTGGCCTCGATGAGTTCGTCGATCTGGGCGATCGAGTAGTTGGAGACGCCGATCGAGCGGACGAGGCCCTCGTCGCGCGCCTCGCGGAACACCTGCCATGTCTCGGGCGAGGCCGTGCGGCCCGGCGGCCAGTGGATGAGCCAGAGGTCCAGGTGGTCGGTGCCCAGCGCCGCGAGCGACTCGGTGAGCGTCCGCCGGGCCCGGCCGGCGTGCTCCGGGGGCAGCTTGGTGGTGACGAAGACGTCGTCGCGGTCGATGCCGACCGTGGCGAGGGCACGGCCGACCTCCGCCTCGTTGCCGTAGCCGGTGGCGGTGTCGATGTGCCGGTAGCCCAGCTGCAGCGCGGCGCTCACCGCGCGTTCGGCCGCGCCGCCCTCCGACTGCCAGGTGCCGAGGCCGACGACGGGGATCCGCCCGCCGGGCAGGCTCAGGGTGGGGATCGGTGCCGAGATCATCGCGCCAGTCTCACCCGCCGCGCCCGATGGCGCCTGCCGGGTCGGGTGTCGGTTCCGCCGCTCGTATCACCAGGCCCGGCACGAGGTCATAAAACCAGGGGGTACCCCTGATCCGGCGCTCGCCCCGATCACGGGACTCTGAACTGAGGCAAGGTGGCGGCGAGCGCCACGTTGATCCACGAAGGCGCCGAGAGCGGATGCGACGTCCTCCGCACAGCCGACCACTCCCGGGCGTAGCCACGGCCACGCCCGATGTCGACGAGCACATCACCCCACGGACGAAAAGACCGTGCCATGACCAGCGCGACCGTGCACCGCCGTGCACACCTCGAGACCGTCATCGAGTTCGAGCTCGACCCGGACCCGGTGCCCACCCCACCCCACGACCTCGGCGAACGGGCGCTGCACGTGCGACGCCTGCTCGCCATCACCGGAACTGCTATCGGCCTCGCCGTCGCCGGCGCGTTCGGCGCGGGCATCGCGGCCTCGTCCGCGCCACCCCCACCCGCCACCGAGACCGCGGCCGCCCCGCCGGAGCCCGTCCACGCGTCGTGCAGCGCCGTCGGCACCGCGTTTCCACGACCCGGCGAGCCGCACATGCGGTGCACGGCCGGCCCGTCGGTGGAGGTCGCCGAGCGCGCCGCCGAGGCGGCCATCGCTCGGGCGCGGGCTCAGACCCACGGCCCAGGCGCCGGCACCACCCGCCGGTGGGACCCCACCCACGTGGGCATGGGGTCGCCCTAGCTGGGGCAGCACCGGCTAGACGAACGCAGCCGCGTCCGCGCGGGCGCGGGAGTCGAGGATCGCCGGAGCGTTCGCCTCCGACCAGGAGCGCAGGGGCCGGACCGCGTCGAGCAACGACGTCCCGAGCGGGGTCAGGCGGTACTCGACGCGCGGGGGCACCTCCGCGAAGACCTGTCGGGCGACCAGCCCGTCCCGCTCGAGGGCACGCAGCGTCTCCGTGAGCACCTTCGGCGTGATGTCCGTGAGCAGCCCACGCAGCTCGGTGAACCGGAGGACCGAGCGGTCGAGCGAGAGCAGGATGCGCACGGTCCACTTCTCCCCCACGCGGGCGAGCACCATCCGGCTCGGGCAGGCCACGTCGAGCACGTCGTAGGGCACGGTATCCACGGGGTGACCGACTTCCGTTGAAGAGACTGGTATCGAATCCATACTATCGGCGACGACCCAGTTCAGACGCACACTCGGGAGTCTCCCCATGAACGTCCTTCTCACCGGCGCGACCGGTTACATCGGCTCGAACGTCCTGACCGCACTGGTCGCCGCCGGGCACCAGGTCCTCGCCGTGACGCGCAGCGAGGCGTCCGCCGACCAGGCCCGCGCGGCGGGCGCGACGGCGGTCGTCGGCGACCTGACCGACACGCCGTGGCTCGTCGGACAGCTGCGCACGGTCGACGCCGCGATCCACACCGCCGCGACCGGGGACGCGGACAACCCCGCGTTCGACGACGCCGTCATCGATGCCGTGATCGAGGCGTTCTCGGGGACCGACAAGCCGTACCTCCACACGAGCGGCGTCTGGGTCTGGGGCGCCGGCCAGGTGCACGCGGACGGACCGCTGCGTCCCCCGGCGCTCGTGGCGTGGCGGGTCGAGCGCGAGGAGCGACTGCTCGCAGCCGACGTCCACGCGACCATCGTGGCGCCGGCGGTGGTCTACGGGCAGGGCCGTGGCCTGGTGCCCGGGGTGTTCGGGGTGGACTCTCGCACGTCGGACGGCGCGCTCCGGCTCGTCGGGTCCGGCGAGCAGCGCTGGTCGGTGGTGCACGTCGAGGACCTGGCCGACGCCTACGTCGCGGCGCTGGTCGGCGGCCCCCGAGGTCGACGGGTGCTGGCCGCCTCCGACGAGAACCCGACGGTCCGGGAGATCGCTCAGGCCGTCGCCGGCCCGGACGGGCGCGTCGTGCCCGAGCCCGCCGACCAGACACGTGCCCGGCTCGGCGCCAACTTCGCGGACGCGTTGCTGCTGGACCAGTCGGCCCCCGCACGGTCCTCGTGGGGGTGGGTGCCGAGCCGGCCCGGTCTGGTGGACGAGCTGTCGCGCTGAACGCTCGCGTCCCGTCCTGCGTGCGGAGGGCGAAGGCCCGGACCACCAGGTCCGGGCCTTCGTGGTTCGACGCTTACCAGCGCTCCATGACGATCGAGCCGATCACGGAGTTGAGCTCATCGACGTCCTCCTGGGACGTGTCGGGTCGGAACGAGGCATCGATGAGGAGCGGGTTCCTGTCGACATCGACCTGGAAGACGATGTCCGTCTGCCCGGCGACGTGGTTGTCGTTCGGCCGATCGCCGACGTCGAAACCCGGCCACGCCACGTATGTGCCGGCATCGCAGGCCGTGATGTCGAGATCCGCGGGCACCGTCAGCTCGGAGCGCAGCGCGACCGTGCCTGTGTCGTCCGTCGGATCCGCAATCACCACCGACCGCGGTTCCGAGGCCTCGCGCCCGTGCTGCGCCGACAACCCCAGCTCGGGGTAGCTTGCCAGCGAGATGGCCGCGTCCTGCGGATGCCCGTGATCTTCGAGGTCGAGCGGACTCAGTGTCGTGCTCCGCCGACACGGATCGGGGTAGACGCCCGCCGTCGTCCAGAAGCTCAGGGCCACCTCGTTCGGCTCGCCGAGGTTCTTCCCGATGTAGATGTCGCCGACCTCCCAACCCGCAGGGACGGTGTACTCGATCCACCGGTAGTCCGAGGGCACACGATGGCCGTCCCCCGCACCCCCGTGCGGGTTCAGATAGCGGTGCGTGGTGCCGTCGGCCACCGGCTCGGCTTGCGGACCGTCGAACGGCCGAACGACGAACAGCTCGCCGCTGCCCGTCGGCGGGGGCGCCACAGTGGGCTGCGCCGTCGCGAGAGTCGCGGTCGGGACGGCGTCGTCATGCTCGTCTGGCGCAGCGCACGCCGACCCGGCCGCTCCGACCATCAGGATCCCGAACAGCGTCACCGACCGGCGCCGGTGGCGCTCGACTTGGCGGATCGCTGACCTCGAGAGGTCCATAGGCGCAGTCTTTTCCTCCGAGTCGCGCTGGTCAACGGAATGACCGCGGGGCTCGGCGGCACACGGCAGCTCGCCGTCTCGGGCGAGCGACGATAATCCCCGTGTGCAGGCGCCGTATGTCGACCAGGCCGACTGGGCGCGCACCGTCCTGACCATCAGCATCGGTGCGTTCGTCCTGGGCGAGCTGGTGCAGGTGCTGCGCGTGCGGCGCGACGCGACCCGCAGCAACCTGGGCGCGGAGGCGCTGTTCCGGGCGATGTTCTTCGGCGCCGTCCTGCTCCTCCCCGTGGGGCGCATCGTGGCACCGGACGCGCTGATCGGCGGCGGCGCCTGGTCCTTCTCCCTCGGCGTGCTCATCGGATGGCTGGGCCTTCTGCTCCGCTGGTGGTCCTTCGTCACCTTGGGCAGGTACTTCACGGTCGTCCTGGCGACGAGCGCCGACCAACCGGTCATCGAGCGTGGCCCCTATCGGGTACTGCGACACCCGAGCTACACGGGTCTGCTGCTCGCCTTCACCGGCTGCGGCCTGATGCTGGGGAACTGGGTCAGCACCGCGGGTTCGGTGGCGCTGCTGGTGATCGCCCTCGTGTATCGCATCCGGATCGAGGAGCTCGCACTCACCACCGCGCTCGGGGACAGGTACCGCATCTTTGCCGCCGGCCGCGCTCGGCTCGTCCCGTTCGTCTGGTAGGACTCGTATGAGGGCCACCGTTGTCCGATTGGCCGTCGCGATCCCGGGTGATATGCGCGGACCATTGCGACATGGAGATCCTCAGGTACCGGGCGTTCACCACTGCCGAGCCGAACCCTGACTCGGGCAACCCGGCCGGCGTCGTGCTGGACGCCGAGGAGCTCGACGACGCGGACATGCTCCGGATCGCGGCGGAGCTCGGTTTCAGCGAGACGGCGTTCCTCACCACGATCGAGCGGGACGCGGCGCGGGTCCGGTACTTCACCCCGCGCGCGGAGATCGCGTTCTGCGGGCATGCGACGGTCGCCTCGGGGTGGCCCTGGCGCAGCGGCGGAACGCGGCACCCGTGGTGCGGTTGACGACGAACGCGGGGCTCGTCCCCGTGGAGGTGACCGCGCAGCGGGCGACCCTGGTGGCGGTCGATACCGAGGTCGAGGAGCTCGACGACGACGACCTCCTCGACGAGTTGCTGAGCGCACTCCGGCTCGACCGCGACGATCTCGACCCCGTGATGCGTCCGGCGCTGGTGCACGGCGGCAACCTGCATCCCCTCGTCCTGGTGCGCGGCGGCGTCCTCGAGAGGCTCGACCACGACGGCGACGCGGTGCTGACGCTGCAGGACTCGCACGGATGGGACGGCACAGTGCCGGTCGTCCACCGGCTCTCGGCGACCCGGTTCGCCTCGCGGAACCCGTTCCCGCGGGGTGGGATCCGGGAGGATCCGGCGACGGGGTCCGCGGCGGCCGGGCTCGGCGCCTACCTGCKGGCCGGAAGGCACGTCGACGTGCCTGCCGTGATCACGGTCGACCAAGGGGCAGAGGCGGGGCGACCGTCGCTCCTCGTCGTGGAGGTTCCGCGCGAGGGCCGCGTCCGAGTCACGGGGACGGCAGAGGAGATGTAGCGCCGTCCGCGAGGAGGGCAGCGATCATCGCCTCGGCGACGAACGTTCCGTAGCGCTCGACCGCCCACCCTCGGCGCAGGACGAGCAGCTCGAACAGCTCCGGCGAGCTGTAGGTCCACAGGACATCAGCCGCGCTCCCGAGGTCGAGGCCGGCACGCAGGTGGCCCGCGTCCGCCAGGCTCGCCGCGTTGTGCGTCATCCGCGTCAGCCGGGACTGGTCCATCTCCGTCTGGAGCTCGGCCATCGCGGGGTCGTTGATCGCGGCGTCCCGCACCAGCAGGAGGATGGGCGCGATCCGCGGCGCCACCTCGGCCGTCAGCGCGCCCCAGCCACGGATGATCGCGCGCGGGTCCGGTTCGCCGCGCTGGAGCTCGTCGGACCGTTGCTCGGCAGGGACGGGACCGACGCCTGCGAGCGCACCGTCGCAGACGGCCCGCACCAGGCCCGCCTTCCCGCCGAACACCTTGTAGATCGTCTCGACCGAGACGCCCGCCCGGGCACCGATCGAGGCGATCGTCGTCGCGGCATAGCCCGTCGCGAGGAACAGGTCGCGGGCGGCATCGACGACGGCCGACCGCGACCGAGCCGCCTGTGCCTGACGCCCGCTGGCGTCGTACCGGCGCGTGGTGCTCTTGACGGCGGCCTCCTTTTAGTTCCATAGTGATGTATCGATTACATGGCACTGTAGCAAATATCTGGTCGACGTGCCCCTCACGGCCCACTCGTCGGGGCCACACCCACCTTTCCAGCTGGAAGCCGCTCATCATGGGGACCCCTCCGACCGTCCAGGACGGACCCGCGGCGCTCGTTCGTCGACTCTCCGCGGCGACCAACGCACACGACCTCGACGCTCTCGTCACCTGCTTCGCCCCGGCCTACCGCAACGAGACGCCGGCACATCCCGAACGGGGCTTCGTCGGCAGGGAGCAGGTGCGCAAGAACTGGCAGCAGATCTTCGCGGCCGTGCCCGACATCAGCGCCGAGGTGCTGCGGCTCACGGTCGAGGGCTCCACGGTGTGGAGCGAGTGGGAGCACCGAGGCACGCGCCCGGACGGCTCGCCCCACCTGATGCGGGGCGTCGTGATCTTCGGGGTCGAGCGGGGCTGCGCAGCGTGGGCGCGGTTCTACCTCGAGCCGGTGAATGACACCGGCGACGTCGACGACGCGGTGCAGCGCCAGGTCCGTCCGGGGGTGGCGCCGTGATCCTCGTCGTCGGCGGCACGGGCCGGCTCGGGAGTCTCGTCGTCGGTCGCCTGGCGGCGCGCGGCCTGCCGGTCCGCGTGATGACACGCGATCCGGCTCGTGCCGCGAAGGTCGTGAGCGACGGCATCTCGCTCGTGCGGGGCGACGTCCGCGATCGCTCCTCGCTGGCGCGCGCCGTGGACGGGGTGGCGGTCGTCGTGTCGGCGATGCACGGCTTCCCCGGCAGCCACGGTGCGGACCCCGCCGCGATCGACCGGGACGGCAACATCAGGCTCGCCGACGTCGCGCGATCAGCGGGTGCCGACCTGGTCCTCATGTCGGTGGTGGGCGCCTCGGCCAACCACCCGATGGAGCTGTTCCGGATGAAGTACGCCGCGGAGACGCACGCCACCTCCCTCGGGCTGCCCCTGACGATCGTGCGCGCCACGGCGTACCTGGAGCTGTGGATCGACATCCTCCGCCGGACGGCGACCAGGTCGGGCAGACCGGTCGTGTTCGGCCGAGGAGCCAATCCGATCAACTTCGTCTCCGTCGTCGACGTGGCGTCCATCGTCGACCGCGCCGTGACCGACACCTCGGCCCGGGGCCGCGCCCTGGAGATCTGCGGCCCGGCCTGCCTGACGATGAACGAGCTCGCGGACGCGGTGCAGGCCGCCGACGGGCGCCGCACAGCACCCAGGCACGCCCCCCGGGTAGCGCTCATGCTGGGGGCCACCACCATCGGACGGGTCCGACCAGCCGTCGGACGCCAGCTGCGGTCGGCTCTCGCGATGGACGAGGTCGACCTGAGCGCAGGTCCCGGCTCCCTGCCCGTCGGCTACGCCAGACCCGAGACGACCGCCGCCATGGTCCTGTCCGGCACGATCGCTCTCGGAGACCACGGGGACCGGTCGACCACAGCGGGAGCGGCCTGAGCTCGGACCCAGGCGGTCCGCGCATCCACCGGCAATCGACCACGACGAGGTGTCGTAGCAGGACCGCTCGACCGGGGTCGCGAGTCGCGACCCGAGGGGTCACGGGTGAGGCTGCACCACTGCGCGTCACTGCGGTTGACTGACGGAACGCGGCTCGACGACGTTGGAGGGTGCACTGGTGCGGATCCTGGTGCTCGGCGCCGGCGTGATCGGCGGTGTGTACGCGGGCAGGCTCGTGCAGTCGGGGCACGACGTGACCCTCCTGGCCCGCGGTGCTCGTCTGGCCGACCTGCAGACCCATGGGCTTGTCCTGCACGATGCCGAGACCGGGGACCGCTCCGTGGTGACAGTGCCTTCGGTCGGCGAGCTCGCCGCAGACGATCGCTTCGAGCTGGTGCTGGTCCCGGTGCGCGCTGAGCAGCTCCGGGGCACCCTGCCCGTCCTGACGACAATGACGGACGGCTCCGACGTGCTGTTCTTCGGCAACACGGCCGACATGCAAGCCGAGCTGACGGCCACCTTGGGTAGCCGTGCGCTGTTCGGCTTCCCGGCGGCGGGAGGCATCCGGGACGGCCCGGTCGTCCGGTACGTGCTGATCCGGCAGCAGAAGACGATGCTCGGCGAGTCGGACGGCAGCACCAGTCCCCGAGTCAGGCACCTGCAGCGTGTGCTCGAGGGAGCCGGGTTTCCCACCCTCATCAGCGCCGACATCGAGGACTGGCTGGTGGGGCACGCCGCGTTCGTCGTGCCGATCGCGTTCGCGCTCTACCGGGTCGGGGGCGACCCGACCACACTCGCCGCCGACGCGGCCACCCTGCGCCTCATGGTGAGCGCCACCCGCCAGGCGTTCGCCGCCCTGCGCGCCGACGGCAACGCCGAGATCCCCACGAACCTGCGCATCCTCTACCGCCTCCCGGATGGGCTGGTCGTCCGCTACTGGCGCCGTGTGCTCGACGGTCCCCGAGGGGAGCTGTGGTTCGGCGCACACAGCCGGGCCGCCCCCGAGGAGATGCACGAGCTGGCCCGCGGCCTGAGCGAGGCCGTACGACGCACCGGGCGTGCGACGCCCGCCCTCGACCGTCTCCTGGGATGATCACGCGATCAGCCTGCGGCCGCGGAGGCACGCCGCGCGCTTGAATGAGTCATGGCCCCGGAACACTCACCCGCCGTGGAGCTCGAGGTCGGGTCCCGCACCGTGCGGATCTCCAACCCCGACCGCGTCTACTTCCCCGCCAGCGGGGCGACCAAGCTCGACCTCGCGAGCTACTACCTCGCCGTGGGTGACGGGATCGTGCGTGCGCTGCGGGAGCGCCCGTGCATGCTGCACCGCTACCCGACGGGCGTCGCCGGGGAGAAGGTGCACCAGAAGCGGTTGCCGCGCGGGGCGCCGCCCTGGATGGAGACGGTGGAGCTCTACTTCCCGCGCTACGGCCGCACCGCCGACGAGCTGTGCGTGACCGAGCTCGCCCACGTGATCTGGGCGGTGCAGATGTCGACCGTCGAGTTCCACCCGTGGAACAGCCGCCGGGGCGACACCGAGCGCCCCGACGAGTGGCGCATCGACCTGGACCCGATGCCGGACTGCCCCTTCGACCGGGTCCGGCGAGTAGCGCACGTGGCGCGGGAGGTCCTGGACGAGCTGGGCGCGGTCGGCTGGCCGAAGACCTCCGGCGGCTCCGGGCTGCACGTGTACGTGCGGATCAGGCCCGAGCACGGGTTCGCGGACGTGAGACGAGCAGCGCTCGCCTTCGCGCGGGAGGTGGAGCGCCGTGCACCGGGAGACGTCACCACCACCTGGTGGCGGCGCGACCGGGACCCCTCGCTCGTGTTCGTCGACTACAACCAGAACGCCCGCGACCACACGATCGCCTCGGCCTATTCGGTCCGCGGAACCCCGGAAGCCACGGTGTCGACGCCGCTGAGCTGGGACGAGATCGACGACGTCGACCCCCGCGACTGCACGCTGTTCACGGTCCCCGCGCGCTATGCCGAGCTCGGCGATCTCCATGCCGGCATCGACGACGCGGTGTTCGACCTGGCGCCGCTGCTGCGCTGGGCCGAGCGCGATGAACGCGACGGCGCCCCGGCACCCCCAGAGGACGACGCGTGACCGGACGCCTCGCCGCCGGTCGGTCGCTCACACGACGAAGGCCCGGACCATCAGGTCCGGGCCCCTGTTCGTCGACCCGGTGGGACACGCATACACCGCGCTGACAGAGTTCTATCCCCGTGCGGAGCCCGGATCCAGGTCGTGACTCAAGGGGCGCGGAGTCCTGGACAGGGTGAGGCCCGCCGGGAGGTCAGCGATGTGGGCCTCCTCCTCGGACGCGACGTCGAAACGCACGCGGGCACCGCCCAGCGGCACGTTCTCGACGCGCACGCGACCGAAGCCGGGCGGCATTGCGGGCGACAGCCAGACCGTCTCGTGCGGCAAGCAGGGGTCGTACCGCAAGAGCGTGCGCAGCAGCAGCAGCGGGGTGGTCGTCGCCCAGGCCTGGGGCGAGCATGACGTCGGGTACGGGACCGGACCGCCGGGGTACTCGTCACGCGCGAACCCGCAGAAGAGCTCTGGGAGCCGACCACCGAACCGGTCGGCGGCGTCCAGCAGCCCGACCGCGATGCGCTGAGCATGCTCGACGAATCCGTAGCGCATCAGCCCAGCGGCGATCAGGGCGTTGTCGTGCGGCCAGACCGATCCGTTGTGGTAGCTCGCGGGGTTGTACGCCCCCATGTCCGAGGCCAGCGTGCGCACGCCCCAGCCCGTGAACATCGAGGGCGACAGCAGCCGGTCGGCGACGAGCTCCGCCTTGTCCTCGTCGACGATGCCGGTCCAGAGACAGTGCCCGACGTTCGATGCGGACGCGTCGACAGGGCGCTTGTCGCGATCCAGGGCGAGCGCGAACATGCCGCGGTCCGGTAGCCAGAAGCGCCGGTTGAACTCGTCCTTGAGCACGGCGGCGCGGTCCCGCCACTCCTGGGCCAAGCGGTCGTCCCCCTGGTGCCGGGCGAGCAGGGCACGCGCGACGTAGGCGGCGTACACGTAGCCCTGGACCTCGCACAGCGCGATCGGCGCGCGCGGGAGGGAGCCGTCCGCGAACGTGATCCCGTCCCAGGAGTCCTTCCAGCCCTGATTCGCCAAGCCGCCTTCGTGCAGGCGTTCGTACTCGACGAAGCCGTCCCCGTCACGGTCACCGTGCTCGGTGACCCACTCCAGGGCGCGATCGACGTGCGGCATGAGCGCAGCGAGCTCGTCGTCACCGAAGCCCCAGCGGCACAGCTCCCCGACGAGCCCGACGAACAAGGGTGTCGCGTCCGCGGTGCCGTAGTAGACGCCCCCGCCGCCGAGGGCGAGTCCCGTGTCGACGCCGAGCCTGACCTCGTGAAGGATCCGGCCGGGCTGCTCCTCGGTCAGCGGGTCGACCTTGCTGCCCTGGAAGTGGGCGAGCGTCTGGAGGGTGCCGAGCGCGAGCGACTGGTCGACCGGCAACGCCATGAACGACGCGAGCAGCGAGTCCCGACCGAACAAGGCCATGAACCACGGGGCACCCGCGGCGACCGCGGTGCGCTCGGGATGTGCCGGGTCGGTGATGCGCAGCGCCCCCAGATCGGTCTGGCTGCGTTCCAGGATGCGCTGGAGCGACTCGTCCTCGACGTCGACCACCGGCGCGTGCTCTCGCCAGGCTCGATAGCGCCGCGACGGGGCCGAGTCCTCCAGCGGCTTCCCCACGGGAAAGCTGCTCGCCACCCGCGCGCCGTCGACGACCGGGTGCGCGATGACGTGGCCCGACCACGTGCCGCGGGCCGGCACGGTCACCCGGAACGTGACGCCGCTGACGTCCGGCTCCCCACCGTCGGACGTGATGACCACCCCACGTCGGTGACCGTGCCACTCGGCCTCGAGCACGACCTCGTTCGCGTCCACGCGGGCGCTGTGGTCCCAGACCCGCTTGACCCGACCGTCCTTGACCTCGAAGAGATCGGCAAAGTCGGCGGCGACCCGGACCGTGAGCACGAAGGTCGCGGCGGCCCGCCCGTAGTTGCGGACCAGCACGTCCTCGCGCAGGCCGGTCGCCACGCGCCGTTGGCGCTCCACCACGAGGTCCGTGTCGTCGAGTCCGTCCCTCGGGTTCCGGCCGACGAAGACGGCGCGGAACGGCTCGGGCGTCATGACCGCGAGCGCCTCGAGCGGTCGACCGTCGAGCAGCACCTGCCAGGCCGAGATGATGCGGGTGTCTTCGAAGAAGACTCCGTGAGGTCGGCGGGGATCAATGTCTCCGTCGATCCCCGACAGGCAGAACGAGGAGCCCTCGAAGAGGGTGACCGCGCCCGGCCCACCGACCGAGGTCATCGTCTCGTCGGGCGTCGACATCATGACGGGCGGGAGCGGTGTGCGGCGGTCCCGGACGCTGCGGCCAAGACGGGACGGCCGTTGGCGACGATGTCGGGCGGCTGCGCGGCGCGGGCCGGCCGTGGCGCCTGCGGCCGCTCGGACGCACGCGCGGCAACCACCCGCGAGTACAGCTCGAGGTGGTCGTCCACCATCCGCCTGGTCGAGAACCGCTCACGGGCCGCCGTCCGGCAGGCGCCCCGGTCGAGCGCACCCGCCAACTCGAGCGCGCTCACCAGGCCACGTTGGTCACGCCGCAGGTAGCCAGTGATTCCGTCGTCGACGATCTCGGGTGCTGCTCCGGCCGGGGTCGCGACGACGGGCGTGCCGCACGCGAGCGCCTCGATCATCACGAGCCCGAACGGCTCGGGCCACTGCATGGGATCGAGCAGCGCCGTCGAGCCTCCGATGAGCGCGAGCTTGTCCCGCTCCCCGAGCTCACCCACGTACTCGATCTCGCGCGACAGCAACGGCTCGACCTCCTGCTCGAAGTACTGGTACTCGCGGGGTTCCCGGAGCTTGGCCGCGATCTTCAGAGGCATCCCCGCCGCGCGCGCAACGAGGACCGCCTCCCGCGGGCCCTTCTCCTTGCACATCCGGCCGACGAAGGAGACGTAGCCGCCGTCACCGGCACCGACCGGGACCCGGTCGACGTCGATGCCGTGATGGATCACCGCGGCGACGGGTATGCCGCGGGCCGTCGAGGCCTGGTGGTGGGAGATCGCGATGATGGCGACTCCGCGCATCGCTTCGTAGAGGGGTGCGAGCGCCGAGTTGAACGGCCCATGGTTCGTCGTCACGATCGGCGGCGTCCCGTCCGGGTGCTCCAGCAGGGGCCCGGCGAGCGTGTGGTCGTGGATGAGGTCGACATCGCGCATCGCCGCGTAGGCGTTGATGACGTGGGTCAGCTCGGAGACCGCGTCGCCGGTCAGGGGGCGGTCCGCCGGCGCCGGCGCCGTCCCGGGCACCTGGCGTACCGGGCACTCGCTGTTGGCGGCGGCCGCCAGAAGGACCTCGTGGCCCGCATCCAGCAGACCCCGGGCCAGGCGGTCGATCACAGACTCCGTACCGCCGTACGCCGGCGGCGGTACGGGGACCCAGGGTGGGGCGATGATTCCGATGCGCATGGTGGTCGTCCTCGTGCGGCGGAGAGCGCCACGCCTCGACGCGAGATCGACGCTACGCCCGGCATCGCCCGCCCGCGCGGGCAAGCCTCGACCCCCATGCGGGCACCGGGTGCGTGCGACGTCGGCTCGTCGGATAGTGGTGCGACCGGTGCGGCGGATCGTCCAGCCACGTGCGACGACCGTGCCTCGAGGCGAGGAGCCCGCCCATGGCCCAGCCCAGCACCCCTCCCGGCGTCCCCGGAGCAACCCCCGCCCCTCCCGAGGAGCCGACAGACCCGCGCGATCCCCTCCCGCCCAAGCCCTCGACGACCGGCCCCGCGCCGGTGTCCGCGACGGGGCGCGACCTCGCGGAGGGCGACGCAGCCCGTCAGCAGGCCGGACGGTGGCTCACGACGGCAGGCGGAGTGCCGCTGTCCGACACGGACCACTCCCTCAAGGCGGGGCGGCGGGGTCCGACACTCCTTCAGGACCACCACCTGCGCGAGAAGATCACGCACTTCGACCACGAGCGGATCCCGGAGCGCGTCGTGCACGCCCGCGGCGCGGCCGCGCACGGGACATTCCAGTCGTACGGCACCGCTGCGCAGCTGACGTGCGCGCAGTTCCTCCAGGCGGAGGTCGTCACGCCGGTGTTCGTCCGGTTCTCGACCGTCGTCGGGTCACGCGGCTCCGCCGACACCGTGCGGGACACGCGCGGCTTCGCGACGAAGTTCTACACGGCCGAGGGCACGTTCGACCTGGTCGGCAACAACATCCCGGTGTTCTTCATCCAGGACGCGATCAAGTTCCCCGACGTGATCCACGCCGTCAAGCCGCACCCCGACCTGGAGATCCCGCAGGCGCAGAGCGCGCACGACACCTTCTGGGACTTCGTCTCGCTGCACACCGAGGCCCAGCACCACACGATCTGGAACATGTCCGACCGTGGTATCCCCCGCTCCTACCGCACGATGGAGGGCTTCGGGGTCCACACGTTCCGCCTCGTCGCCGACGACGGCGGCACGACGTTGGTGAAGTTCCACTGGAAGCCGCGGGCCGGCGTGCACTCCCAGGTGTGGGAGGAGGCCCAGCTCGCGGCCGGGGCCGACCCGGACTTCCACCGTCGCGACCTCGCGCTGGCGATCGAGTCCGGCGCGTTCCCGCAGTGGGAGCTCGGCGTGCAGGTCTTCCCGGACACCCCGGAGCAGGTGTTCGAGGGGATCGACCTGCTCGACCCGACGAAGCTCGTCCCCGAAGAGCTCGCGCCCGTGCAGCCGGTCGGGCTGCTGACCCTCGAGGCCAACCCCCGCAACTACTTCGCCGAGACCGACCAGGTCGCGTTCCACGTCGGGCACCTGGTCCGCGGCATCGACGTCACCGACGACCCGCTGATGCAGGGGCGGCTGTTCTCCTACATCGACACCCAGATCAGCCGGCTGGGCGGACCGAACTTCACGCAGCTGCCGATCAACCGGCCGCACGCCCCGGTCAACGACATGCTGCGCGACGGCATGCACCAGAGCGCGGACCACGTCGGGGTCGCCCCGTACCGACCGAACTCGCTGGACGGCGGGTGCCCGTTCCAGGCCGGAGCAGATCTGGCGTTCCTCGACGTGCCGACCGCCGTCGGGCCGGCCGTCAAGGAGCGCGGGGCGCCCGCGTCGTTCGACGACCACTTCAGTCAGCCGCGACTGTTCTGGGCCAGCCTCTCCCCCGTCGAGAAGGCCCACACCGCCCAGGCGTACACGTTCGAGCTAGGCAAGTGCTACGAGCAGGCGATCAAGGAACGCCAGCTGCAGGCGCTCGCCAACATCGACGCCGAGCTGTGTGCCATCGTCGCGCGAGGTCTGGGTCTGCGGGCGCCGAGCGCGACCCAGGTGCCTGCCGACGTCACTCCAAGCGCCGCGCTCTCGCAGGTGGGAGACGTCTGGCCGATCGCCGGCCGTGTGGTGGGTCTGGTGGCCGACGACTCGACCGACCTGGACGTGCTCGAGGCCGTGCACGCGGGGCTGGCCGAAGCCGGCGTCCTCCCGCTGGTCGTCTCCCCGCACGGTGGGCCGCTGGCGGACGGCCGCCCGGCGACCGTCGCCCAGCGGACGTGGCTGACCGCCAGCTCCGTCGAGCTCGACGCGGTCGTCCTTCTCGGGTCGGCAGCGCCGGCGCCGGACGCTCGTCCGGTGTTCGACGCCAAGGCCGGCACCGCCGCCGACGGTGTGGACCCGCGGGTGGCCAAGATGGTCCAGGAGGCCTACCGCCACGCCAAGGCGATCTTCGCCGTTCCCGACGCCCGCGGCGTCCTGGCAGCGGCGGGCGTGGACGAGTCGGCGGCCGGCGTCGTGGTCGCCGCGGAGGCCGCCGTCCTGGTCGAGGCCCTCGAGGTGGCACTCGGTCGGCATCGCGTCTGGGACCGGTTCGGCCCGAACGTCGCATGACACCGCATCACGTGGTCATCGTCGGGTCGAGATTCGGCGGGGTGATCGGCGAGGCGCAACAGCGCTGATCCTGCCTTCGTCGACCCAGCGGTGCTGCGGCCGCGCACACCGTGCCGCGCTCAGCGGCCGATGACAGGCAGCGCCTCGAGGTGGACCGCCTTGAGCACGGTCATGCCCTCGAGCAGGTCGGGGCCGTAGCCTGCGCCGGCGCCGCTGTCCTTGCGGGGGTCGGCCGAGCCGCCGGGGGCGCCGCCGAAGACCGCGTTGACCTTCACGGTGCCCACCTCCAGCTCGTCGGCTGCACGCAGCGCATGCTCGAGGTGGGGCGTGAGCACGGTCGCGGCCAGCCCGTACCTTCCGCCACCGGCGAGCTCGAGGCCGGTGGCGAAGTCCGGCACCCTGGTGATCGCCGCGACCGGTCCGAAGGTCTCCTCGGTCATCACGTCCATGGCGGGCGTGCACCCGTCCAGCACGGTCGGCGGATAGAAGCACCCGTCGCGGGCGAGCCGGCGCCCGCCGGCCAGCAGCCGGGCGCCGGCGGCCACGGCGGCGTCGACGTGCCGCTCGACGACGGCCAGCTGCTCCTCGTCGACGAGCGGCCCGAGGTCGGTCGAGCCCACGCGGGGATCGCCCACGCGGAGCGCGTCGCACACCGAGACCAGCTCTGCGAGGACCTCGTCGGCGACCCGTTCGTGCACGTAGACACGCTCGACCGACGTGCACAGCTGGCCGGTGTTGGTGAAGGCACCCGTCGCGATCTGCCGCGCGGCCCACGCCGGGTCCACGCCCTCGTCGACGAGCAGCGGGTCCTTGCCGCCGTTCTCCCGGATCACCCGCGCCCCTCGGGCACCCGCGACGGCCGCGATCCGACGACCGGTCGCCGTGCTCCCGACCTGCGCGACGAGCGCGACACGCGGGTCCGCGACGAGCGCCTCCCCCGTGGCACCGTCGCCGTTGACGACGTCGAGCACGCCGTCCGGCAGGTGCTCCGCGATCAGGCGCGCCAGGTGCCAGCCGGGCAGGGCGCTCCGCTCGGACGGCTTGTGCACGACCGTGTTGCCGGTCACCAGCGCCGCGGCGATCAGGCCCGCCGCCGCCGGGTAGGGGTCGTTCCACGGGGTGATCACGGCGACGACACCGTGCGGCACGCGCCGCACGAGGTCGAGCGCCGGGGAGCCTCCGCTGAGCACCCGACCGGCAGCGCCGAGGCCGGCGGCGGCCGCCTCGTCGAGCAGGTCGGCGGCGACACGGGCCGACTCCGTCGACTGCGTCAGCAGCCGCCCCGTGCTGCGGCACAGCTCGTCGCCGAGCATCTCGGCGGCGTCCCGCACGGCGGACGCGGCGGCGCGCACCGCGTYGGCCCGGGCGCCGGGTGCGGT